>JAQCGH010000047.1 GCA_027620015.1 Cyanobacteriota bacterium
ATCTGCCCTCCTGGCCTGCTGCGATAGCGGCCTCGATTGCACCCGAGCCTCCAAGCTCCTGCTCCATGGTTTCCGATAGTTGGGCGCTGATCAGATGGCCCAGTGCATAGCTCGGGAAATAGCCAAACATTCCCTCAGCCCAGTGGATATCTTGAAGACAACCCTCCGAATCGCTTGAGGGTATTCGACCTAGCAGTGCTCCCATGCGGTGGTTCCATCTCTCTGGAAGCTCCGCCACCGGCATCCCCTGCTCGAGCAGGGCCAGCTCCAGTTCAAACCGCAGCACGATGTGTAGGCAGTAACTCAGCTCGTCGGCTTCCACCCGAATCAGACCGGGGCGCAGGGGATTAAGCCCTTGCCAGAAGCCGAAGGCGTCTCCCCAGGGATCACGGCCCAGGCCGGAGCAGAAGCGCGGATGCCATCGCTCGGCGAAGGCGCGGCTACGACCCACGCGGCATTCCCAAAACAGCGACTGCGACTCATGCACGCCCATAGACGTGGCCTCGCCCAGAGGCCAGGGGAAGTAGTGGTTTTTCTTGCGGGGTAGGCCTTGTTCGTACAAAGAGTGTCCCCATTCATGGGCGGTGGCCAGGAAGGCAGAGAAGGGCTGATCCGGCACCACTCGGGTTGTGATTCGGAAGTCCTGTGGGCCCATGGTGCAGGAGAAGGGGTGGGCAGAGCGGGAGCGTTGGCAGTAGGCCGGGTTGTAGCCCCAGCTATTGAGCAGCTCGCTGCAGAGGTTTTCCTGTAGGTCTTCGTCTAGCTCAGGTAGGGGAACTACATGATTTTCTCTTGCCTGCTGGAGCAAGACAGGCAGCTCGGTTTGCAATGGGGCAAATAGCTGCTGCAGGCGTTCTTTGCTGACGTCGGGCTCAAACGGCTGGGCCAGAATTTCCCAGGGGCTTCGGCGTTGAGCTTCAGCGGCGGCAAGTTGGTTCGCTTGTTCGCGGCGGAGGCCGATCAGGCTTTCCAGTTCCGGAGCAAAGATGCTGAAGTCGCTGCGACGTCGGGCCTCCTGCCAAATGGCATTGCCACGCGACTGTGCCTGGGCGATCTGAGTCACAAGCTGGGGGTCTAGGCAGCGCTGGCGGTTTAGCTCAAGTCGCAGAAGCTGCAGGTTGCGGCGCACCTCTACCGGAGTGTTCTCTTGTAGGTCGGCTTCCGCCGTCGCCACTAAATCGGCGTAAGCAGGGCTGCTCTGGCGTGCGTGTAGCTGGCTGGCTAACAGCGCTAGTTGGTCGCCACGCCATTCGGCGCCGGCCGCCGGCATCACCGTGTTCTGGTCGTAATAGAGAGCGCTGCTGATTGAGCCGAGCAGCTGGCTTTGGCGCAGATACTCCTGCAGCTGATCTAGTGGCGATGTTGCCCGCGCCATAGGTAACTCTTTAAAAAGCCATTCTTCCGGCTCTGGGACCAGCGCGTGAAGAGAAGACCTTTGTGTCTTGGTTTTCCGCTCTGCTGTTTGGCTCAGGCTCGTCGATTTCTCCTGCCATTAAGGCGTCTCTGTTTTAATCAAGTATAGTTTAGCCAATCGCGCGCCCTACATCTTTAGGCAGATACTGTGGCGCTAGATATTATTTATTAATCAGATTTTGTCGTTGGCGTAGTGACTAGCTGCACGCTTTGGTGCCGATAGATACATTCTGCGCTTCTGCCATAATGCTTAGTCACTTATTCACTGGGAAATTTTGCCCATTTATTGACCAAAGCCCTGCAGGAAGGCGTTAGTTCTTAGGTATAGATACTCAGTCGCTCTATATATAGTATGATTCGAAAGGTTGCATTAAATTTACAGTTCGCAGTCATGCCAAGAATTACCGTTGAGCTTTCAGGTGATCAGCATCGAGCCCTAAAGCTTTTAACCATCCTCGAGGATAAAAAACTTGGAGTTGTTTTAAAAGAGGCCATCCATTCCCACCTTGAGCAAAAGGGTGCCCACGATCTCGAGGTCAAGGCTAAGGGTTGATTCTGTTGGTTGCCATATAGCCTCCAACCTGATGCTGCTGTGCTTGACCTAACTCATAGCAAACAGGCTGGCGTGTGCAAAGAACTCATGACAATAGCTTGAACTAATCAGATGGCGATTGTGAAGTTGCTTCTTGGTTGATAAGCCATACCGCACCCTCGCTACTTAAAAAAGGCTTTTCGCACAGACCAGGTAGCCGTGGGAAGCCGCAAATGTTTGCCTGTTGAGGGTCCCTCCATGGGGGTGGATGCAAGACCTTGCTCTGCCAGCCCTGCCTAAACGGTTTTTGACCCTGGCATTTAGCCCCAGATGTAGAAATTGGCTTGTTGCCGCGGCGATCAGCACCAGGGGAACTATTAATGAGGAAGAAATGCTCACCAGCGCTCCTTCGTCCAACCTGCCACGATCGCCGCGATTATCACGACAAAAATTGTCAGAAAACACCGCGTCTGCGTAGGTTCATGATTCTGGATGGCAGTCCAGGATAAATACGCCACCGTTGCTTGTCGTGTGAAGTGGAGCCGCCCCCCTTTGCTTAGCCCACCTATCGCCAGATTTTTTGTTCTCCCCTAATCCTGATCCCGATGCCTCGTCCAAACTCGCCATCTCCGCGCACCGTCAAGTTGCAGATCCTTGGCGCAGTGTTTGTGCCAATGGGATTGTTAGGCCTATGGCTTTACTCCAAGGGCTTCTGGTGAACGCTAATAAACGCTTCCTCGGGCTCGAGATTGTGGCGATGGCTTCCAGAGGTGATGTACCGCATGGATCACCACTCCCCAGATCAGTAGGTCGGGATTGTCACCTTGAAGGGCAATGGCAGGGATAGTGGCATCGCTGGCCACTAGCCGCCAATGGGTGGATGTTCCTTCCAGTCTCCGCAGCAGAAAGTGCCCCTCATGCACGGCGACCACTGTGGAGCCCGTATGGGGTCCAACACTGCGGTCGACAACCAATAGATCGCCGTGATGGATGCCCTCCCCACGCATAGCATCGCCGTCTACCCGCATCAAAAAGGTGGAGCTCGGTCGCGGAATCAAGGCCCCATTTAGATCGATCGTTGCTTCGATGTAGTCATCGGCAGGGCTGGGAAAGCCTGCCGCCACTGTTTCGCCGGCTAGGGGCAGGAGCAGGGGTTCGAGGTCCTGATGCGAAGGCTGCAAGGGACCCAGCCAGATCAGATCGCTCGCCATTCCTATTGCTCGAGGGCCGCAATATTAGCGTAAAATAGTACTGACGTATTATTATGATTGCGGTGTGATTTAGTCGCCGCAGCCCTTGCTCGCTACCTCATTGCGCAGGGCGGCCAGATCGGCTGAATCGGGAAGCTGGGGTTCAAACAGCAGGGCCCAGGCCAGCGAAACATCTCCAGCTTCCAGGGCCGTCTCGATCGCTGCCAACCAGGCAGTGGGGCTTTGGCCTAGGGAGCGGATCAGGGACGCGGTGCGGGCCATCCGCTCGGGGTCGGCACCCACTAGTTGCACTTGGGCAAAGCTGCCTTCCTCCGCCTGTTCGGGGCGCAGATGCACCACTACCACCTCTCCGGGGGCGATGGGGGCCAGGGGCCAAGCGATGGGAGAGCGGAAGGGTTGCCCCGTAGGCCTTAGCTGCTGCCAGGCCAGGAGGCCCTTTCGCTCGATGCGGAGCTCCAAGAGGGGTTCGACCACTACCAGCAGGGGCATGGGCGTAGGCACAAGGCCAATGGCATCGCCCTCAGCCATCGGCTCAACTCTGGGGGCCACCACGCAAACTGCTACTGGATTAGCAGGTCGCTGCAGGCCCTGCGCCGAATGGGCCAGCAGCCATCCCAGCCCAAGGGGTATCAGCAGGACTGAGCCAATGCACTGCTTGCTCAACAGAGCCTGCCGATAACAGTGCCCGAGCCAAGTTCACTCACGGGCATGTAGCCAGCGCTGAGGCGCATCAGCACCTTTGAAAAAGTGGTGTTCCAGTTGACGGTGTCAAAAAATCGAACCTCCACACAAGAGGCTGCCTTGAGCCGATCGAACCAATTGGAACCGAACAAGCCAGGCAACACAGGCTCGCGGATGGGAAAGAGCAGAGAGTAAAAGGATGCGCTTAAATCTAAAAGGTGTCCAATTAAATGACATCGGATCGACAAAATGTAGATCTGCATCGTCATGAGCTGATCGAGGGCCGCTGGAACTCTTTTCATTCCTTGGGAAGGAACTTTAAATCAAATGCAGGAGGATTTTCGTAAATATGTTGGGGCTCACTTCCCTTGTTATATCTCGCATATTATTGAGGCAGTTCGAAAAGAAAATGGAGAAGAGGCTGAAAATTTTGATTGTGACTAGGAGGCATTTAGTTCGCGAGGCTACTTAAGGCACCGCCGCAGCTGGAACCACCTCCAGCTGTGCAGCCAAAGCAGTGATCTGCAACTGCTACAGCGTCCCCCTGCGGATCCCGGCCCAGCAGCTCACTTAAATGGCGTCTGGACAGACCACTTGCGCCTATGCCCAGCTGCTGGTTGAAATCGCAGTCATAAAGCCAGCCCTGCCAATCGACACTGATCAGCGAGCGACACATGACCCGCTCGAGATTCGCGCCACAGTGTTTATTTTGCAAAAGGGCTTGGTAGGAATCCAGCTCGCCCTGGGCCTGGAGCCAGTTGGCAAAACGCTGGATCGGCATATTGGCTAGGGCGTAGAGGCTGGTGAATACAACCCCGAAATCGGCGGCGAGCACGCGGCGGTAATCGGCCTCTAGTTGGCCCTGAGGAGGGGGTAAGGCAGCCCCCTGGGGGTTGTAGACGAGCTGCAGATCTAGTCCTCTGCCTGGCTGGCCGTAGCCAAGAGCATTGAGCTGGCGCAGAGCTTGGATGCTGCGCTCAAAAACGCCGCTGCCTCTCTGGCGATCAACGTTTTCGGCGCTGTAGCACGGCAGGGAGGCCACTACCGTGACACCCTGATCAGCAAGAAAGCTGGCTAAATCGGCTTGGCCGGGTTCCGAGAGAATTGTGAGGTTGCATCGATCGATCACTTCGACGCCGAGCTCGCGAGCAGCTACCACCAACTCCCTGAACTGGGGGTGGAGCTCTGGAGCTCCACCGGTGAGGTCGAGGCAGCTCAGCTTGCGAGCCGCCAGAACTGGCGGGATCAGTGCCAGGGTGGCCGCATCCATCATTTCGGTGCGGGATGGCCCGGCATTGACGTGGCAGTGGCTGCAGGCCTGGTTACAGCGGTAACCAAGGTTCACCTGCAGTGTTGTCAGGGGTCCGCGTTGCAGTGGCGAAAATGCTGTAGCTGGCCCTTGGGCTTCTGTTTTGGACGAAGCCAAATCGAGTTGCAATCCCCTTCCATTTGCGAACTCCACCATCCTGCCGTCTACCCATGGATGAACATGGTGAGTGGCTAGCGCCGAGTTTGCGATGTTGCAGCAGCCCCCCCGCGGCTACGTGACCCTGGCTCGTCTAGGGCTGGTGGCCAATGGTCTGGTCATTCCCTTCGTCCTGGTGGTAATCCTGCTGGATCCCATTTGGCGCACGGCCAATCTCGTCGTGGGCGCCAGTGCCGTCTTGCCTACGGCCGTGGTGGGTCTAGTGGCCTCGATCGCCCTGCTCAAGTGGCGTGCCTGGGGCCAGATCCTGGCGATTGTGGCCCTGGCTATGGCCTTAGCGGTGGGGCTGCCTTACGGAATCGTGCGCATGGCGCTGCTCGCTGAAGGCCGATTGATCACCGCGGTGCTGTTTAGTTTGCTTTGGGCGGTGACCACCGCTGCACTGGTGTTCTGGAGTCGACCCTGCATTCGCCGCTACTTGATCTGAGCTAGCCAGTCTGTCGCCGTAGCCACGGCTCCGAAGTTAGAACATCATTTTTGTAGCGCCGGCTACACAAGAGGGCGGGCTCGCCGCATTGGATAGGTGGATAAAGCCTTTTGAAATAGGTTCCATGCCTAGCTCGCACCGCTACGCCGCCTTGCAGCAGATTCAGCGGCGACGCCCCGTGGTGACAACTGCTGCAGCCCGCTTCGATGAGCTGTGGGCTAGCGACGTATTCGGCCTACAGGCGATGAAAGAGGCATTGCCTGGACGCATCTTTAAGTCGATCCAACTCACCATCAGGGAAGGCGGCAAACTCGATTTGTCTGTGGCCAACGTTGTAGCCAAGGCGATGAAGGAATGGGCTACCTCCCGAGGTGCCCTTTATTACGCCCACGTTTTTTATCCGCTCACCAACCTGACTGCCGAAAAGCACGACGGCTTCATTTCTCCAAAAAGTGATGGTCGGGTGATCACCGAATTCACCGGCAAGCTGCTGGTGCAGGGTGAGCCCGATGGTTCTTCCTTCCCCAATGGGGGCATCCGCTCCACCTTTGAAGCCCGCGGCTACACCGCCTGGGATATCACTAGCCCCGCATATTTGATGCAGACCCCCAATGGGGTCACCCTTTGCATTCCCACCGTTTTTGTTTCTTGGACCGGTGAGGCCCTGGATAAAAAGACACCGCTACTGCGCTCCAATGCCGCGATGAACCGGCAGGCCCAGCGACTGCTGCGTCTGCTGGGTGAAACCAACGTTGCTCCGGTGAACTCCAGCTGCGGCGCCGAGCAGGAGTATTTCCTGGTCGACAACGCCTTTGTCGCCCTGCGCCCAGACCTTCTCCTCGCTGGACGCACCCTGTTTGGCGCCCCTCCCGCTAAGGGCCAGCAATTCGACGACCATTACTTCGGTGCCATCCCCGAGCGAGTGCAGGTGTTCATGCAGGACGTGGAGCAGCAGCTCTACCGCCTGGGCGTTCCTGCAAAGACCCGCCACAACGAGGTGGCACCTGGTCAATTTGAAATTGCGCCTTACTTCGAGGCGGCAAACGTTGCTACCGACCACCAGCAGCTCACTATGACCGTGCTCAAGGCCACGGCCAAAAAACACGGGTTCTCCTGCCTCCTGCATGAAAAACCTTTTGCGGGGATCAATGGATCGGGTAAGCACGTCAACTGGTCGATCGGCAACGCCACCCAGGGCAACCTGCTCGACCCCGGCCAAACGCCCCACGACAACCTCCAGTTCCTGCTGTTCTGCGCTGCAGTAATCCGCGGGGTCCACAGCTACGGTCCGCTGATGCGGGCGGTGATTGCCACAGCCAGCAACGATCACCGCCTTGGTGCTAACGAAGCACCGCCGGCAATTATCTCGGTGTATTTGGGCAGCCAGCTCGAGGATGTCTTCAACCAGATTCGCGAGGGCAGCTTGCAGAGTTCGGCCAAGGGTGGCTTGATGACCTTGGGGGTGGACACCCTTCCCGACCTCACCAAAGACCCTGGCGATCGCAACCGCACATCACCCTTTGCTTTCACCGGCAACCGCTTTGAATTCCGCGCCGTTGGCTCCGGACAATCGGTAGCTGGCCCATTAGTGGCACTCAATACGATCCTGGCCGATTCGATCCAGTGGGTGGCAGATCGGCTACAGAGTCAGCTCGACAGCGGCACCGCCCTTGGAGAAGCAGCCTTCAACGTGCTCCAGCAGGTGATGCGCGAGCACGGCGCCGTAGTGTTTGGCGGCGACGGTTACTCCAGCGAATGGCATCGCCTGGCTATTGAAGAACGGGGCCTGGAAAACCTGCGCACCTGCGCCGATGCCTTGCCAGTGCTGCAGCGCCAGGAGGTGCGGGAGCTGTTTGAGCGCCAAGGAGTTCTCACTGCGGTTGAGCTGGAGAGTCGCTTTGAGGTGTATGCCGAGCAGTATGTGCTGGCGATTGAAGTGGAGGCAAAGCTAGCCTTGCAGATCGCTCGCACTCAGGTGTATCCAGCAGCAGTTCGCTACCTAGGTGAGCTGGGCCAAGCCCTCCAGGAGCAGCAGGCGATGGGTTTGCATCCAAATCTCAAATTGCGCAATCAATTGGGCGAGCTGCTTGAGCAGCTCAACAACGGTTGCGAGAGCCTCGATCTGTCCCTACATGCTGCTCCCCACGGCACCGCAGCTCACATGCATCACTGTGCTGACACCCTGATGCCGCTAATCGGCAACTTGCGTGCGGCGGTGGATGGTCTAGAGGGCTTGGTCGACGATGATCTCTGGCCCCTGCCTAGCTACCAAGAGATGCTGTTTATCAGATGAGCTGGGGCAACTACAAAAGGCCTTTCTACAACTAGCTTTTGACCATTGACTTGATCAGCTAGCGGTAGCCTGATATCGCTAGCTGCGTTAAATCTGAGCTAGTTCCTGCGCTAGCGGAAGTCGGAGGCCAAAGCCTTGCCGAAATCAACCACTTGGGAATAGGCGCTGCGAAAGGCCGGCCCGGATTCGATGGTGCACGTGCCTCGATGGCCTGAGTGCACCTCTGGCCGCAACCGGTTGCTCAATTCCGCAACTGGCCGGTGCATGGGCCGATCAGCGGCGGTGTGGCTGGTCGCGGTAGGGCTGAACACCCACTTTGGGGGGCTGGGTCGCGTGCTCCTCGCGGGGGTCGCCGAAGGCGTGGCCGATGCTGTCGCCAATCCAGGCGGCAAAGGCGCGGAGTGCAGCCATGGTGATGACCTTATGGAGGACTCTTCCAGCTTGAAGGGACCCTGGCAAATAGCAACAGGTAGAAGCACCTGTTCGCCGCGGTTGCGGGAGGCATGAGCCTTGCCCTTGAGTGTTAGATAAGACGGGTGTTTCTACTCACTTCTGAACTGAATAGGGCTTCTTAGCCTAGGTAAAGACAGTTGGAGAAAGTGAGATGACTAATGGCCAAACCGAATCCACCGTTGCTCTGCACGATCTCAAAGAGCTGGCGCGGCGCGATCTTGCATTCTCTGCCGCTTTGCTGGCTACTCGCTCCACCCAGGAGGCCGCCAAGCTGGCAGCCGCCAGCCACATCTTCGTCACTCCGGAGGCGCTATGGCGCAATCGGGGCACCTTCATGGCAGGAGGAATGCCCACTTGGCGAGGCTGATCAACGTTCACCCTGGTTCAAAGCAGGGTGAGAATGATCTGCTCACCTGCTCTCCTCAAGGACCAGGACTGATCCTTGAGGAGGAAAGCAGTCTTTCCTCTAGCGCCAGACTTCTCAAATTAGCGACAGATAGTGATATTTAGGGCTTGCTAAGACACAACAACCCCACTTCCTATGTGGACGAGACTGGCCTAGTAAACCGGTCAACTAACCCGCTATCTCACCGCATCGAACAGGCCATACCCAAAACGGCTGATTTCCTTCCTAGCACGGGCAAGAAAAAGCTTCACCGTCGTCACAATCGTCCGCCTAGACTTGGTTTGCTTGTCCACACAGCCGATGGTGCTGGTATGTCCAACGGGTGCGAGTACTACGGGCATCGGGCGGATGCCGCGGATGCGCAATCCGTTCTCCCATGGGCGGTCCATGGCATGGTCGAATTGTTCCGAGATCGGCAACATGGACTTCAACAAGATCGCGGCGGCGCGGCGGTTGATGACATAGGCGGCGGAAGAGGTAGTGCGGTTTAGGTGTACGACGAGCCGATGTCCGCCGGCGAGGGCGCGCTTCTTCGCGGGCATCCCGGAATGAAAGTTGAAGAGTTTTACCAGGTCCCAGTCGTCTTTTTCGGCCAGGGACCGGAGGACTTCGGCGCAGGTGGGGAGGACTTCAACGTCATCTTCGAGGATCACGCACCACGGGGCATTGGTCCGGAGGAAGGTCTCCATTGCCTTGAGGTGGCTCAAATAGCATCCGAGCTCACCGGGGCCTGGGGTGGCCCGCCCGTTGCGCCAGGAGTATTTAGACAGGTCGACGAGTTTCTCCCAGTCCGGAATCTCCTTGCCGATAACGGCAGGCAGGCGTTCGAATGGCAGACCCAGCGTTCCTAAATTTGCACGAATCGAGGCCAGCCGCTTGATGTCGCGGTCGAGGTTAATCACATAAAAGAGCTGGGTCATAATTTTTAATCTTTATGGGATCTCGACGTTTTTCAATGCGTTTGGCGCATGCTTTTGTTTCGTCATCTTGGTGGCATGGGCCTAGCAACGTAGCCAGGGAGAAGAGCTTAGATTTATCAAAGGTAAACGCCGGCGGCGGGTTGGTTCATATCCTCCGCGCCCTTCTGGGCTACATCATGAATCCCCCGCCACCATGCTCAAGCACCTAATCACCCACCACCGCTGCTGCTGTCCTGCTGGATGGGCCTGCGATGGCTCAGGTGAACTCGAAGGTTCACAAGCTCTGCATAGAGGCAAAGGACTACGCCGACTGCTTAGTTATCAACAATAAAAAAGATGCAGTTTTGTCAAAAGACGAATGGGCAAAATCGCTAACGAATGCAAATTCGCAGCTATAGATTAATCAGAAGAAATATCAAAAACAACAGCAGCTATAGCAGCAACAACAGGAGCAACAGCAGCAATGGCGCAATAAAATCACGCAACTAGTATAGTGAACAAATCTTGGAATAAAACTAGGTAATTCTAGGAGGTAGTCTGGTTCGTCAAGTTTAATTCTGCCGCAGTGGCTCGGAATCCTCAGTTCTAGTCTTCCCGAGGAGCTTCCTATAAATATCATTAAGGGCATTAGCCTCAGAATTAATTGAGAAATCTTCCTCAACACGCCACCTCGCCCTTTGAGAAAAGCTTCTTCTTAGGGAGTCTGATCTAACAAGCTCTGCACAACCTTCAGCAATCTCTATTGAATTTGCCGGTTGTACAAGAAAACCACATTCAGCTTCAAGAATAAGTTCTTCAAAGGCCCCGGTCCGCGTAGCGACAACTGGTACCCCACAAGCCATCGCCTCGAGTGGTGTAAGTCCAAATCCCTCCCAGCGTTGCGGTGCAACAAATAGATCGAGCACGCGATACCAATCTGCCATTTGCTCCACAGGCACCTCTGGCAGAAAAAGAATCCGCTCCTTAAGGCCTGCCGCTCGAACCCGATTATTTAAATCCTGCAAGAAGGATTCATGCGCAGCAGTAGCTCTTCCCATAACCACAGCAGTGACCTCGGGATAGCGGGGTAGTAACTCGAGCATGGCATCCACAAAGA
>JAQCGH010000048.1 GCA_027620015.1 Cyanobacteriota bacterium
GATCAACATCACGCAAACCAGAGCAGCAGGCGGCTCAGGGGTGATCGCTAAGCGGTAAATCTCCAGCGGCCTGGAAATTGGCGTCTGTTAAATGTCGCAAGCGGAATTCAGCCCCTACTCTGATTCTGTGAGTCGCCGCATCCCTTGAGCAGCTGGAGCCACCGCCACGTGCTGGATCTGGCGGCCTTCTCGCTAGATGATTTGGCCACTGTGCTCAACCTGGCCCAGCGCTTCCGGGCCCTGCCGGTGGCTGGAGCCCGCAAGTTGCCCGCCCTGCAGGGGCGGTTGATGGCCAGCCTTTTCTTTGAACCAAGCACTCGCACTCGCAGCAGTTTTGAGCTGGCAGCCAAGCGGCTCTCTGCCGATGTGCAGAGCTTTTCGCCCTCCTCCAGCTCTCTGAGCAAGGGAGAGAGCCTTCTCGATACTGCCCGCACCTACGTGGCCATGGGCGCCAACGTGCTGGTGGTGCGTCATCGCTGCGCCGGGGTGCCCCAAGGGCTAGCGGCCGATTTGGATCAGGCTGGTGAGCGGGTTGCGGTACTCAATGCCGGCGATGGCCTGCACAGCCACCCCAGCCAGGGATTACTGGATCTTTTCACCCTGGCGCGCCACTTTGCGCCTGAAGCCCCCACGCCCTCGGCCCTGCGGGGTAAGCGGATCGTGATCGTGGGCGATGTGCTCCATTCCCGCGTGGCCCGCTCCAATCTTTGGGCCCTAACTGCCTGCGGCGCCGAGGTGGTGCTCTGCGGCCCGCCCACCTTGCTGCCCGCCGCCTTCGCCGACTTTGTGGCTGCCCCACCACCAGGCCAGGAGGTCGATCCAGTGGCGACGCGGGGACCAGTGCGGATTGAGCGCAGTCTGGAGCAGGCTCTGGTCGGGGCCGATGCGGTGATGACTTTGAGACTCCAGAAGGAGCGAATGCATCAGCATCTGCTCACCAGCTTGGACACCTACCACCGGCAATTCGGCATCACTCGGGCGCGGCTTGCCCACTGCGGTCCGTCTGTGCCACTGCTACATCCGGGCCCGGTGAATCGGGGCGTGGAGCTTGCAGGAGATGTGCTCGATGACCCAGCAATTTCACTTGTGGAAGAGCAGGTCCGCAATGGCATCCCTGTGCGCATGGCCCTGCTTTATCTCTTGGCTGCAGCAGAACCGCTGGCCTAGATACTTTGCAAAACTTGAGTTAGAGCAGTTTGAAGCCGTCAAGTAGCAAGCCATAAAGCAAACCAATCCGAGCCATATCTGTTAATTGCAGCAGTAGTGCATCACCACCGCGACGTATGAGTGGGCCTCTGGAGCGAATTGCTGTCTCGATGGCGGCCACGCAGATAAGGGCACTCACTGGATCGAGCCAATCAATGGCTCCGGTGATCGAGCCGACGGCTCCGCCGATGCTGAAGCTGATTAGCAAGACGATCAGCAACAGTGATAGCCGCCGCCAGGGATTGGCTGCCCAACTCTCTAGGGTTGCCCCAGCTTGAGCAACACTTTTTTGGAAGCCGGTTTGTTGATATCTACTTCCAGGCGGTGAGGCCATCACGTCTGAACGGGAATCAGGAAGGGCCAAAAAGGGAGGCAGGGAAGCTGAAGGCGGTGATCCCCATCACCCGGCCGGAGCCCTGCCAGTGCTTTTATACACCATCCGTGGCGTTTGCGCAGTCTTTTGCCGCTACCCATAGATGATTCCAATAAAAAAGCCCGAGGCCAATGGCCCGGGCTGGGTGATGGGGACTGATCAAAAAAAGCGCTTAATTGGCAACTGCTCAACAGTTCGCAGACGTTTGCCAGATCGTCCCAAAGGGCTTGACTCCCTCAGGGGGGTTCGCGATCTGGGTCTCAGCCGTCGCTGTCTTTCTTACGGGATTTGCCTTCAAGAAGCTCAAGCAGAGCTTCCATCTGGGCCATAACCCCGCGTACCTCCCCAGCTTCTGGAAGTAAGCCGTCGTCCATGACGCCCTGGTGCATTTCTCTGAGCTCCTGGCGGATGTACCGCAGATGGCTAACCACCTGTTCGCGTTTCGACTGCGACATCGATGGGTGTTCTAATAAGTCACCCTTTTACCGCATCGCCGTTCACTTCTGGCCAAACCTTGCCTTGGCTTGCTCGTAAAAGGGGGCATCGATCGCCCTAAGACCGGCATCGAGCGCCATGGTTTCGATGCGACGACGAACTGCCGGACGAACAAAAAATGGCACTTCCTTAAGCTTGGCTTCTGCGTCGGGATGCCAATCCATAAGGGCTGACCAGCAGCGCTTTTGTCACTAGAAATGGAGAATAGGGGACTCGAACCCCTGACCTCTGCGGTGCGATCGCAGCGCTCTACCAGCTGAGCTAACTCCCCGGGTTAGGGCCTCCCCTGTCCCTAGAAAATCATTATCCCCAAACCCACCTCCCCAGCAACTTCCATGAACGCGTCGATCACCCCCGAACGGCTCGCCGCTTTTGATGAAGCCTCGATTGCTGAGCTAGCCCTGCGACTCGAGGAAGACGACTACCCCAGTGCCTTTGACGGCTTGGCCGATTGGCACTTGATGCGGGCCCTGGCAATTCACCAACCGGAGCTAGCGCGCCCCTACGTGCATTTGGTGGATCAGGAACCCTTTGATGAGGACTGATCCGGCTGTGGCTGCTGATGCTTTGGTGCACCCGCTGAAGGGTCGCCGCGTATTGGTTGGTATCAGCGGCAGCATTGCTGCGGTCAAACTGCCACTGGTGGTGAGTTCCCTGGTCCAGTGCGGAGCCGAGGTGCGCTGCCTGGTTACGCCGTCAGCGGCCCAATTGGTTAGTCCAGTTGCCCTTGCCAGCCTCAGCCGTAACCCATGCAATCTTGATGAAGATCAGTGGTGTCACCGCGCTGCTAGGCCACTGCACGTGGAGCTGGCGGAATGGGCTGACTTGGTGCTGGTGGCGCCCTTGAGTGCCACCAGCCTTGGTCGTTGGGTCCATGGGTTAGCTGACAACCTCTTGGCCAGCACCCTTTTGGCTACCGAGGCGCCGGTGCTGGCTGCTGCGGCCATGAACACTGCAATGTGGACATCCCCAGGGGTGCGCCGCAACTGGGAGCTGCTGCGGACCTTTGAGCGGGTGTTGCCCCTGGGACCTGCGGCTGGATTGTTGGCATGCGACCGACAGGGTGATGGACGTATGGCTGAGCCGCAACAGCTGCTTTTGGCCTTGCAGTGTCTGCAGCTGTGGGGCTGGCAGCGGGACTGGGCTGGCTTACGTCTATTGGTAACAGCCGGCCCTACTCGCGAACCACTGGATCCAGCCCGCTTTCTCACCAACCCCAGCACCGGGAGGATGGGTGTGCTGCTAGCCCAGGCAGCCCGGCTGCGCGGAGCGGAGGTGACCCTGGTGCACGGTCCGTTGACCGTCGATGACCAGTTGCTGGATGGCTTGGACTGTGTGCCTGTCCAGACGGCGGCCGATATGGAGCAGGCTTTGGTGCGTCTTCAGCCTTCTGCCGATGCCATTGCCATGGCAGCGGCTGTTGCAGACCACCGCCGCCAGCAACCTCTCACACACAAAATGAGCAAAGAGGATCTCGCAATTGAGCTTGCCTCTGGCTGGCAACAGGTGCCCGATCTTTTGGCTGGCCTAGTGAGCCGCCGGATCCCCGGTCAGCGAATATTGGGTTTTGCGGCCCAATCGGGCGAGCTTTTGGCACAGGCCCGTGCCAAGTGGGCTCGCAAAGGCTGCGACCTGCTTTTCGCTAATCCGATAGATCAGGCAGACGCAGGCTTTGGCGCGAACAGCAACCACGGCTGGCTGCTGGGAGGGCAAGGCGGTGAGCAACTCATCCAGCCTGGTTCAAAGCTGGCGATTGCCCAACAGCTGCTCACCGCCCTGCGCAGCTGCAACCTCGGGATGAAAGGGCCAGCCCCAGCTGTGTTCGAAACTTTGCAGCAGGCTGAACAGTCGTTTTGAAGTGAGCAATGCAACTGCTCGAGCTCACTTGCCAGCTCATTTAATTGCTCCAGCTTGTTGGCGAGACGGTCCTGCTGGGATGGGGTCAGGCTCATGACTTGGCTTTATGTCCGCTCGCGTGTCGATCTCGCATACAGGTTGTTGAGAGCCGCGACACCGTACGTGGAATGGCAGATTTGCACCGGTAAGATCAGCGCTAGCCCAGTTCCCATCCACCGTCTCTGCGGCGTTTCCCCATGAGTTTTCGTCCTCTGCTGGCTCTTGTGCTGGCGCTGTGCCTGACCCTGGTGACCGCGTGTAGCGGTGGGGCCAAGGCCGTTGACCGCGCCAATCTCACCTACGAAGACATCCACAACACCGGCTTGGCGAATGACTGCCCGACCCTGCCGGATTCGGCCCGCGGCTCGATCTCCCTCGACCCCATTACCAAATATCAGCTACGAGAAATTTGCATGCACCCCGCCGAGGTGTACGTGAAGGGCGAGCCCGCTAACAAGCGCCAAGAGGCACAGTTTGTTGCAGGCAAAATTCTCACCCGTTTCACCTCCAGCCTTGATCAGGTATACGGCGATCTGGCCGTCACAGCGGATGGCCTCAGCTTCAAGGAGCTTGGTGGCATCGACTTCCAGCCGATCACCGTGCTGCTGCCCGGTGGCGAGGAAGTGCCTTTCACTTTCTCCAGTAAGGAGTTGCTTGCCACCTCTGAAGGTTCAGCTCTAACTACCAGCACCGACTTAGAAGGCCCCTACCGGGCCCCCAGCTATCGCACCAGCAACTTCCTCGATCCCAAGGGCCGGGGCCTAACCACCGGCTACAGCAGCGCTGTTGGCCTGGTGCCGGCTGGCGATGAGTTCACCGGCGAAACCGTGAAGCGCTATGTAGATGGTTCCGGCACCATGAATCTCTCTATTACCAAGATTGACGCGAGCACCGGCGAGTTTGCCGGCGTTTTCACTGCCATCCAGCCTTCCGATTCCGACATGGGCACCAAGGCGGTTTTCGATGTAAAGATCGTCGGTCAGCTCTATGGCCGCCTTGAGCAGGCTTGAGCACTGATCGCAGCAGCGCAGGCACCTAAGGCTTGACTCCCCCGGTCTGGGAGAATCCAGCCCTCCCCGATTTGGCCTCCATGACCGCTGTTGAATCCGCTGAATTGATCGCGCCTCACGGTGGGTCATTAGTGAATTTGGCGGTGCCAGCGGCTGGGCGTGAGTTGGTGAGAGCTGGGGTGAGCCGCATGATCGAGTGCAGCGATCGCAACGCCTGCGACGTTGAGTTGCTTGTGGTGGGAGGGTTCTCACCCCTGCGTGGCTTCATGCATCAGCAGGATTACGACTCCGTGGTGGCGGGCTACCGCACCACCAGCGGCCTGTTGTTTGGCCTGCCGATTGTCTTCGACACCGATGACGCTTCGATTGCTGTTGGCGACCAGCTACTGCTTACTTATCGCGGACAGGAGCTGGCAGTGCTAACCGTGGAGAGTCGCTGGGAGCCTGACAAGGCTCTTGAGGCTCAGGGCTGCTACGGCACCACCTCTATTGAGCATCCAGCGGTCAAGATGATCGCCACCGAGCGGGGCCGCATCTACCTCGGCGGCAGCATTCAGGGCCTGGAGCTGCCCAGCAGAGTTTTCCCTTGCAAAACACCAGCTGAAGTGCGCGCCACCCTGCCCGAAGGACAGAGCGTGGTTGCTTTCCAGTGCCGCAACCCCATTCACCGAGCCCACTACGAGTTATTTACCCGGGCATTGGACGCCGGCAACGTCAGTGAGCAGGGTGTGGTGCTGGTGCACCCGACCTGCGGCCCCACCCAGGACGACGACATTGCTGGCGAGGTGCGCTTCCAGACCTACGAGCGGCTAGCTGCTGAGGTAGACAACGCCCGAATTCGCTGGGCCTATTTGCCTTATTCGATGCACATGGCCGGCCCGCGGGAGGCTTTGCAGCACATGATTATCCGCAAAAACTACGGCTGCACTCACTTCATTATTGGCCGCGACATGGCCGGCTGCAAAAGCTCCCTCAGCGGCGAAGACTTCTACGGCCCGTACCAAGCCCAGGATTTCGCCCGCGACAACGCATCTGAGCTCGGCATGGAGACCGTGCCCTCGCTCAACCTCGTATATACGGAGGAGGAGGGCTATGTGACCGCTGAACATGCCGAGGCCAGAGGCCTGCATATCCGCAAGCTCAGCGGCACCCAATTCCGTCAGATGCTTCGTGGAGGTGAAGAAATCCCAGAGTGGTTTGCTTTTCGTAGTGTGGTGGAGGTGTTGCGGGGCTCAGCCGGTTAACATTCCGTAACTGACTTCTCAGCTGAGGCAAGGTTCTTGAAGAAGCGCTGGCGTAATGCGGGGCTCTACGTCCTTCTGGTAATCGTTATGATCGCCGTGGGTACGGCCTTCCTTGACAGGCCCGACCCGGGTAACGCGCCGCGCACCCTTCGCTACAGCGACTTCATTGAGGCCGTTCAGGACAACCAGGTCTCCCGCGTGCTGATTTCCCCAGATCGGGGCACTGCCCAAGTGGTCGAAAACGACGGTCGTCGTGCGGTCGTCAACCTTGCCCCCGACAAGGACCTGCTCAAGCTTCTCACCGACAACAACGTCGATATCGCAGTTCAGCCCAGCCGCGAGCCAGCGGCATGGCAGCAGGCTATTGGTAGTTTAATTTTCCCGCTGCTGCTCCTTGGGGGCCTGTTCTTCCTTTTGCGACGCGCCCAAGGTGGTGGTGGCAACCAGGCGATGAACTTCGGCAAGAGCAAAGCCCGGCTTCAAATGGAGCCTCAGACCCAGGTAACTTTCGGCGATGTGGCCGGAATTGAGGGAGCCAAGCTCGAGCTCACCGAAGTAGTTGATTTCCTCAAGAATCCAGATCGCTTCACCGCGGTTGGCGCCAAAATTCCTAAGGGAGTTTTGCTTGTGGGTCCTCCGGGAACCGGCAAAACCCTGCTTGCCAAGGCTGTTGCAGGCGAGGCCGGTGTGCCTTTTTTCTCGATTTCTGGGTCGGAATTCGTTGAAATGTTTGTTGGCGTCGGCGCGAGCCGGGTCCGTGATCTGTTTGAACAGGCCAAAAAGAGTGCTCCTTGCATCGTCTTTATTGATGAAATCGATGCAGTAGGCCGCCAGCGTGGTGCGGGCCTTGGCGGTGGCAACGATGAGCGCGAGCAGACCCTCAACCAGCTGCTAACTGAGATGGACGGCTTTGAGGGCAATACCGGAATCATCATCGTGGCTGCAACCAACCGCCCAGATGTTCTTGATGCCGCCTTGATGCGCCCAGGTCGTTTCGATCGCCAGGTGGTTGTAGATCGTCCCGACTACGCCGGCCGCTTGCAAATCCTTGGCGTCCACGCCCGAGGCAAGACTTTGGCGAAAGATGTAGACCTCGACAAGATCGCCCGCCGCACCCCTGGTTACACCGGAGCTGACCTAGCCAACCTCCTCAACGAAGCGGCGATCCTCGCTGCTCGCCGACAGCTCACGGAAGTTGCGATGGACGAGGTGAACGACGCCATCGAGCGGGTCATGGCTGGCCCCGAGAAAAAGGATCGGGTAATTAGTGAGAAACGCAAGCGTCTTGTTGCTTATCACGAGGCTGGCCATGCCCTTGTTGGTGCGCTGATGCCTGATTACGACCCGGTGCAGAAGATTTCGATCATTCCTCGTGGGAATGCTGGCGGCCTAACTTTCTTCACTCCCTCTGAGGAGCGGATGGAATCGGGTCTTTATTCCCGCGCTTACTTGCAAAATCAGATGGCAGTTGCGCTTGGTGGTCGGGTTGCCGAAGAGATCGTCTACGGAGAAGACGAAGTCACCACCGGTGCATCAAACGATCTCCAGCAGGTTGCTCGCGTCGCTCGTCAGATGGTTACCAGATTCGGCATGAGCGATCGCCTTGGTCCAGTGGCCCTAGGTCGCAGCCAGGGGGGCATGTTCCTTGGTCGTGATATGGCTGCCGAGCGTGATTTTTCTGAGGACACTGCCGCCGCAATCGACGAGGAAGTGAGTGCATTGGTGGCAGTGGCCTATAAGCGCGCTACTTGCGTTCTTGTAGACAACCGCTCGGTGCTTGATGAGCTCGCTGAGATGCTTGTAGATAAGGAAACAGTCGACGCCGATGACCTGCAGGAGCTGCTAATCCGCAGCGACGTGAAGGTAGCTGAATACGTCTGAACCGCCAACGCTGCTAGCTGCTTTGCACCACCAGCCCCTGCTGGTGGTGCTTCGTGCTTATGACCTGTTTGAGCTATTGCCTTGTTTAGAGCGTTTGCAGGAGTTGGGTGTTCAGCATGTAGAACTTGCTTGGAGCACCCATCCCCATTGGGTTCCCCAGGCAATTGAGCTGCGTCAGCGCTTCTTGCATTTGCGACTGGGTGCGGCTTCGATAGTTGACACGGCTGGCCTTGCAGCTGCAGCTGAAGCTGGCTTGGGCTATGCGGTTTCACCGATTCTAGATCGTGCCTTGATTGAAGCGGCAAAGGCACTGCGGTTGCAGTTCGTGCCAGGCGTGATGTCTCCCTCAGAGGTGCATTTGGCGCGTTTGTGGAAATGCTCCATTGTTAAGCTCTTTCCAGCTGCTGCAGTGGGTCTTTCCTATTGGCAACGACTCTCAGGTCCTCTCGCTGGCGCTGATGGCTTGCCTTTCTGCATTGCAGCAGGTGGGCTTGGCCCTGCTGATGTGGAGCCCTGGCTAGCGGCAGGAGTTGACGCGGTTGCCTTGGGTGGTTCCCTGGCTAACCCCGCCGATTGGGAGGCGTTGGCCCAGCTTGTTCAGCGCCTGAGGCCTTAGTCACCACAGGCCGCATTGGCCCTTGTGGCGTAGCAAGTGATCAGCGAGCACTAAGGCCACCATCGCCTCCACCATCGGCACGGCCCGCGGCAGTACACAAGGGTCGTGCCGTCCTTTGGCCTCCAGGGTTGTGGCTTGGCCACGGTCATTGATCGTCTGCTGGGCCTTACGGATCGTGGCGGTGGGCTTGAAGGCCACCCGAATCACGATTTGCTCACCGTTGCTGATGCCACCCTGGATGCCACCGGAATTGTTGGTAGCGGTGTGAAGCGAGCCATCGCCTGTGGGTAGGAAGGCATCGTTGTGCTCGCTGCCTTTGAGCAAGGTGCCTGCGAAGCCCGAGCCGATTTCAAAACCCTTGGTGGCTGGCAGCGACATCACCGCTTTGGCAAGGTCGGCTTCGAGTTTGTCAAATACGGGCATGCCAAGGCCCATTGGCGCCCGGCGCACCAAGCAGGTGATCACGCCTCCGCAGGAATCGCCCTCCCGGCCGATTTCCTCGATGCGCTCGATCATCCGTGCTGCCATGGTTGGGTCTGGGCAGCGCACGATGTTTGCTTCCACCGCCGCGAGGGTCACCTGTTCTGGGTCGATCGCAGCCTCAAGGTCATGGATGCGATTGACCCATGCGATCACCTCAGTGCCATGGGCTTTGGCCAGGAGCTGTTTGGCGATCGCTCCTGCCGCAACTCGGCCGATGGTTTCGCGTGCTGAGGCTCGCCCGCCACCGCTGCGGGCCTGAATCCCATATTTCGCTTGGTAGGTGGCATCGGCGTGGGAGGGACGGAAGGCCACTTCCATTTCCCTGTAGTCCTGTGGTCGCTGATCCTTGTTGCGCACCACCATTGCAATCGGTGTGCCGAGGGTCAAGCCATCGAGCAGGCCACTGAGAATTTCGACTTGGTCATCTTCCTTGCGGGGGGTGGTGATCTTGCTTTGGCCTGGCTTGCGGCGATCGAGTTCGGCTTGGATCGCTTCAAGATCCAGCTCCAGTCTGGGTGGGCAGCCGTCGACGATTACGCCAACCCCGCCGCCATGGGATTCGCCGAAGGTGCTGATCCGAAAGAGATTTCCGAAGCTGCTGCCCATGGACCACCTGCGTTAAGGCGAGCCTACAAACTGGTCTTCACCTTTGGCATAGCGCAATCTTGAAGAGACAGGAGCGTGCCGCCCTGATCATTGAGCGGCTGCAGCAGCATTACCCCGAAACTCCTATTCCGCTAGACCACAGCGATCCCTTCACGCTTTTGGTGGCGGTGCTACTTAGCGCCCAATGCACAGATAAGAAGGTGAATGAGGTTACCCCGGCCCTATTTGCTGCTGGCCAAGACCCTGCCGCGATGGCAAGCCTGAGTGAGGAGATGATCCTGGCCCATATCCGCCAGCTTGGCCTTGCGCGCACCAAGGCTCGCAATGTCAAGCGCCTAGCCGAACTCTTGCTTGAGCGCCACGGTGGCGTTGTTCCTCGCAGTTTTGAACAGCTGGAGGCCCTGCCTGGGGTTGGTCACAAAACCGCAAGCGTGGTGATGGCCCAGGCCTTTGGCGTACCCGCCTTTCCTGTAGACACCCACATCCACCGATTGGCGCAGCGTTGGGGTCTAAGCAGTGGCAAGAGCGTGGTGCAAACGGAGCATGATCTCAAGACTTTGTTCCCCAAGGACGCCTGGAATCGCTTGCACTTGCAAATCATTTTTTACGGGCGCGAATTCTGTACGGCCCGAGGTTGTGATGGCACCATCTGCCCGCTGTGCCGCGAGCTCTATCCTCGGCGGCGCACTGCTGTGATTTGGCGTAAGCCCTGATGTTTGCCTTATCCCTAGGGGAGTCGTAATTGATCTAGCGTTCTATGCTCCTTTTGTTCGCCACCAAAACAAGTGTCTTAATAAGCAAAACGGTATAGCAAATAAAAAAGCTCCCTATTGATAGGGAGCTTTTGGGATT
>JAQCGH010000010.1 GCA_027620015.1 Cyanobacteriota bacterium
ATGTTGGTACTAAAGGCTCACCTCCAGCAAGCGGGGAAGCCCGCACCTCTTGATGGAATGCCGTGACACTTACCCACCCGCGTCCCGTTCCTGACGCCTAAGCAGCCAAAGCCTGGCCAGCCAGCCAGCCACTGCTCCAGCAGTGCTGAAAGTTAAACCCCCCCGTAACCCCATCCACATCCAAGAGTTCACCTACTAAATAAAGGCCTGGCTGCTGACGGCTCTCCATCGTCGCGAGGTTCACCTCACCAAGGGGAATTCCGCCCGCAGTCACGAATTCTTCGCCGAAAGGACCCCGCCCAGTGATAGCCAGCCGGGTATCACGCAACGCCGCAACCAGTAGCTGCTGGTGCCGCTTGGCCAGATCGGCCCAGCGCTGCTGAGGGTCTAAGCCGTTGCGCTGCAACAGGGCCAGCCAGAGGCGCCGGCTGAGAGTGGGCCACGGGCGCCAGTTGGCTAGTTGCCGCTTGGCCTGGTCTCGCTTGGCCTCGGCAAACAAGCCCTCTAGCGCCTGCTGGGACAGCCCGCCACTCCAATCAAGGCGCAGCTCGCCCCGATAGCCACTGACCTTGAGGGCCCGGGCAGCAAAAGCCGTGAGCCGCAGAGTGGCGGGACCTGAGAGACCCCAATGGGTTATTAAAACTGGGCCCCGTTGGCGAAAAGGCTGGGCAGCTCGAACGGCCTGAGGCTCTCGGGGCAGGTGCAAAGCCAGCTCCACCGGATCCATCACCACTCCGGCCAGCTCAAGCAGGGGATCGCCAGCCAAGGCCAAAGTGAATAGGGACGGCACAGGCGGCACCAGTCCATGGCCTAGACCCGCCGCCAGCTGACGGCCGCTGGGGTGGCTGCCAGTAGCAAGCACCAAACGATCAGCTCTGATCGCCCCACCACCGCGCAACAACAGGTCAAAACCACCTACAGCAGCTACCGCGGCCTGCTGCAGGCTCACCCCCGTATGAAGCTGCACACCAGCCTGTAGGGCAGCTCGGCGCAGGGTGGCTGCCACCGATTCGGAACGGTTTGAACGGGGAAACAGGCGGCCGTCCGACTCCTCCACTAGCTCAAGGCCATGGTCATCAAACCAGGCGACGGCATCGCTGGGAGCAAAGCGCGAAAAGGGGCCCCGCAGGGCCTGGCCGCCACGGGGGTAGTGCCCCACAAGGGCACGGGGATCCCAGCAGGCATGAGTGACATTGCAGCGCCCCCCGCCACTGATCAACACCTTGTGCAAAGGCTCAGAGGTGGCTTCCAGAAGTGCGATATCGCCAACGCCGGCCTCTGCAGCACTGATGGCAGCCATGAAACCGGCGGCACCGCCACCGGCCACGACAACAGCAGCATGAATTGGCAGCATGGGGAGATGGGCCAGAACGATCCAGCCAGTTATCGCTTCAGTGTGGCCCCGATGATGGACTACACCGATCGGCACTTCCGGGTGCTGATGCGGCAGATCAGCAGGCGCTGCTTGCTCTACACCGAAATGGTGGTAGCCCAAGCCCTCCACCACGCCAGGCAAGAACCGGGTGCCAGCGCACCGGGGGGGCGATTAGAGCGCCTACTGGGCTTCGATCCGATCGAAAAACCCCTATCCCTGCAAGTGGGTGGAGACGATCCTGGCTTGCTTGCTGAGGCCGCTGCCATGGCGGCCGAATGGGGTTACGACGAAATCAACCTGAATGTGGGCTGCCCCAGCGAGAAGGTGCAAAAAGGCCGCTTTGGGGCCTGTCTAATGGCCGATCCCAGCCAAGTGGCACGCTGCGTTGCCGCCATGGCCTCCGCCTGCCCCCTGCCAGTAACGGTGAAACATCGCATTGGTATTGACGAACGCGACTCCTACGCCGAGTTGCTGGCCTTCGTAGATGCGGTGGCGGCAGCAGGGGCCCAGCGCTTTGCGATACACGCGCGCAAAGCCTGGCTTGAGGGGCTCGATCCCAAACAGAACCGCACGATCCCACCCCTGCGCTACGACATGGTGCACGCCTTAAAGCGAGATCGCCCGCAACTGCGCATCGAGCTAAACGGCGGACTGGAAAGCCTTGATGCTTGCGTGCAGCAGCTTGAACTGATGGACGGGGCCATGGTGGGTCGGGCTGCTTATGCCCATCCCCTCCAATGGAGACAGGTGGACCAGCAGGTCTACGCCGACCGCAGCCGGCCGTTGGCCACGGCTTCCAGCGTGGTGGGGGGTTTAGTTACCTATGCCGAGCAATGGCGCAGTCGGGGCGGGCGGCTGTGGCCTATCGCCCGCCACCTAGTTCATGTAGTGGAAGGGGTGAACGGCGCCAAACGCTGGCGCCAGCGACTCACAGAAAAGGCAGGGGTAAGGGACGCGGATGCTGGCGTGCTGGCAGAGGCAGCTCTAGCACTAGCGGAGCGGGGCCACTAGCCCTCAGCGCCGCCATAGAAATCGCCACCACTAGAATCGCCACCGCCAGTGCGGCGACGGCGGGTGCGCCCAGCATCAAAGCTGTCGCCTCCGGCAGGATTGTCGGCGCCATAGCTGCGATCTTGCCAACCGCGGGCACCGGATCCGCGATCAACACCCCCTGCGTAACCACCACCTCCTCCTGCGTAGCCACCACCGCCGCCGGCATAACCACCCCGGCGCGGACCGCCACCACCAGCTCCGCCACCGCCACCCGTGCGGGGCTCGGCTTTGTTGATGCGCAGGGGGCGACCCATCAACTCAGCACCTTGCAATGCCTCAACGGCCTTTGCTTCTGCTGCTTCATCGCCCATCTCAACAAAGGCGAAACCACGTTTGCGCCCGGTATCCCGTTCGAGGGGAAGCGAACAGCTAGACACCTCACCGAAGGGTGCAAACAATTCCGCCACGTCTTCCTGCTCAGCGCGGAAGGGAAGGTTGCCGACAAAAATACTCACGAACTGAAGATCGGCCGCAAGACCGATGCATGTGGGCCAGTGGGCCACTAACGAGCTCACCTTAAGACGACTAGCGAAGGCTGGCAGCGCTTAGCAGCAAAGTTGAATCCGAATTCGCTGCAACTGTTGCTGAACTTGGTCAAAGCTTGTGCCCCCCTCGCTTCGCCTGGCCGCCACCACCTGCTGAGGAGTGATGGCCTCATAAATATCGGCTTCAAAGGCAGGGTGCAGCTGCTGCCAGCGCCCTAGGGGCAGATCGCGCAGCAGGATTCCCTCTCCCAGGCAGCCTTTCACCAGGCCGCCCACCAGCTGGTAGGCCTCGCGGAAGGGCACCCCCTTAGCCACCAGGTAGTCGGCCACATCGGTGGCGTTGGAGAAATCCGCCGCCACTGCCGCCTCCAAACGCTGGGGCCGAAACTCGAGCCCCTCTTCAAACAAGATCGCCATTGCCTCGAGGCAATCGAGGCAGGTGCGCACCCCATCAAACAAGGCTTCCTTGTCTTCCTGGAAATCCTTGTTGTAAGCGAGGGGCAAGCCCTTGATCATGGTCAGCAAACCCATCAGGTGGCCAAACACCCGACCACTCTTGCCCCGCACCAGCTCGGGCACATCCGGGTTCTTTTTCTGGGGCATCAGGCTGCTGCCCGTCGCACAGCGGTCGGTGAGGCCGATGAAGCCAAACTCTTCGCTGGCCCAGAGAATCACCTCCTCGCTAAGCCGGCTTAGATGCACCAGCACCAAGCTGGCGGCAGCCATGAACTCGACAGCAAAGTCCCGGTCACTGACCGCATCGAGACTGTTGGCATAAATGGTGTCAAAGCCCAGCTCGGCGGCGGTCTGGCGCCGATCAATGGGCACCGGTGTGCCCGCCAGGGCCGCGGCCCCCAGCGGACAGATATTCACCCGCCCGCGCACGTCCGCCAAACGGGCCCGGTCCCGCTCAGCCATCTCGATGTAAGCCAGTAGGTGGTGGGCCAGACACACCGGCTGGGCCCGCTGCAAGTGGGTGTAGCCGGGAATTAACACCGTGCTGTGTAGCTCAGCCTGAGCAAGCAGGGCACGCTCGAAGCGCAGCAAACTTTCGTCAATGGCATCAATTTGGCCGCGTAGCCAAAGGCGTAGATCGGTGCCTACCTGGTCATTGCGGCTGCGGCCAGTGTGCAGTTTCTTTCCCAGGGGGCCGAGCAACTCAATCAGACGCCTCTCAACCGCGAAGTGCACATCTTCAGCCTCCAGGCCGGGATTGAACTCGCCCCTGGCTGCCTCGGCTCTTACATTCTCCAGACCCTCAATCAACTGAGCCGCCTCGGCCTCGCTGATCACAGCACAACTGCCCAACATGCGGGCGTGGGCGATAGAGCCGTCCAAGTCTTGCTGCAGAAGGGTGATGTCAAAACCGATCGAGGCGTTGAAGCGCTCGATCGCCGGATGCAAGCCCTGCTCGAAACGCTGGCTCCAGGTAGACGCAGTGGAATCGACAGCCATTCGGGGCTCGGCGGGCGGCGCTAGGCAGGGGATCAGCTTGGCAGGGAGAGCAGCGTCGAGCTGCCGGTATGCCACCACGAAGGGATTCAGCCTGGCAAACACTGGGCTCAACCCAGCAGCTTTCTATGCGCTGATCCGGCAGAGCCGCCACTGCCTCATCACAACTAGATAGCTGCAATGTGGGTAAGCGGGACATCAGCGAGCCAGCAATGCCTCTACAAACTCAAAGCTGTTGAAAGGCCGCAGGTCGCGAATGCCCTCACCAGCGCCGATGAAACGGATTGGTAGCCGGGCTTCGGAAGCGACGGCTAGGGCCACACCGCCGCGGGCACTGCCATCGAGCTTCGTGAGCACCACGCCGGTTAGTCCAGCGGCCTTGGCAAAAGCCATGGCCTGACGCAGGCCGTTCTGGCCTTGGCTGGCATCAAGCACCAAAAGCGACTCCACCACCGCCTCCGGAGCCAGCTTGTCAACAATCCTCCGCACTTTGCTGAGCTCCTCCATCAGGTTGTGCTTGGTCTGCAGGCGGCCAGCCGTATCAACGAGCACCAGCTCAGTGCCCTTGGCCTGGGCAGCACCGATTGCGTCATAGACGACGGCAGCTGGATCGGCATTGGCGCTGGGATTTGAGATCACCGGCACATTGCTGCGCTCTCCCCACACCTGCACCTGCTGTACCGCCGCGGCTCGGAAGGTGTCAGCAGCAGCGATAAGGCAGCTGTAGCCGCTGCGCACCGCCAAATTCGCCAGCTTGCCAAGCGTGGTCGTCTTACCTACGCCGTTAACTCCCACCAACAACCACACGTTTAAATGTTCGCGTCGGGGGGCTAGCAGGGGCTGGCCACTGGCCTCAATCGGTTGATCGAGAATGAAGCGCAGCTGCTCCTTAAGGAAGCGCAGGCCCTCGGAAGGATCCACCACCTCCTGGTTAAGCCGTTGGCGAAGAGCGCCAAGAGCACGGTCGGTGGCTTCCACCCCAACGTCTGCACGCAGCAAGGTGGTTTCCAGACCATCGACCACCTCTGGCGTAAGCGGATCATCGCCAAGGTTGTCGAGCAGCTGGGTGACCAAGCCCTGGCGTGTTTTCTCAAGACCCTGACGCAAACGAGCGAGCCAGTCGATCTCCTCAAGCGAGACCTGATCAACCCGCTTGCCCTGGGCCGCAAGCACTTCAGCTGACCAGGTAAAGGTGGTGTCGAAAGCGCCCAGAATGGGCTCAGCCAGCTCTGCCGCTGCAGGGACTGCAAGGGCAGGGGCCTCCGGCGCCGTGATTGCCTGTTGGCGTTCTGCCCGCTGGGCCGCTGCCTGCTCCAGCAGAGAAAGGGGCCCCGTCTCTGAATTGGCGGGTTTATCAACCTGCTGAAGATCCTGCTCAAGTCTCTGTTCGGGCTGCTGTGTATTGATCTGCACAGGCTGTGCAGAATCCGAGGGAGATTCGGCCTCAAGCTTCAGCAGCTTTTGCTCCTCCTGCTGGGCCTTGAGGCGTGCGTAGGCCTGGCGCGCCCATTCCAGGGCCTCAGCGTTGGGATCAGGCGAAGTCTCAACAGACTGATCCGGAGACTGGTCAGAAGCCTTTTCCGAAGAGTCCGGCGGTGTTGCTGATGGGTCGGCTGGGGATGGCCCAGTGCGATTAAACCAGTCGTAAACCATGGTTCGCTCAGGCCTCCACCGCTGAACGAGCTGCCGTGAAACGCCGCAGCACCCCGTTGATCATCCGGCGGCCCTGCTCATCGCTATAGCGATTGGCCAACTGCACAGCTTCGTTGCAAGCCACCGCAGGGGGGGTGCGGAAAATCTCGAGATCTACGGCGGCCAGCCGCAGGATGTCGCGATCGATTCTGGGCAAACGGGTAAGACGCCAGCCCTCCATTACACGATCGAGCCGCTGATCAATCGCCTCACGATCGCGCAGCACCGCCTCAACCCGGGCGATGGCGCCAAGGCGCACCTCTTCTTGGTCGGCCAGCATCAGCAGCTGGGGGAGTTCCAGGCTTGCAGAAAGGCGATTAAGGGCCTGTTCAGCCGCAACGAGGCCGGCATTGAGGTGCTGGCGCACCCGGGGCAACTGCTGCTCGCCCTGCTCCTGCAGTTCGCTATCAAGCAATTGCTGCTGGGCGGCCTGCAGATCTTCGGCGGAGCGATCCAAAGAATCACGCACGTCCTGGCTGAGGGTGGCTAACACCTGCTGCAGCAGGCCCTCAATACCTGTTGGCAGGGCCGGGGCAGACGAGCCGCGATCACTGGTCTGACCAAGCATCAGCAGGGCCAGTTCACGGGAGAGGGTGCGGCTCTGCATCAGGTGGGTTCTGCCTCAGGAAAGTTGGGGGGTGCGCAGCTGGGCCAGCAGGCTGGAGAAGCTGCGATTGGGGGTGGAGCGTTCGTCGGGGTTGACGATGCCAGCGGAAATGATTGTGCGGAAAGCATCCTCCACCGAAATCTCAAGATCCTTAACGGAACCCTCTGGCACAACTGTGTACCAGCCGGTGGTGGGATTCGGCGCGGTGGGAATGAACACACTCAGCATGGGCTCGGTGAAGCCTGCCTGCAGGGCAGAGCCGATAGCGCCAGTAACAAAACCCAGGGCATAGAGACCTTCGCGGGGATACTCCACGAGCACGACCCGACGAAACTTGCTGGAGTTGCCCTGGAGGAAAGTTTCCAGCAGCTGCTTGAGTGTTTTGTAGACCGAGCCAGCTAAGGGGATGCGCAGCAGGGTCCCTTCGCCAAACTCAAGTAACCAGCGACCAACAATGTTGCGGGCCATCAGGCCAATTAAAAGGATGCCCAGCAGGGGCACCAGTAGACCAACGCCCAGGTTGATCAGATCCTGCAATACCGGATTGAGGGTATTAAAGGGATTGAACTGCTTAGGGATAGAGGTGAGAAACGCCAGCACGAAACGGCTCACCGTGGTGCCCAGCCAGATCGTGGTTGCCAGTGGAATCACCACCAGCAAACCAGCGATCAAATCGTTCTTGAGATCGGATTGGAGCCGATCCCCTAGGGGCTGATCCGATCTGGGTCTGGATTGAACCAAGTGACAATCCGGAGATCCGGCCTGCAGCAATCTGCTTTCAACTTAGCCAGCCGTCCTCACAGCAGGGCCACCAAGGCAAGAAGCACGAATCCGATAGCCAGAACAACTGCTGTGCCGGTGCCCACAAAGCGCCGCTGCTGGATGGCCAGGTCACGACCAAGGCGAGCCTGGCCCAATTGCTGCTCAGCACGCTGCAACTGGGGCTTCAGCTGGGTTTCTATAACCCTGCGGGCCTTCTGCTGTTTAATTTCCAAACTGTCAGTGGCGGGGAGCTGGCCGCTCTGCTCTCCCTGGGTAATCAACTGATTGATGAAAGCAGGATCCTCAAGCTGCTGCTTCTGCCGCTCCAGATCAGTTGTTTGCTGGGCCAGAGCAGCATCGGATTTGCTGACCTGCTGCTCAAGCTCCTGACTGGAGCTGATCGAAAGAGGAATAGCCCCAAGCATCGCCAGAGCAAGCAGGCCGGAGATCGTCACCACGGTCCAACGGAGGGGGGTGCGCCCATCAGTTGGATGGTCTAGGCGACTGCCGAACAGCATCAGCAGCAGTCCCACCAGGGCCATCGGCGACTCGCCCGTGAGACGATCGACCAGGAAGGCTCTGAATGGCTCCAACGCCCAGTTCCAGCTGGTCATCAGGGCGAGAAGATGCAAGCAGAAGAGCACGACCAGAGTCACGCCGAGCCAGCGGAGCAGGTGGCCCAGGCGGCCGAAGGAAGCGGTGCTCACAGAAATTATTCGCGGCAGATTGGTAGATCGGCGCAACTGTACGGGCGATGACGCTGCACGCCCACCACGACCTTGCACTCCGTTTAAAACAACAGGCCCAGCAGCTTGGGTTTGACCCAGTGGGCCTCGCCGCCGTGCCAGCCGGAGAGCGCCTAGGCCTGCGAACGGCAGCCCTGGAGCGATGGCTGGCAGCGGGCTATCAAGCCGACATGGCCTGGATGGCCGACCCGCGCCGGCGCGCGGTGGAGAAACTGCTGCCTGGGGTGCGCAGCCTGCTAGCGGTGGGCCTCAACTACTACGTGGAGGCCGATCGGGTACCGGGGGCACTCAAGGTGGCCCGCTACGGCTGGGGACGGGATTACCACCGAGTCATGGATGGCCGCTTGCGCAAGCTGGGACGGTGGTTGGAGCAGCAGGTGCCTGGGGTTAATTGGCGGGCCTGCGTCGACAGCGCCCCGCTCATGGATAAGGCCTGGGCCGAGCAGGCGGGCCTGGGCTGGATTGGCAAAAACGGCAACCTGATCAATCGCGAGCGTGGCTCCTGGCTACTGCTGGGCCACCTGCTCACAACCTTGGAGCTGCCTGCGGATGCTGCCGCCACATCCCTTTGTGGCAGCTGCAGCCGCTGCCTGCCGGCCTGTCCTACCGGCGCCATCAGCGAACCCTTCGTGGTTGACAGCCGCCGCTGCCTGGCCTTCCACACCATCGAAAACCGCGATCCCGAATTGCCGCAAGCGATCAGCAGCAAATTGGAGGGCTGGGTCGCCGGCTGCGACATTTGCCAGGACGTATGTCCCTGGAATCAACAGCCGCTGCGAAGCAGTGAGGATGCGGATCTGCAGCCCCGGCCCTGGCTGCTGAACCTGCAGGCCGAGGAAGCCCTGCGCTGGAGCGACGCCGACTGGGATACCAAGCTGCGAGCCTCGGCCCTGCGCCGACTCAAACCCTGGATGTGGCGGCGCAACCTGCGGGCCACCCGGAACGGCACTGCCTAGGCTGGCCAAACCCGTTTCCCCGTGATGGCTCCGCGCTGGTCGCGCCCTGATTTCAGAACTGTCCTGCTGCCCGCTGCCCTCGGACTGCTGCTGACATTGGGGCTACCAGCCCGGGCGATCGTGCCCTATGTGTACGTACCCCAACGGCAGGAACTGGAAAGTGCCGGTCTGGGCATCGCCCAGGCGGCAGCTCGGCTGTTACGACTTGGTCAAGCCAGGGACGCCGCCAGACTGGCTGTACTGACGGTTCAACTGCTACCTGAAGATCCCCGCGGCTGGGTCTTGCTGGCGGAGGCCCAGCTGCGCAGCAACCAGCCGGAACGCGCCGCTATATCCCTAGCCAAGGCAAAGAAACTCGATCCACGCAACCCTGGGATCTGGTTTGCCGAGGGTTCACTGGCCCTGCGGGACGGCAAACCCAATGAAGCCATTGGCCTATTGGAGCAGGGCCTGAAACTGGACAAGCGCAACGCAGGAGCCTATTTCGATTTGGGCAACGCCCGCATCTTGCTAGGCCAGAACGACCAAGCCATCACTGCCTTTGAGCGCGCCTCTTCCCTGCGCAAAGGCTTCTGGGAAGCTCTTAACAATCAAGGCTTGGTGTTGTTCGAGCAGGGCAATACAAGGGAAGCCATCCGCCGTTGGCGCGAGGTATTAGCGATCAAACCAGATGCGGCAGAACCAACCCTGGCCCTAGGCGCCAGTTTGTTTGCCAACGGTCCGGCTAATCGCAGCGAAGCTATCGAGTTGGTTGGCAAGGCCCTCGACAGAGAACCCAACTACGTGCTCGACAGCTACCAGAAGGAACAGCTCTGGGGATCGAAGCTGCGGAGCACCACCGCAGAACTTTTCAAGCTGAACGAACTCAAACCCGTGGTGGATCGGGCACTTGCTAATGCCAGCCCGGAGGGCGAAAACAGCGACGGAGAATAAATAGGTAGATCTCGACAGCATCTGTAGGCTGAGCCCCAGCTTGCTGCCCCAGACCCCAACACCGGATGGCCGAGGAGCGATCAGGCGAATCCATCGGACCGGGCAACGACGCCCGCATCGAGCCGATCGCGTTGCATCTGGAGATGCAGCGCTCGTACCTCGAATACGCCATGAGCGTGATCGTTGGTAGGGCCCTGCCGGACGCACGCGACGGCCTCAAACCAGTACAACGCCGCATCCTGTTTGCGATGCACGAGCTGGGGCTAACCCCAGATCGTCCTTATCGGAAATGCGCCCGGGTCGTTGGCGACGTGCTCGGCAAGTACCACCCCCATGGTGATCAGGCCGTCTATGACGCCCTGGTGCGCCAGGTGCAAACCTTCGCCAGCCGCCATCCACTGCTGGACGGCCACGGCAACTTCGGCTCCGTAGACGACGACCCACCGGCGGCGATGCGCTACACCGAAACCCGTCTGGCTCCAATCGCCAACGAAGCTCTACTCGATGAAATCGGTGCCGACACCGTTAATTTCGCGGCCAATTTCGATGGCTCCCAACAGGAGCCAACGGTGCTCCCAGCACAGCTGCCTTTCCTACTGCTGAATGGCTGCACCGGCATCGCCGTGGGCATGGCCACCAACATCCCGCCCCACAACCTGGGCGAGGTAGTTGATGCCCTGATCGCCTTGGTGCACAAACCGGAGCTGAGCGACGAAAAGCTGCTGGAGCTTGTGCCCGGCCCCGACTTCCCCACCGGGGGCGAAGTGCTCCTGGGGCAAGGGGTTCGCGATACCTATCTTCTGGGCCGCGGCAGCATCCCGATGCGGGGCGTCGCCCACATTGAGGAGGTACAGCCTGGTAAGGGCCGCCATCGCCGCGGCGCCGTTGTGATCACTGAGCTGCCCTACCAGCTCAGCAAAGCCGGCTGGATCGAGAAACTGGCGGAACAAGTGAACGACGGCAAAATCGGCGGCATCGCCGACATCCGCGACGAAAGTGACCGAGAAGGCATGCGGGTTGTAGTTGAACTTCGCCGAGACGCCAACGCCGAGACCGTGCTGGCAGACCTACAAAGGCGTACAGCCCTACAAAGCAACTTCGGCGCCATCCTGCTGGCCCTGGTAAACGGCCAGCCGGTACAGCTGAACCTGCGGCGCCTATTGCAGGAATTCCTGGACTACCGGGAACTGACCCTGATCCGCCGCACCCGCCATGCCCTCAAGCGCTGCGAGGACCGTCTGGAGGTGGTGGAGGGCCTGCTCAAGGCGCTCCATGCCCTGCAACAAGTGATAGCTCTTATCACCGCAGCGCCCGATGCCGCCAGTGCCAGGGCAGCCCTGCAAGTGCAACTCGACCTAAGCGAGCGTCAGGCCGATGCAGTGTTGTCGATGCCACTGCGGCGCCTCACGGGCCTTGAACAGGAAAGCCTGCGCAAAGAAGCAGCCGAATTGGCCGTGGAACGCGAGCAGCTGCGCCACCTGCTCGACGACCGCACCGTGTTGCTCGACACTTTGGTGGCCGAACTCAAAGCCCTACGCAAGCGCTTTGCCACGCCCCGACGGACCCGGCTGGTGGAGGGTGGCGATGCCCTGGTGGCCCAACGAGCCGCAGCCATCCGCCCCAACGCTGAACTGCAGCGCCAGCAAGCTTTTGGCGCCCTGCCCCCCGAAAGCCGGTTGCTGATCCAGGCCGATGGAGCCGTGAAGATCCTCAGCGCCCAAATGCTGGGGCGACTGCGCCTAGATGAACCCATAGAACTAGGAGACCATCCAGCACCAGCCCGACTGATCCTGCCAATCGCGGAGCAGCCCCTACTGCTGGCCTTCACTGGTAGTGGCCGGGTCGCCTTACTGCGCTGGGAATTCGCCGGCCAGCAACCAGGGAAGCTAGAGCGCTTCCTGCCCGAAAGCATCGAAGGCGAACCGGTGGTGCAGGTGCTTCCCCTCCCTGGCCAAGGCAGCCTGGGACTCCTAAGCAGCGACGGGCGTTTTAAACGTCTGCCGATTGAGGAGTTTCAAGAACTATCTGGCCGGGCCACCACTGTGCTCAAGCTCAAGGAGGGCGTGACCCTGCTGCGGGTAGTGGCCGGCCAGGAGGGAGACATCCTGGTAGTGGCGAGCAGCACCGGCCGCGTGCTGCGACTGAACCTGAATGAAACCCAGATGCCCCTGATGGGACGCACTGCCCAAGGACCCCTATTGGTGCGCCTGCTGCCCGGTGAACATCTTGTGGGTGCCGCCTGCCTGCCTGCACTAGAAGCGGAAACCAACGAGACAAAACAAAGCGCCGTGATACTGGCAACTGCCAGTGGTCAACTAAAGCGGCTACTCGTGTCGAGCTTGCGGCCCTGTCAAAGGGGCGAAATAGGGCAGATTGGCCTGCGGCTGCAACAGCGCGGTGATTGCCTAGTTGACCTGCAGAGCGACGGCAGCTCCTTGCTGGGACTATTAACTGATAGGGGCTGGAGCTGCCGCATCGGCTTAAACGATCTGCCGGGCGAAGATACCAGCGGCGTTGGCATCAGCCTGCATTTGCCGCAAGGACAGTACCTGCAGGAACTCATACCCATGATCCTGTAGCTGGCTGTCGTTAAAGCTCTTGCAGCACCTTGGCAGCGATGCCAGCAGGCTCGAGCATCAGCTTGCTGGAGCGCACCTGCTCAGCCATTTCGATCGGATAGGCACCGTCAAAGCAGGCAGTGCAGAAATGGGCTGAATTGGCATGGGCCGCATCCACCATGCCCTGCTTGCTCAAGTAAGCGAGCGAATCAACGCCAAGATGGACTGCTATTTCATCCAGGGTAAGGCGAGCAGCAATTAGCTGATCCTGGGTGTCCGTATCTATGCCGTAAAAACAGGGATGGGTTACCGGGGGCGAACTAATTCGCATATGTACTTCTGAAGCCCCGGCATCCCGCAAGGCTTGCACCAATTTTCGACTGGTGGTGCCCCGCACAATTGAGTCGTCGATCACGACGACGCGCTTACCGGCGAGCACATCTGGCAGGGGGTTGAGCTTCACCCTGATGCCCGCCTCCCGCATCGCCTGGGTGGGCTGAATGAAGGTGCGTCCCACATATCGGTTTTTAATCAAACCATCAGCAAAAGGGATACCGCTGAGCTGGGAGTAGCCAATCGCCGCAGGAATGCCTGAATCGGGAACGCCGATCACGATGTCTGCTTCAACCGGTGTTTCCCGGGCCAGGGCTTCGCCAATTCGCACCCGGTAGCTATAGAGGGATTCGCCGAAAAAGCGGCTATCTGGCCGGGCGAAGTAGATCATCTCGAAGACGCACAGCTTGGGGGGCTGCTCAGACCAGCGGCTGCGGATTGGTTCGGCTTCGCCCGGACGAAAATTGATAATCTCGCCGGGCTCCACATCGCCATCAAAGGCGGCGCCGATGATGTCAAGCCCGCATGACTCACTACTTACCACCCACTGGGCTTGCTCCCTTTCACCAATGTGGCCGAACACCAAAGGCCGGATTCCGTGGCCATCCCGAAGTGCGAACAGTCCCTCAGGCGTGCCAATCACCAGGCTGAAGGCACCGCGACAGCACTCGGCCGCTGCTCGAATCGCCCCATCCCAATCCAACCCGCGATTTACGGCCTGCTGAATAGCAAAGGCAATCAGTTCTGAATCGGTTGTGGAAGTGAGCTCACTTGCAATAGCAGCAAGATCATGGCGGAGCTCCGCTGCATTGACCAAATTGCCGTTGTGGGCAAGGGCAAAAGGGCCAATACGGGTGTTGAGCACCACAGGCTGAGCATTGCAAACCTTGCTGCTACCGGTGGTGGAATAACGGTTGTGGCCGATGGCTAAATCGCCAGTGAGGCGCTCCAGCAAGGCCTGATCAAAAACCTGGCTAACCAGACCCATGTCCTTGTGCAGCCGCAACTTGCCATCGGCATCAAACACGGCAATGCCTGCCGATTCCTGGCCACGATGCTGCAGGGCGTATAGGCCGAAGTAGGTGAGGTTGGCCACCGGTTGCCCAGGCGCCAACACGGCATAGACGCCGCAGGCTTCCTCGGGCTTGTCCGGACGCATCACCAGCACAGGCCCATCATCAATCACCGTGAAATGTCATTCTGCACGAGCGCGCTCGCCCATTCGCCGCGGAATGGCCTGCTCGTAGCAGGCTTCCAGTACCGCCAGGCTCTGATCCAGAAGGGGAGCGCCAGCTTGGCCAATTACCAGACGAGCAGCAGCTGTAACCACACCAAGCCGCTCGGCCGGCACTCCAGCAGCAGCCAAAGCCTGGTTCCATTCAACGGTCTGATCGGCCGGCACGCTCACCAGGATGCGGGCACCACCTTCAGCAAACAGGAGCCGATCCAGCCGGGAGGTGCTGGCAGAAATCTCCAGTTCAGCTCCAAGAGGAGTGGCGGCATGGCTAGTCGCGGTCATGGTGGCGATGCAGCACTCGGCCGCAGCCACCGCCAGGCCGCCATCGCTGAGGTCGTGGGCTGATGCGACCAAGCCAGAAGCAATCGCCTGGCGCAGGAAACCCTGAACCAAAAGCTCCAGCGCCAGATCAATCTCGGGCGGGCGCCCTGTAACGGCTCCATGCAAACGCTCCAGATAGCTGCTGCCAGCCAAGCTCAAGCGGGGATCGGCCGGAGCCTCGCCTGTTTCCAGCGGCACCCCCAGCAACCAGATGGCGTCGCCGGCCGCACGCCAGGCCAAGCCGCGCACCTTCCCAAGGTTGTGCACCAACCCAACCATGCCCACTACGGGGGTGGGGTGGATCGGCTGCATGCGGCCGTCTGGCAGCCGAGTCTCGTTGTAGAGGGAGACATTGCCACCGGTAACCGGCGTATTGAGAGCTCTGCAGGCAGAGGAAATACCGCGACAGGCCATCGCCAGCTGCCAATAGCCGCTGGAAGTTTCCGGCGAGGGGAAATTGAGGTTGTCGGTGATCGCCAGGGGCTCTGCGCCGACGCAGCTGAGGTTGCGGGCGGCCTCAGCCACCGCAGCCATACCACCCCGCTCGGGATCGAGGGCTACCCAGCGGTTAGGGCAGTCAACCACCGCCGCCACGCCCCGAGTAGCTGGAGCCATAGCGCCTTCGCCCTGCTGGGGCCGCAGCCGCACCACGGCCGCATCGGCTCCACCTGGAGGCACCACAGTGTTGGCCTGTACATGGTGGTCGTACTGGCGGTACACCCAGCGCTTGGAGGCGATGGTGGGGTCGTCTAGCAGCGCCAGTAATGCCTCGTTCCAGCTAAACGACAACTCAGCGGGGAGCTGGGTTTCACTCCAACTCCAGTGGGCCTGAATCTCGGCCGGAGGCTCGCTTAGCAATGTGTGGCGGTTTATCGGCGTATCGTCCGCAAGTGCACTTGCGGGTACTTCTGCCGCCACCGCGCCGTTCTGAAGCACGCGCACGATGTTTTCTTCCAGCACCCTGCCCACAACTGCTGCCTGCAGGCCCCAACGAATGAAGCGCGCCATCAGCACCTCTTCCCGGCCGGGCTTCACCACAAACAGCATCCGCTCCTGGGATTCCGATAGCAGGTACTCATAGGGGGTCATGCTCGCCTCGCGGGCTGGCACGCGATCTAGATCCAGCTCAATGCCAAGTCCCCCCTTCGCGGCCATCTCCGAGCAGCTGCAGGTGAGGCCGGCGGCGCCCATGTCTTGGGCTGCCACCACATCGCCGCTCTGAAAGGCCTCCAAGCAAGCCTCGATAAGTCCCTTCTCCAAGAAGGGATCTCCCACCTGCACGGCGGGGCGATCATCTAGGGAGGCCGCGGTGAGCTCGGCGCTGGCAAAGCTGGCGCCTCCCATGCCATCACGGCCGGTGGTGCTCCCCACATAAACGACCGGATAGCCAACTCCCTTGGCACCAGAGCAGACGATCTCCTCAGTTTCCATAAGCCCCAGAGCCATAGCGTTCACCAACGGATTGCCGGAGTAGCTGGGATCAAAGGCAACCTCGCCACCCACGGTTGGCACGCCCACACAGTTGCCGTAATGGGCTATGCCGGCCACCACCCCCTCCATCAGGCCCACGTTTCTCTCGTCTTCCAGCGGGCCAAAGCGCAAGGCATTGAGCAGGGCGATTGGCCTAGCGCCCATGGTGAAAATATCGCGCAGGATGCCGCCCACACCCGTGGCAGCTCCCTGGAACGGCTCCACCGCCGAGGGGTGATTGTGGCTCTCGATCTTGAAGGCCAGGCGCTGACCCTCTCCCAAATCCACCACACCGGCGTTCTCGCCTGGACCAACCAGAATGCGAGGTCCCGTGATTGGAAAGTCCTGCAGAAGAGGACGGGAGTTGCGGTAACAACAGTGCTCCGACCACATCACCCCAAACATGCCGAGTTCCGGCCGGTTAGGGGGACGGCCGAGGCGGCGGCAGATCTCCTCGTAATCAGCCTGGCTGAGGTTCTCCTTCTTAAGGGCATCGGGAACCGAATAGTCCGGTGCTTCGAAAGAGGCGGCAACCACATGCAGCTAGGCAAGATAACTCCAGTCTCGCCGAGCGAGCCTCATATCAATTCATATGTGTTGTACGAGGTTTAAATCCAGGGATCTTCGTCTTCAACCGGAGGACCATAACGGCGGCGGCCAGGCGGAGGATCTTTTTCATAGGGCTGATCTAAGCCCTCAGGCTCCTGCCAAGGCTGATCCTCAAGCCAACCCTCCAGCCTCTCCTCAATTCGGTTTCCAGCCACCTGCACTTGATCGCGCCACCGCCGGGAACGGCGCAAAAACTCTTGCCTCACACTTGCCCGTGCCAAAGGCATGTCATCGATGCTCTCCAGGGCTGTAAGCACCAGGCCGGGCTGCTGATCAACGAGACGATCCAAGCTCAATCGCCAACGACTACTGCCAGGCAAGCGTGGATCACTTCGACTCACCAGATAGTGGCGAATACGGCCGCTACGCAACTCAATAGCGGCATCAGCCAGGGTACCGATCTGTTTTTGGTGGCGATCCAGTACAGCCGCGTCGATCAAGGTCGGCAGCTTCTCCAAAACACCAATCTCCGTTCCAGCTGGTTCGCCCTGCACCAGCAATTCCAACTCAGAAATTCCCCGCAATTGGTTAAGACGCCAAACTTCCCGGCGATTGCCAAAAGCCGACGGCTTTGAAATCCAACCCAACACCCGATGCACAGGAGGATGCATCCACACCTGAACGCCCGCACCGTGATCAAGCCCATGATCACAGCGAACAGAGCGGCGCAGCAACTCACTCAGCAGCACCTGCTCCGGAAGAGGGGCCACCGTCAGCTTCGGATCTGAACAGGCATCACCAGGTAGGTGAATTGATCACCTTCAGCAGGAGTCAAGATCGCCGGCGTAGTGGGGGCATTGCATTGCAAAAGGACCCGATCACAAGCCATTGCCTTGAGACCATCAAGCAGGTAGCGAACGTTGAAGGCGATTTGAATCGCTTCGCCCTCAATGGTTGCAGCAAGTCCTTCAGAACAACTGCCCACGTCCTGAGCATCTGCCTGAATCAATATTTGACCAGTAGCTGGCTCGGCACTGAGCTTGACGACATTGTTGTGCTGATCAGCAAGCACAGCCACCCGCTCAAGAGCAGAAACCAGAGCGCGGCGTTCGAGGTTGATAGTGCGCGTGAAGCTATCTGGAATCAGCTGGCGGTAATTGGGATATGTGCCGTCGAGGCTCCGGCTTGTGAGCACCTGATCAGCCCAAAGGAATACCACCTGGCCGCGATCGCAGAAAAGGCTTAAGGGCTCTTTAGATTGTCTCCCTGAGAGAAGACGCTCCAGCTCACGCAGAGAACGAGCTGGCACGGTGACGGCAAAAGGCTCCTCGGCTTCGCTTTGCCCAGAGGAGGTTGCATGGGCAAGGCGAAGAACAGCGAGACGATGGCCATCAGTTGCCGCACATTCCAGATTGACTGGATCAAGACCCAGGTGCACGCCAGTGAGGATTTGCTTGGCTTCGTCGCCGCTACTGGCAAAAAGAGTGGCACGCAGGCCTTTAACCAGGGATTCAGCTTCCAGACGTATTGGCGTACCGCTCTGTACTAGAGGCAGGTCAGGAAAATCATCGGCGGGCATGCCCCGCATCTGGTAGGTGCCCGAAAGGCTGGTGAGTTCCACCTGCTCAGATCCCTCAGAGCAATTCAGAGTGATCGGGCTATCACTCGAGAGACGCGAAACAATCTCACCAAACAACCGGGAGGGCAAGGTGATGGCACCGCTGGTTTCAACACTGGCAGTGATGCTGGTCTGGATGCCAAGGCTTAGATCGAAACCGGTGAGACTCAATCGGCCCGTGCCCGCATCGGCAGTGAGCAGCACGTTGGCCAGCACCGGATGGGTGGGGCGACTAGCCACTGCCCTGCTCACCAGCTGCAGGCTTGAGCTCAGTTCGGACTGGGAACAGACCAGCTTCATGACTTTTGTGCTGGGCAGCCTGAAGGCTTGATCAAGGGCAAGCCCACGTTTCCATAGGGCGGATGATTCCGCAACATCGGTGATCCGTCCTGTGACTCTCTTCTAAAGATTGAATCAATCAAGTTCAAGAAAGAAATTGAATTAGCTGTAGAAGGGCTTGAGGAAAACGGGGAAAACCGAAAAAAGCTCTGCAATGGCTTGGTTTTGTTTGGATTAGATACTAGAAATAGTTTTGTAAAGCTGAGTAAAAAATCAGGTTTTCCGCTGTTTACAGGAGCTGAGGAAAACTTTGAACCAAATAAGATTGCCAAGTGTGGAGGGTTTTTCTCCGTTTTTAGCTTCTTTCCCCCAGACGCTCAGCAGACGCTTTTCTGATTGGTCGTTGGTCTTTGTCACTTATGGGGTGGCTTAGAAACCCATTACCTCTGCCACCTTGGCTGTGTCCGCTTCAAGGCCTGTATAAAAGCGAGAGTCATTGTTTTCAATGGCTGTGGTTGGATCCTTGAGGCCATTGCCGGTAAGCACGCAAACGACGGTTGCTCCTTGGGGGACCTCCTGGTGGTTTTTGAGTAAGCCTGCGACCGATGCGGCACTAGCTGGCTCGCAGAAAACACCCTCGCCGCTGCCTAGCAGCTTGTAGGCATCAATTATTTCAGCGTCTGTGACGGCCATGAATTTGCCACCACTTTCGCTTCGCACTTTCAGGGCCTTTTCACGATTCACCGGGTTACCTATGCGAATCGCCGTGGCGATGGTGTCTGGTTGCTCAACCGTGTGTCCCAGCACCAAAGGAGCAGAACCAGCAGCTTGAAAGCCCATCATTCGGGGCAGCTTGCGGCAATGTCCCTCTTTCAAGTACTCGTTGAATCCCATCCAGTAGGCACTGATGTTGCCGGCGTTGCCAACTGGGATGCATAGCCAGTCCGGAGCTTCACCAAGGGCATCTACCACCTCGAATGCCGCCGTTTTTTGCCCCTGCAATCGGTAGGGGTTCACAGAATTCACCAGGGTTACCGGGTATTTGTTGGCTACCTCCTGAACTATCGCGAGCGCCCGATCGAAGTTTCCCTGAATAGCGATCACTTCGGCGCCGTAGAGCAGAGCTTGGGCAAGTTTTCCTTGGGCTACGTAGCCATCTGGAATCAGTACGAAGGCCCTCATGCCGCCGCGGCGGGCGTAGGCAGCAGCAGCAGCAGAGGTGTTGCCGGTGCTAGCGCAAATCACCGCTTCAGAACCCGCTTCCTTGGCTTTGGAAATTGCCATGGTCATGCCCCGGTCTTTAAAGGAGCCGGTGGGGTTGAGGCCGTCGTATTTCAGATAGACCTTCACGCCTCGGCCGATCCGCTCGGAGATCACTGGGGCTGGAATCAGGGGTGTGGAACCCTCCCGTAGGGTTATTACAGGTGTTCGCTCTGAAACGGGGAGCCAGCGCCGATAAGCCTCGATCAGCCCAGGCCAGTCCTGCATGGTGGGACGGGCAGAAAAGGGGCCCTTGCTCAAACGCTGCAGAGAACGGAGCAAGGACACAATTTAGATAGTTGCTCTAGCGAATCTACGGCGCAGCAGCAGGCGCGTCGCCGCGCAACCCATCAAGCGGTGATTCCGAGAAGAAACGCACCAGATCGGTGATTGAGCTTGCTTTGCTGAGAAGGTTCATCAAGGCAGGGATGCTCACTTTCATCTCCTGAGCGGGGTAAGCCCGCAAGAAAGAAATGGCAGATATCGAACCGTTGCCGTCAACAACACCCATCACCATGGCGGAGCGCAGGGCTGGAAGTCCAGCCTGAGATGCCTTTAGTGGAGACACAATTACAGCTAGGCGCTGCAGGAGCGCTTCACCGATTTTGGTGTTGATCAGCCTGCTCACCAGGACAACCGGCAGGCTTAACGACTGATTCAGCAGCTTGGCAATCTCTAGGGGATTTTGGCGGCCGAATCTCAATACATCAGCTAGCAGGCCACGGGCCTGCCCGGTCTTAGCCAGATGCTCCAGGTCGGCAACGGCGATGGAGCGACGAAAAGCACCGCTCACAAAAACTAGATTTTCTGCAGCGTCAGCACGCTGCAAGCTGACCGGAGGCCAGGGAAATACCAGGCTCAGGCCCAGAGCAATGGCTGCTAATGCCTGGCGTTTTTGGCCTGAGAAGGTTTTTTGCATGGCAATCAGCCTATGGCGATTACTTTTAAATCAGGCTGCGACGAGTACATCTCTCACTAGGCGTACCATGCTGCGTTCGGCCAGCCCCTTCGCTAGTTGAACTCCCATTTGGCGTAGTTCTGGTTCCCCCATTAGGCGTGGCAGGCGGCGCAGCAGCATCTGGGGTTCGAAACCTGGCAGGGCTTTGAGTATTCCCATCAACTGGCGCACTGGCTCGAGGTCCAGCAGGGGTTCACTCGCTTCACTTAGCCGTTGACGGCGCAGACCTGGGGGTTGGAAAAGCTCTGGCAGGCGCTTGCCTATGCGAAGGGTGGTTTGCCAGGCCATGGCATCCACGCGACCCACCATGGCATCCACCAACTGTTGACGAAGTAGCCCGCCATTCGCTGAGAAAAGAAAGCTCAGCACCTGATCGAGCAGGCTCTCTAGATCGAGCTGGGCTCCTTGGGAGGCGCTAGCGATCAGGTTGTCTAGTCGTTGCCAACGAAAGATGTCACCGTCGAAGAGCATCTCTTTGAGGCTCTGGCGCAGGGTGGGATCGGGGTCTTCCATCAGCCGCCGGGCGAAGTAGGGGTAGGCAGCGCCAAGGATCTTGAATTGGGGATCAACGCTCAGGGCGATGCCTTCCAGGGTCACCAGCGAGCGGATGATCAAGGCGTAATAGGGCGGCACTTGGAAGGGAAACCGATACATAACTCCGGATAGGTCATCTGTTACCGCCTTAAAATCCATGCGGCTAACTCCCTGCTCGATCGCTTGGCCGAAGACTTTTTCAAAGGCCGGCACTATTGGTTCGAGGTTTACGTCTTCTGCCAGGAAGCCCAGGCTGACGAAATCCTTACTCAGTTTGCTGAAACTACGATTTACTAGGTGTACAACCGCCTGAATAAGGCCGGTGCGTGATTCACGGCTCACCTCGCTCATCATGCCGAAGTCGAGGTAGGCGAGCCGGCCATCGGCCATAGCCAATAAATTGCCGGGGTGGGGGTCAGCGTGGAAAAAGCCGTGTTCCAGTAATTGCTGCAGGCTGCAATTAACACCCACGTTCACCATGTCATCTGGGTCTACGCCGATGCCTCGTACAGCTTCAAGATTGGTGAGCTTCACCCCCTCCATCCATTCCATGGTGAGCACTCGGCGGCTCGTTGCCTGGTGGTATATGCGCGGAACTGTTATACGGGGATTGTGGGCATGTAATTCAGCGAAACGCTCGGCATTGGCAGCTTCATTGAAGTAGTCCATCTCCTCAAAGACCCGCTTGCCCAGTTCATCGATCAAGGCCACCAGGTCGGAGCGGATTAGCCCAACGTTTTGGTTTAGCCAGGAAGCGATGTTGCGCACGATGTAGAGGTCGAGCGTGATCTGTTCCCGCAAACCTGGGCGCTGCACCTTTACGGCTACTAGCTGGCCCCCCTTAAGCACGCCTTTGTGTACCTGCCCCAGCGAAGCTGCTGAGATGGGCTCGGCGTCGAGTTGCTCGTATATATCGAGCACTGCAGCGCCTAGGTCATCTTCGATGCAGGCCATCGCCAGGGCGGAGTCGAAGCCTGGCAGCTGGTCTTGCAGCTGGGCAAGTTCCTCAAGCAGCATCGGCGGCACGATGTCGGGCCTGGTTGATAGGGCCTGGCCGGCTTTGATGAAAGCTGGGCCCAGCGAAGCCACCAGATCTGCTGCTTCCTTGGAGCGGGACCTGACTACTTCTTTAGATTTGAGGCGCCCGATGAGCCAGTCAAATGCCACCCCAAGTAGGTAGAGCCCAATTGGCACCAGCGTTTGCCACAGGCGCCGGAATAGCCGTTGCGGGTGGCCGGTGTAAATCCGGGTGATGGCGGCTGGGTCATAGCTCAGCAGGCCAGCGGCTTCCAGAAAGTCGCCCAACTCAGCTTGGTTGTTGTCGGGATCCATGGGAGTTGGGCGGGCAAAGTACCGCTGAGGCGCACCAACCCCCTTCTAAACGAATCCCACTGCCGCTACGGTCTAAGGGGTGTCACGGTCCGGTTAGCGGAGGCCGAAGTGCTTACGGGACTGCGCCTCAGCAACATCGCCCTGATTGAGCGGCTGGAGCTCAGCTTCAGTAAGGGTTTCACGGTGCTGACTGGTGAGACGGGAGCAGGTAAATCGATCCTGCTTGATGCCCTCGATGCCCTTTTGGGTGGCGCCCAGGGCAGTGCCGGCGCTCGGCTGCTGCGCCGAGGTGCTGAGTGCGGCACGATCGAGGCCAGCTTCAGCCTTTCGCCCCCTTTGCAGGCTTGGTTGCAGCAGCAGGAGCTGGAAGTTGAGGAGGGCGAACTGCTGCTTTCGCGCGAATGGCGCCTTACGGAGGAGCGCCTGAGCAGTCGCAATCGACTTAATGGCGTGGTGGTGAGCCGGGCCCAGATCCAGGAGCTGCGCCCCTTGCTGCTCGATCTCACCGTTCAGGGCCAAACCCAGCAGCTGGCGCGGCCGGGTCAGCAGCGCCGCTGGCTTGATCGCTTTGGTGGCGAAGCCCTTCCACATTTGTTGGAGCCGGTGACGGCGGCCTGGCGCCACTGGAAAAAGGCGGCGGCGACGCTGGAGCAGGCTCGCAGCGACTGGGACCGACTGCAGCAGCAGCGCGCTGCCCAGGAGCAGCTGCTGGCCGACCTTGAGGCGGCCCAGCTGCATGATCCCCAAGAGCGCCAGCAGCTCCAAAACGAGGAAAACCGCCTCGCCCATGGGGTGCGGCTGCAGGAAGGGGTGATGGTTTTGGTGGGCCGCTTGCTGGAGGGTGCAGAACAGGCGCCTTCGGTGCTTGATCACCTGGCCGCTTGCGAGCAGGAGCTGCTGCAGATGGAGGCCTTAGATGGCGGCGTCAGCGAGCTACGCAGCCGCTGCAGCGATGGTTTGGCGGCGTTGCAGGATCTGGCCCGAGACCTGGATCGCTATGGATCTTGTCTTGATAGCGATCCAGAAAGCCTGGCGGAGCTGCAGGAGCGCATGGCCCAGCTCAAGGCCCTGGAACGCCGGCATGGCCAAGAATTGGCTGGCTTGATCGCCCTGCGCGATCGCCTGCGGCAGCAACTGGCCCCTGGCGGCGGCGAAGCTTCCCTGGAGGCCCTGGAGCTGGCGGAGCAGCAAGCTCGCCAGCTCCGCGATCAGGCCAACGCCGCTCTCAGCGCCGCCCGCCGCGAGGCCGCCGCTGCCCTTGAGCAGCAACTGATGCAGGCATTGCGGCCGATGGGTTTGGCCAACGTGAGCTTCGCGGTGGCGATTGCACCAGCGCCAGCGGGGGAGGAGGGAGCCGATGCGGTGCAATTTCAGTTTTCTGCCAACCCGGGTGTGCCCCTGGCGCCTCTGGCTGAGGTGGCCTCAGGCGGTGAGATGTCACGCTTTCTTCTGGCTCTGAAAACCTGTCTGGCGGCGGCAGACCAGCACGTCACCCTGCTGTTTGATGAGATCGACACGGGAGTTAGTGGCCGGGTGAGCGGCGCTATGGCCGAGTTGCTGGCCCGCCTGGCTAAGCAGCGTCAGGTGTTTTGCGTCACCCACCAACCCCTGGTGGCCGCGGCGGCAGACCACCACTTCCGCGTCTCCAAACAGGTGAAGGAGGGGGTCACCCATACGCGGGTGTCCCACCTGCGGGACATCCAGGCCCGTCAGGCGGAGCTGGCCGAACTGGCGGGGGGCGATTCCGGCGAGGCCCGCAGCTATGCCGCCAGCTTGCTGGATCAACACGGTCGCTAGAACAACTCCCCTTACTGGTCTTTGCCCATGGCAAGGGGGAGCATCCGTAGAATTATCAGCTCATGAGCCGACTGGATGCCCCGCGCCAAGAGCTCTGCAGCCTCTAGCTCTGCCACTAAAGGTGCAGCCGCTAGTAGAACCCTCGCCCAGACCGTTCACGAAAAGGCCCTTGACCCGAGCCGAGTGCTCAGCGACGGCTCCTTTGAGGATGTGATCCGGGTGCGGGGCGCCCGTCAGCACAATCTCAAGAACGTTGACCTCACCATCCCGCGCAATCGCTTGGTGGTGTTCACCGGAGTGAGTGGCAGCGGTAAGAGTTCGCTGGCTTTTGACACGATCTTTGCCGAGGGCCAGCGCCGCTACGTCGAGAGCCTCTCGGCTTATGCGCGCCAGTTTCTGGGCCAGGTGGACAAGCCCGATGTGGATGCGATCGAGGGTCTCTCGCCCGCCATTTCGATCGATCAAAAATCCACCAGCCACAATCCGCGCTCCACCGTTGGCACGGTGACGGAGATCCAGGATTATTTGCGCTTGCTCTTTGGCCGGGCAGGGGAACCCCATTGTCCCAAGTGCGACCGCTCGATTCGGCCCCAAACCATTGACGAGATGGTGGATCAGATCCTGGCCTTGCCAGAGGGCACTCGATATCAGCTGCTGGCGCCGGTGGTGCGTGGCAAGAAGGGTAGTCACGTCAAGCTGCTGGGCGGCCTGGTGGCCGAGGGCTTTGCGCGGGTACGCATCAATGGCGAAGTGCGCGAACTTGCCGACAACATTGAGCTAGATAAAAACCACGTCCACAACATTGAGGTGGTGGTGGATCGGCTTGTGGCCCGCGAGGGGGTGCAGGAGCGACTCACGGATTCGCTGCGCACCTCTCTTAAGAGGGGGGATGGTTTGGCGCTGGTGGAGGTGGTGCCTAAGGCCGATGATGAGCTGCCTGAGGGAGTGGAGCGGGAGCGCCTGTATTCGGAAAATTTCGCCTGTCCGGTGCACGGCGCTGTAATGGAGGAGTTGTCTCCCCGACTGTTTTCCTTCAACAGCCCCTACGGCGCCTGTCCTGATTGCCACGGTATTGGTCATCTGCGCAAGTTCACCCCCGAGCGAGTGGTGCCGGATCCCTCTTTGCCCGTTTATGCGGCGATTGCGCCTTGGGCAGATAAGGACAACTCCTATTACTTCTCCCTGCTTTATTCGGTAGGCGAAGCGTATAAGTTTGAGATCAAGACGCCTTGGAACCAACTCAGCGCTGAGCAGCAGGAAGTGCTGCTGCATGGCAGCCAGGAGCCAATCACTATCCAGGCCGATAGCCGCTACCGCAAGAGCGCCGGCTACGAAAGGCCCTTTGAAGGGATTTTGCCAATTCTGGAGCGCCAGTTGCGCGATGCCAGTGGTGAATCGGTGCGTCAAAAGCTGGAGAAGTTTCTCGAGCTGGTGCCCTGCTCGACCTGTCACGGCCTGCGATTACGCCCGGAAGCGCTTGCGGTGAGGGTGGGCCCCTATGCCATTCACGAACTAACGGCGGTGAGCGTGAGCGAAACCTTGCGCCGTATCGAGTCGCTGATGGGGGTGGGCGAAAGCGAAGGGGCCGAGCCCCTTTTGACCCCGCGCCAGATCCAGATCGGCGACCTGGTGCTGCGGGAGATCAGGCTGCGGCTCAAATTCCTGCTGGATGTGGGCCTCGATTACCTCAGCCTGGATCGGCCGGCCATGACCCTCAGTGGTGGCGAGGCCCAGCGCATCAGGCTGGCCACCCAGATCGGTGCCGGCCTAACCGGCGTGCTCTACGTGCTTGATGAGCCGAGCATCGGCCTGCACCAGCGCGACAACGACCGCCTGCTCAACACCCTGCTGAAGTTGCGGGATCTGGGCAACACCTTGATCGTGGTGGAGCACGATGAAGACACCATTCGTGCCGCAGACCACCTGGTGGACATCGGTCCGGGGGCCGGCGTGCATGGCGGCCACATTGTGGCTGAGGGCAGCTTTGAAAATTTACTGGCTGCAGAGGATTCCCTTACCGGTGCCTATCTGAGTGGCCGCCGCTCGATACCGACCCCAGCGGAGCGGCGCACTACCGGCAGCCGCCGCCTGACGATGGTGGATTGCGTGCGCAATAACCTCGCTGGCTTTGATGTCGAGATTCCACTAGGGCGGCTTGTGTGCGTCACCGGCGTGAGTGGCAGTGGCAAGAGCACTTTGGTTAACGAGCTGCTGCATCCGGCCTTGGAGCACCAACTAGGCATGAAGGTGCCATTTCCTCCTGGGTTGGCTGAGCTGCGCGGTATCAAGGCAATCGACAAGGTGATAGTGATCGATCAATCACCGATCGGTCGTACGCCCCGTTCCAACCCGGCTACATATACGGGAGCTTTTGACCCGATCCGTCAGGTGTTTGCGGCAACGGTTGAGGCCAAAGCTCGCGGTTATCAGGTGGGTCAGTTCAGTTTCAATGTGAAGGGTGGTCGCTGTGAGGCTTGCAGTGGTCAGGGCGTAAATGTGATCGAGATGAACTTCCTGCCAGACGTATATGTGCAGTGCGATGTATGTAAGGGTGCTCGTTATAACCGCGAAACCCTGCAGGTGACATACAGGGGCCACACGATTGCAGATGTACTGGAGATGACTGTGGAGCAGGCCGCCGATGTGTTTTCAGCCATTCCGCAGGCTGCCGATCGGTTGCGCACCTTGGTAGATGTAGGGCTGGGCTACGTGAAGCTCGGCCAGCCGGCGCCCACCCTCTCCGGAGGCGAAGCCCAGCGGGTGAAATTGGCTACAGAGCTTTCCAAGCGCGCCACTGGTAAAACGCTTTATCTAATCGACGAGCCCACCACCGGCCTCAGCTTTTATGACGTGCACAAGCTGATGGATGTGATGCAGCGCTTGGTTGATAAGGGCAATTCCATTCTGGTGATCGAGCACAATCTCGATGTGATCCGCTGTGCTGACTGGGTTATTGATCTCGGTCCAGAGGGGGGAGATAAAGGCGGAGAGATCGTGGTGACGGGCACCCCGGAGGAGGTGGCAGAGCATCCTCTCAGTCATACGGGCAGGTATCTCAAGGAGGTGTTGGAGCAGCATCCCCCTGAGCTTGTAGTTGCTTAAAGCATTACCAATTTCAGGGCTCTGGCTGTTGACCGTCTAACTCGGCGAAATTGCTATTTCCGTTGGGCATCCAGTAGCTCAGGTCGTTGTGCCAGAACAGGCGGCCAGGTAGTTTCTGGGTGCTCAGTTTTGTGCTGGCCATTGCGGAGATCAGTTGGCCTATCTCCACTGGTGAAAGATCGGTTTTTATGTCTTCGCCGGCGACTTTTAGTAGCTCCGGTAGTTGAACGAGGGTGGAGGGCTGGGCCAGTTTGCTAAATACCTTTGCCAGCACTAGTTTCTGACGCTCCATACGACCTAGATCGCCCATCTCGTCATGGCGGAAGCGGAGGAATCCCTCAAGTTGCTCTCCCTTAAGTACCTGCAGCCCTGGATAAAGGTCGATGTAAAGGTTCTGAGCATTGTCTACGTAATACATCCGTTTTGGCACCTCAACTTCAACTCCACCAATGGCATCGGCCAGATTCTCCACAGCGCGCAGATTCACCCGCACGTAGCGATCTACCGGAGCACCCAGCAGGTTGGTGAGTTCCTGCTTAAGGGTTCCCATGCCGCCAAATGCATAGAGGGCATTTGCTTTAACTATTCCGAACTCGGTCGATTCCACGAAGGTGTCACGTGGCACCTGGGTTAGCTGGGTTGTGCCGTCCTCTAACTGCACCGTAAACATCACATCTGTGTTGTAGCCAACCTTGTCTGTGCCGATCACAACAATGCGTCGGTTACCTATTCCGAATGGGTTGATCAGGCTGGGTCCGTGCAACATTGCAGCCCAAACTCCTGAGGCCATTTGCGGCAGGGGCCCGGCAAGTCCATAGCCCAGACCGATACCCAGCAAGAAGGCCAGAAATGGCGGCTTACGGCGTCGAAGTTTTGTCGGTGTTTTGGCTTCGTAGCTGGTTGTCGGCTTTGTTTTAGTTAACTCGCGACGGTTATGCAAATCGGTAATCACAGTCCCGAGATTGCTCTCACGTCGGCTGCGACGCGGGCGGGGCTGGGCCTGGCTCATATCGGCTCCTATTGAGAGCACCTTAAGGGCTGTATCCCTGTTGCACCAGGGGGTCAGCGCCTCTTGTTCAGTTTGAGGCCCGCACCTGGATGTGGGCTGCGGCCGCGTCTGCTTTGAGGCGTGCTTCAGCCTCGCTACTGCCGCGGGCTAGTGCTACACCCATGCGTCGCTGGGGGCGGGCTTGCTGCTTGCCGAAAAGCAGCACTTCGGTGTCGGATGCACTGAGGGCCTCCGCCACACCGCTGTAGGAGACCGCTGCTCCCTCACTGTTGGCCAGAATCACCCTGCTGGCAGCGGGTCCCAGGCTGTGGATCGACGTGATCGGCAGGCCCAGCACCGCTCGCAGGTGCAGTTCGAATTCGCTGAGGTTCTGGCCAACCAGCGTCACCAGGCCGGTGTCATGGGGGCGCGGTGAGAGCTCGGAGAAAACCACTTCAAGCTCATCTGGCTGATCGGGGCTGCTGCTTGGCTGCTTGCACAGGAAAAATTCAACGCCAAATAGGCCAGCGCCGCCCAGGTTGTCTGTGATGCTGCGGGCCATGGCTTCTGCTTCCGCCAGAGCGGCGGCTGGCATTTGGGCTGGCTGCCAGCTGCATTGGTAGTCGCCCCGCGCCTGAATGTGGCCGATCGGCGGGCAGAAGAGCGTTGGCCCTTGCCACTGCTTCACGGTGAGCAGGGTGATTTCGAGCTCGAAGTGCAGGAACTCCTCCACGATCACCAGCGTTCCGGCACCTCGGGCACCCGCCATAGCTGCTTCCCAGGCGGCGGCAATCTCTGCTGGGCCCCGCACCACGCTCTGGCCCTTGCCTGAAGAGCTCATCACCGGTTTGACCACCACGGGCCAGCCCAGGACGGCAGCGGCGCTTGCCAGTTCACTGGCGCTGCTGGCATAGGCGAAGCGGGCTGTGCGCAGCCCCAGCTCAGTGGCCGCCAGGTCGCGGATGCGGTCGCGATTCATGGTCACGGCCGTGGCCCGAGCGGTGGGAATCACGCAGATGCCTTCCGCCTCCAGCTCCGCCAGGGCATCCACCGCTAGGGCTTCTATCTCTGGAATCACCAGATCGGGCCGGTGCTGGCGCACCACCGCCTTGAGGGCTTCTGGGTCGGTCATGGCGACCACCTCAGCGACATCAGCCACCTGCATCGCCGGAGCGTTGGCGTAGCGATCCACAGCGATCACCCGGCAGCCGAGCCGCTGGGCTGCGATGGCCACCTCCTTGCCCAGCTCACCGCTGCCGAGCAGCATCAAGGTGGCGGGAAGAGTGGCAGGGGTGGGAAGGGTCATGGTGGTAAGACAGCAAGATGGAACTGATCTTTTTGCACACCGGGGCTTGTTGATGGCTTGGCTGTTGAAATTGCCCTTCGGTTTCAGTACGGCTGGGGACGCTGCCAATGGCCTGTTATTCGGCTGGGACATCGCCACCTTGCAGAAGTGGGCCCTGATCTATCTAGGTCTTTCCTCCCTGGCTTTTGTGGTGGTGTGGCTGGTGGGCTATCTGCGTCGCAACTGATTAGTTCAGCAACGTCAGCTGCCGCACCGGCGATTCCTCGTTGATGAAGCCATAGGCCTCAAATACGTTTGGATCTGGGTGGGTGATGTGCTGGCCATCGCTGTGGCGCTCCAGCTGAAAGCCTTCGCTGGCCATGCGGCGCATCAGGGCAGCGGCCTCCTCGAAGCGGGCAGCCATAGCTGCCAGGCTGGCGCAGTCGGAGCTCAGACCGGTGTCTTTCCAGGTGAAGTAAGCCATGGGTGTTAGGCGAGGGCAGGGCTTAAGGCAGCAGCACTAAACCCAATCCCACCAGTAGCAGGCTGGCGAGCCAGAAGCGGATCACGACCATTTGTTCGTTGAGCCCACCAAGTTCGAAGTGGTGATGTAGGGGCGCCATCTTGAACAGCCGTCGGCCCTGGCCGGTGGCTGGGTCTTTGGTGGCCTTAAACACCCACACCTGCAGGATCACCGATAGTGATTCCGCCAGGAACACGCCGCCCATCAGCAGAAGAGGCCAGAGACTATTGGAGAGCAAGGCGACGGCGCTTAGGGCTGCCCCCATTGCCAGTGAGCCGGTGTCGCCCATGAACACTCGAGCCGGGTGGCGGTTGTGGACCAGAAAGCCCAACCAGCAGCCGGCCATCGCAGCGCAGAAACCTGCCATAGCTGCATCTCCTTCGTGGCCGCGCAGCATCAGCTGCAGCCCCATGCCTGCAAACACCACTGCGCCGCAACCTGCAGCTAGGCCGTCGAGGCCATCGGTGAGGTTGGTGGCGTTGCTTTCGGCCATAAACACAAACAACCCCAGCGGCCAGATCAGCAAACCGATCGGCAGCACCCAGCCCAAGGGCAGGGCGATGTCGCCAGGGGAGTCCCCACCCAGCCACTGCCCTGCTGCTGCCCAGATCAGAAACGCCAGGGCCGCGCCGGCCTGGAGCAGCAATTTGCTCAGGGGCGTGAGGCCCGTGTTGGTACCGCGGGTGAGGCTGCGCCAGTCATCAATGGCGCCGATAGCCATGTAGGCCAGGGTTACGGCGGCAACAGCAAGCAGTCGCGGATCGTTCGGGCTTAGCAGGCCACCCACCAGCACCCCTACGGGAACCACCAGCAGCCCGCCCATGGTGGGAGTGCCCGCTTTGCTGAGGTGGCCCTGGGGCCCCTCTGCGCGAATCACCTGGCCGAGCTTGAGTTGGCGCAGTCTCGGCACCCCCCAACCGGTGACTCCCGCGCTGATCAGGCCGGCAGCCAGCAGCGGCATGCTGAGCTGGGCCGCGCCGCTGAGCCAGTCGCACAGCAGAAAGGCCAGCAGTACCAAACCGCTAAGCAGGGCAGCAGGGGTTGAAACAACCAAGGGAAAGGGAAGGCGACCTCCCCAGTTTCCCCTGCGGAACTCAGTCTTCCCAGTCTTCGTTTTGTTGTTCGTCGTCCTTGTTGTAGTCCTCCTTCTCGCCCATCAACGCCGAAAGCTCTTCCTCTTCCACCGTGCTCACTTCGGTGCTGGCGGTTTCTTCATCCGCTACCAGGCGGCCACTGCTCTCTAGCCAGCTCAGCAGATCGGGCTCATCGCGCAGGGGTAGCACCGGGGCTGGGTCGCTGCGCCGGTAGCGCGTTAGCGAGGGATTAATTGTGTCCAGTCGATTGCTGTCACTGGTCGCGAGTGTGCTCATGCGTGCGCCTACCGGTAGCTGGGTCTGGGGCTAGGCCCATACAGACCAATCAGTCACCATAGCTGCAAAGCAAATGCAGCATTTCAGCCCATGCCTATCAGCAGCCAAAAGCCCAGACCCTTAGTCGGGGTGCTGAGGGTCTGGCTCCTGGCTCTGGCAATCAGTGCAGCCCTCGCCGCAGCGGGCGAGCGCTGGCCCCAACCCTTGCCCCTGCTGCAGGGCGTGGTCTGGCTGCTGGTAGGCCTGCCGCCCCTTCTAATGGGGTTGTGGTTGCTGACCCACTGGTCCCTGCCACACCCTGACAAGGGAGAATCGAGCAACTGAACGCATGGAGAGGCATTGATGGGTCGGGCGAAGAAGGCGGTGCTGGCCTATTCCGGCGGCGTAGACACCAGCGTCTGCATTCCCTACCTGAAGCAGGAGTGGGGAGTCGAGGAGGTGATCACCTTCGCTGCCGACCTAGGTCAGGGCGACGAGCTGGAGGCAATTCGCCAGAAGGCGCTCGATTCAGGGGCAAGCCAGTCGATCGTGGGCGATCTGATTGAGCCCTTCATTACCGAATTCGCCTTCCCGGCTATCCGGGCTAATGCCCTTTATGAAGGCCGCTATCCCCTCTCAACCGCCCTTGCCCGGCCCCTGATTGCGAGGCGACTAGTTGAGATTGCCCGCGAGGTGGGCGCAGATGCGGTCGCCCACGGTTGCACCGGTAAGGGCAACGATCAGGTGCGCTTCGATGTGGCTATCGGCGCCCTAGCCCCTGACCTCAAGGTGCTCACCCCGGCGCGGGAGTGGGGCATGAGCCGAGAGCAAACCATCGCCTATGGAGAGCGCTGTGGGATTCCCTCGCCGGTGAGCAAGAAGTCGCCCTATTCGATAGACCTCAACCTGCTGGGTCGCTCGATCGAAGCCGGCCCTTTAGAGGATCCCAACGTGGAGCCGCCCGAGGAGATCTACGCCATGACTGTTTCGGTTGAGGCCGCGCCGGATCAGGCCCAGAGCGTTGAAATCGGCTTTGAGCAGGGCAACCCTGTGAGCATCGATGGCCTGCGCCTCGATCCGGTGAGCTTGATTCGTCAGGCAAATGCCCTGGCGGGGAGCCACGGCTTCGGCCGCCTCGACATGGTCGAAAACAGGGTTGTTGGTATCAAGAGCAGGGAGATCTACGAAACTCCTGGACTGCTGCTGTTGATCAAGGCCCACCAAGAGCTTGAAAGCCTCACCCTGGCGGCCGATGTTCTGCGCACTAAGCGCCAGCTCGAACAGCAGTGGGCAGATCTGGTTTATCAGGGCCTTTGGTACGGGCCACTCAAGGATGCGCTTGATGGCTTTATGGATCGCACCCAACAAACCGTGAACGGCACGGTGCGGCTGAAGTTGCACAAGGGCAATGCCACCGTGGTCGGCCGCAGCAGTGCCAGCCACAGCCTCTTCGTGCACGATATGGCCACCTACGGCGCCGAAGATCAGTTCGACCACAAGGCAGCTGAGGGCTTTATCTACGTGTGGGGCCTGCCAACCCGCCTTTGGGCGGCCAACCAGCGCCGGCGGCCCTAGGCAGCTCGGTTACTACCAAGGCCAAAGGCATGGAGCAAAGCTTGGCGCCGGCGTGGCTGGCTTAGCTCTTGCTTGGGCATTAATAAGTGCTGACGCAACATTGCGTTGTCGCTGAGCAGCCGCTGTTGCTGGTCGAGCATCGGCTGCAATCGCTGCCGAAATTTGTCTTCAAATATGCCTGGTAGGTCTTCCAGCAAGGCCTGCATGGCCTGAAGCTCCTCCCGAGTTTTGACGAGTTCCTGTTCCAGCGCGCCTTGGCGCTCTTGCTGCTGGTGCCATAAAAAAACCGAAGTGACAGAAGGCTGCCAATTCGGTTCTGGTGTTACGGCTTCAAGCTCCATAGGAGGAGGTTACAAGTGGGCCTGATTTTTTTCAAGCCAAGCATTTGTAAGTTCCGCAGCTATTTGGAGTCCCTAGATCAGACCGTTGCTGGTTCCATGGGAGCGGCTTCGCTGCCGGCGCCGGGCAGGACGCGTGGTGCGGGCATCGGGCCGTCTTGCTTGACGGTGAGATAGCGAATCACATCTTCGGAGAGACGCATGGCCCGCTCAAGCGGCCCTACCTGCTGGCCGTCGCCGTTGTGATTGAGCTGAACATATATGCCCTCGCGGTGCTTGGCGATCGAATAAGCCAGACGGCGCTTGCCGCGCATCTGGCAATCCAGCACTTCACCACCTGATTCGGTGACCAGATCGCGGTACTTGGCGACATGGGTTTCCACCTCCTCTTCCGGAATATCCGGGCGAAGGATGTACATGGTCTCGTAATAGGGCTGCGTCATGGTCGCTTCGGGGTTGTCGCCTCAGAAATTGGGGCAGCGGCCGGCGGGCTGATGCCTACCAGCGACGGATCAATCACCTTACAACTGCATCCGAACGGCTTCTGAGATGCTGGGAATATCGGCTTCCTTACCCCGCAGGTTTTGCATAACTGCAAACAGCACCAGCACCAAAATCCCTATAAACACTGTGTTGCTGAGGGTTTTGCCAACGAAGTCCAAGGCGCCGAGCTGCAGCACCTGGAAGGCCAAACTCACCAGAACCACCACAATGTCGATCAGGATCGCTTGCAGCACGTTGAAGCGGATCACATAGGGCACCTTGTTGTTGCGCACTACCGCCAGGAACAGCACTAGGAACAGCACTAGCCCGCCAAAGGGCACCGCCTGCTCAAGTAGGGCGATTGGCAGGATTGGTACCCCAAGCCACTGCAATGCAGGGAACAGGCTGAAAAGCCCTCGACCGAATGAGAAGGCATCGCTCCAGGGGAGCAGATAGGCCAGGGCCGCCAGCAGCCGCTGCCAGATCGGGGGATCCTGCATATATATAGAAACTTCCAGGGCTTTCAGGCTAGGTGCCCAGCTGGGCTAGGGCTGCAGCGCGCATCGCCTCAACCGGCACTTGTTCAAGCCCGCTCCAGCGACGCAAGGAGGCTGCCCCCTGCTGCACCAGCATTTCCAGGCCATCGAGGCCCCGGCAGCCCCGACGAGTCGCCTCCAGTAGCAGGGCTGTGGGTCTGGGTGTGTAAATCAGGTCGTAAACGGTGGCGCTGGGTTGCAGAGCTTCCAGTTCGCCGGGGCTGAGCGGGGATTGTCGGGCCGCATCTGGATTGCCGGCGGAAGCCATACCCACGGGCGTGGTGTTGACCACTAGGTCGGCCAGGGCCAGTTCCTCGGCAAGTGCCGTTCTGCCATCAGTCCATTCGAGTCCCCCCAGTTGGGGCGCCCAGCTGTGGCAGGTGGACAGCAGGGCTGCGAGGCGATCGGTGCTGCGGCCTGCCATTGAGATCGAGCTGCAGCCGAGTTCCACCAAAGCGGCCACCACCGCTCGGGCACTGCCGCCACATCCCAGAATCACTGCTCGCTGCCCCTGCCAGTTCTGTTCAGTGCTGCGAAGGGGCGCCAAGAAGCCCTCCACATCTGTGTTTTCTCCCAGCCAGCCCCCCTGTTGGTGCCGCACCAAGGTGTTCACCGCACCCACCCTTTGAGCCAGGGGTGAGAGGCTGCGGCATAGGCCAGCTACGGCCTGCTTGTGGGGCAGGGTCACGTTGAGACCGCGGCAATCAATGCCTTCCAGCCCCTTCACCACCACCGCCAACTGCTCGGAGCTGGTGGGCATTGCCAAGTACACCCAATTGAGCCCCAGCTTCTCTAGGGCTGCATTGTGCATTGCCGGCGATAGGGAGTGGCGCACAGGATCCCCGAGAACCCCAGCTAGGGCAGTGCTTCCGGAGATCATCTGGGGCATGAAGGTGGTCTAGGTGGCTGGACCTGTTCGGGAACCACCCCTCGCCTGGGAAGGCCCCAGCTGCTGAAGATGCTTCAAGTCAGTTCAATTCACCGTAAGGAGTTAGTAACCCATGGGCAAGGTCGTTGGTATTGATTTAGGCACCACAAACAGCTGTGTCGCCGTTATGGAGGGTGGCAAACCCACCGTGATTGCCAACGCCGAAGGGTTCCGCACCACGCCCTCCGTGGTGGCATACACCAAAAATCAGGATCAGCTGGTGGGTCAAATCGCCAAGCGTCAAGCGGTGATGAACCCTGAGAACACCTTTTATTCGGTGAAGCGCTTCATCGGACGTCGTGTAGATGAAGTCAACGAAGAATCGAAGGAAGTTAGTTACGGCGTTGAAAAGGCCGGCTCCAACGTCAAGGTGAAGTGCCCTGTTCTCAATAAACAGTTTGCCCCCGAGGAGGTGAGCGCCCAAGTGCTGCGCAAGTTGGCTGAAGACGCTGGCAAATATCTCGGTGAGACGGTGACCCAAGCGGTGATTACCGTTCCCGCCTATTTCAACGACTCCCAGCGCCAGGCCACCAAAGACGCCGGCAAGATCGCTGGCCTTGAGGTGCTGCGCATCATCAACGAGCCGACTGCGGCGGCCCTTGCCTACGGCCTCGATCGCAAGAGTAATGAGCGCATCCTGGTTTTCGACCTTGGTGGCGGCACCTTTGACGTCTCTGTGCTCGAAGTGGGCGACGGTGTGTTCGAAGTGCTCTCTACCTCCGGTGACACCCACCTGGGTGGCGATGACTTTGACAAGGCGATCGTTGATTACCTGGCGGCTAGTTTTAAAGCAAACGAGGGCATTGATCTGCGCCAGGACAAGCAGGCGCTGCAGCGACTGACTGAAGCAGCAGAGAAGGCCAAAATTGAGCTCTCCAGCGCTACCCAGAGCGAAATCAACCTGCCGTTCATTACGGCCACCCCCGAGGGCCCGAAGCACCTCGACCTCACCCTCACCCGGGCCAAGTTTGAGGAGTTGGCATCCAAGCTGATCGATCGTTGCCGCGTGCCGGTTGAGCAAGCCCTCAAGGACGCCAAGCTCTCCTCTGCTGAACTAGATGAAATTGTGATGGTGGGTGGTTCTACCCGTATCCCGGCAGTTCTTGAGTTGGTCAAGCGCGTCACCGGCAAGGACCCCAACCAAACAGTCAATCCAGATGAAGTGGTGGCCGTTGGTGCTGCGATCCAGGGGGGTGTACTAGCCGGAGAGGTCAAGGACATCCTGCTGCTGGACGTCACCCCCCTGTCTCTTGGCGTTGAGACCCTCGGGGGGGTGATGACCAAGATGATCACTCGCAACACCACCATCCCCACTAAGAAAACCGAGGTGTATTCCACAGCGGTTGATGGTCAGACCAACGTGGAAATCCACGTGCTCCAAGGTGAGCGCGAGATGGCTAGTGACAACAAGTCGCTCGGTACCTTCCGCCTCGATGGCATTCCTCCCTCTCCCCGCGGCGTGCCCCAAATCGAAGTCACCTTCGATATCGATGCCAATGGAATCCTTAGCGTTACCGCAAAGGACAAGGGCAGCGGCAAGGAGCAGAGCATCTCGATCACCGGAGCCTCCACCCTCAGCGATAACGAGGTGGAGAAGATGGTTAAGGACGCCGAAAGCAACGCTGCTACCGATAAGGACAAGCGTGAGAAGATCGATCTAAAGAATCAGGCTGAAACTCTCGTTTATCAATCTGAGAAGCAGCTCAGCGAGCTTGGCGACAAGGTGGGCGCTGAGGACAAGGCCAAGGTGGAATCCTCCTCCGCCAAGCTCAAGGAGGCGATCACCAAGGAAGATTTCGACACCATGAAGTCTGAGCTCGAGACCTTGCAGCAGGCTTTGTATGCAGCTGGTGCCGCCGTCTATCAGCAGGCTGCTGGTGCTGAAGCTGGCGGTTCTGCCCCTAGCGGCAATGGAGCCGATGCGGCTGGATCCGCCTCTAGCGACGACGTTATCGACGCTGAATTCACCGAGAGCAAGTGATCAGATTCATTGAATCCCCTTGAGTGATTTTTAGCCCCCCCGGAAGGGGGGGCTTTTTGATGGGCTCAGGGGCCAATGCTGGCTAGAGCATTTTTTGCTTTGACTAAGACGGGAGCGGGCAGGGGGATGTAGCCCAGAGCCGAGGCCTGCTTTTGGGCTGCTTCGCTGAGGGCGTAGTTGAAGGTGCGCTGCAGGGTGGGAAGTTTGTCTGCATTGCCATTTTTGTAGAGCAGCACCCAGGTAAAAGTGACGATTGGATAGCCGGCTCTTGGATTGGGATCGCCGCCGGTGAGATCCTCCCCTAAGTTGACCGTAGCCAGTGCCTGACTGGCGTTGGCCGCATCAGGCAGGCTGAAGCTGCCGGTGCGATTGGCGATGGCCGCGGCCTGGAGGAGGCCTCGCACATAGGCCGTTTCGACGTAGCCAATGCTGCCCTTGCTTTGCAGAAGGCTGGCGGACACGCCCTCATTGCCCTTAGCGCCTAATCCGGTGGGCCAGCTGATTGACTTACCAACTCCGTGCTCTTTCTTCCATCTAGGGCTGAAGGCGGCTAATGAATTTGTGAAGTTGTAGGTGGTGCCGGAGCCGTCTGAGCGCACCACCAACTGGATCGGCTGGTCGGCGCAGCCCAGCTGCTTGAAGTTCCTGATCTTGGCCTCGAAGACCTGCACCAGCTTCTCCTGGCTGAGCTTGAGCTTGCAGCCGGGCAGGTTGTAGGCCACGGCGATAGCGCCAGCGGTGAGGGGTAGTTGGACCACACCACGTTTGATTGCTGCAGCATCTTGGGCGTCCAGGGGTTGATCGCTGGCGGCGAAATCCACCGTGCCCGCTTGGAACTGACGCACTCCGGCGCCCGAGCCCACCGACTGGTAGTTGACCCGAATCTTTTCCTTGCTTTCCAGATCTGCAAACCAGCGTTGGTAAAGACCTGCTGGGAAACTGGCTCCGGAGGCTTGCAAGGACGGGCCTTTGCTGCAGCTGCTCAGGCTGATTAAGGCAGCCAAGCCGAGGGCGTTCCTCAAAAGGATGCAGGGGCCAAAGCGGCTGATGGCCATGGAGGTAGCTGGCGAAGGATGGCGCCCCGGCAGGTTAAGGCCTGATTAAAAAGGTTTTTGCTGGCTGGCTTATCCGCCTTGCTCTAGTTGTTCGGCTACCCATTCCGCCGTCGCCGGAGCCAGCAGCACGCCATTTCGGTAGTGGCCGCTGGCTAACACCAATCCAGGCTCCAGCTGTTCGTGCAGTGGCGCTGGTCGGCCGATTGGATGGGGCCGATGGCCTCGCCACTGGCGCACCACTGTGGCTTGCTGCAGCCAGGCTGGTGCTGCACCACCAAGCTGTTGCAGTTTGGCGAGGGCAGCGGGATCGGCTTGATCGCCAGGCTCAAGGGTGGCCCCCAGCCAAAGTTTGCTGTAATCACGGGGAACCAGGTTGAGCCCTCGCCACACAACCGCCCCAGGCCAGGGGCTGGCGCTGATCCAGTTTGTGGGGAGTGGCAATTCCAGTTCCAGTGCCTGGCCCAGTACTGGCTCCATGGGCACCTGGTGGCCTATTTGCGCCAGCAGAGCGGTACTGGTTACCCCGGCGCTCAGCACCACAGCCTCCACCTTCAGATTCTTGCCGCTGAGAGTGTGCACGTTCCAGCCGCCGGGGCGTTGCTCGAGGCGCTCAGCACGATCGCAGCAGGCCTGCAATCCCAGCCGCAGGCCGTCCGCCAGGAGGGCTTCCAGGGCTGGGCCGGGATCAAGCTGCCCATCGGCCTGGGAATAGAGCCCGCCTAATGCTCCGATTGGCAGCGTGGGTGCCAGGGCATCAAGCCGGGGTTGATCCCAAAGCTCCAAGGCAAAGCCCTGCTGCCGCCGGCTAGTTACCAACTGGCGCTGGCGCTCTAGTTCCTCATGCGTGCTGGCCAGCAGCAGTAAGCCAGGTCGCCAGGGCAGCACCAAGCCCCGGGCTTGCAGCTGCTGACGCCATTTCCCCCAGAGTTCCAGGCTGCGTTGACGCAACCGCCAGGCCCGGCCGCTGTTGCGGTGAAATACCTGAGCCATCAACACTCCCAGGGCCGCTTCGCTGCCTGAACTGGGGTCGCGCTGGCCAGTTAGGCCAGGATCAAGCAGCAAGACCCTGTGGCCGCGCTGCACAAGTAGCCAGGCGCAGGCGCGCCCCACCAAGCCGGCGCCGATTACAGCGATTGAAAGGCGCCTAACGGCTGATCCGACGGGTTGAGTCAGCTGGATCAGATCTGCTTGAGGTCTTCCTGCACTTGGGTTGGCAACACCTGGGCATAGAGACCAAAACCACTGGCCACCTTGATGTAGCCCTTACGCAGCTTGTCGCCGTCTTGAAGGCGGGCCGCCTCATCAAGTTGGGCTAGGGCTGTTTTCAGGGAGTTGGCGCGCTTCTCGGCCTCGGGGCGGTCTGCGGGCAGCAGCCTTTGGTTGATGTAGCTCATTTCCCGGCCCACTTCCTGCATGGGGCCGTGGATCAAGTTTTTGGTGAATACCCAGTTGCGATCATTTACGAGAGCGGCCAACTCGGGCAGTCGGTTGCGGGCTGCAAGAAAGCCCTCTGCTTGGCGCTCGATCAGGGCCATGTCGTCTGGATTGATGCTCGGCGGCTTCTTGCCCTGGCTACCGTCACATGCGCTAAGGCCGAGGCAGAGCACGGGGACCAGGCAGAGCACCAGCAACCGGCGCAGCTGCTGGCTGAAGGCAGGCCAGCTAAAGCCAGCAGGTAGTGCAGGAATCCGCGCAAAAGCCATGAGCAGGTACCAACACCGTTTCGTGGGGGTGATTGTATCGGGGACAGATAGCTCTTCCGGCCTGTCTGTTGCCCCTCGCAACCTGGATCTATTGCCGCCGAGGTGCTACGTCTGAACTGACATCGACCACGGCCATGACTACCGCCACCGCCATCCTGCAGATGATCTGCCCAGATCAACCAGGACTGGTGCGTGAATTGTCTGGCTGGGTGGCCGGCAACGGCGGCAACATCGTGCATGCCGATCACCACAGCGATCAAGGCGCCGGACTGTTTTTGAGTCGAATCGAGTGGCAGCTTGAGGGTTTCGGGTTGCCGCGGGAGGCGATCTGTCCCACGGCCAGCGCCCTGGCGGAGCGCCTGGGCGGTCAGTACAAGGTGAACTTCTCAGATGTACGCCCGCCGGTGGCGATCTTCGTGAGCAAGCAGGACCATTGTTTGCTGGATTTGCTATGGCGCACGCGCACAGGCGAGTTGCCGATGCAGGTGCCTCTGGTGATCTCCAACCATCCCGACCTGGGCCCCATTGCCGAGGAATTTGGGGCCCGGTTTGCACACGTACCTATCTCAGGCGCAAATCGGGAGGAGGCTGAAGCAAAGCACCTCGCCCTTCTGGTGGACCACGGCATCGAGTTGGTGATCCTGGCCAAGTACATGCAGGTGCTTACGCCGGCCTTTTTGGAGCGCTTTGATCCACGGGATGCTTTCCACCGAGTGATCAATATCCACCACTCTTTTCTGCCGGCCTTTCAGGGGGCCCAGCCCTATCACCGAGCCTGGGAGCGGGGCGTGAAGTTGATCGGCGCCACAGGGCACTACGTCACCGATGAACTCGATGGTGGGCCGATCATTGCCCAGTCCACCGTGCCGGTAGGCCACCGAGATGAAGTCGACGACCTGATTCGCCTCGGCCGCGACTGTGAACGTCTCGCTCTAGCTCGGGCTGTCCGCCTGCACCTCAGGCGCCAGGTGATGGTTTACCGGGGGCGAACAGCGGTGTTTGATTGAGGTTTAGAAAGCTTCGCCGAGCGCATCAAGCCGGTGTTTGGCGAGAGTCGCCGCGGGTAGCGGTCCCTCCAAGTGCGCCCAGGGCAGCACTCGCTCCGGGCTCCAGTTGGCATGGATCACTTCGTCCCAGGCTGGTGGGCTCTCGGGGCCTGAGGTCTGTTCACGCACTGCCCGATAGGCCTGCTTCCAACCCCCTAGGGTCTCGTGCTTGCCGCGCGCGGCAGCGATCACCGGCGCGAGGCGGCGGTCGCTGCGCGATAGCAAGGCCTGGATCACGCTCCAGCCATAGCTCTCGGGGCGCAGCTCAATGCCCTTGGGCTTGAGCCGCTTGGCCAGCAGCTTGAGCCGCTTGTCGGCTTCTGGCCGCACCCCCTGCCACTGAAACGGTGTGTGGGCCTTGGGCACGAAGCTGCTAACTCCCAAGGTGAGCCTCAGCCCGGGGGTTGCTTTTTTCAGAGCAAGAAGCAGGTCGGCGGTGGCTTCCACATCGGCGTCTTCTTCCGTAGGCAGGCCCACCATGCCGTAGAGCTTTAGGCCTGTGAGGCCGCCATCCTTGGCGTAGCGGGCCGCCGCATAGATCTCCTCGGTGGCCAGTTTCTTGTTCACCACTTCGCGCATGCGCTCGCTGCCGCTCTCGATCGCGATCGTGAGCGATTTGCTGCCCCGTTTGGCCAAGATTCGGCCTAGCTCGGCGTTCACGGTGGCGGCCCGCACCGAGCTGACGCTCACCCGAGTGCCTTCAAAGCGGTCCTGGTCCAGCCATGCCAGCAGGTCGGCAAATTGTGGGTGCTGGGTGACCGAAGCCCCCAGTAAACCCAGGCGCTGGGTGGCGACCAAACCCTTTTCCACCGCTGGGATCAGGCCGTCTTCCAGGCTTGGGGTGCGAAACGGCAGGGTTAGGTAGCTGGCCAGACAGAAGCGGCATAGCTCCGGGCAGCTGCGCGCCACCTCCACCATGTGGATCGAGGGCCAGGCCGCCTCCGGGGTGATCACCGCCGAATGGCTCAAGGTGTTGCCGCGCCAGGTCTGCTTGGCCACCGAGGCCGGGATACCTGCTTCTGTTGGCTCCACCGCGAGCAGATCGCCCTCGGGGCTGTAGCGGGGGGCATAGAGGCTGGGCACATACACGCCCGGCACCTGGGCTAGCTGGCGTAGCCGTTTGGCCCGCGGCGCATCGCGGTGTTCCTGGAGGGCATCGATGAAGGCTGGCAGCAACAGTTCGCCGTCGCCAAGCAGCACCGCATCAAAAAAAGGTGCCAGCGGTTCTGGGTTGGCTGTAAGCACAGGCCCGCCGCCAAAAACGATCGGGTCGCCGTCGCCGCGCTGGTGGGCCCAGATCGGGATGTGCTGCTGCTCCAGCAAATCCAGTAGCACCGGTCCATCTAGCTCCCAGCTAAGCGATAGGCCGAAGAGGTCGCAGTGACGGTGAGGTGGGTCACCCTGGTCGGTGAACAAGCGCCGCACATCTACATCGGCCCGTTGGGCCAGGGTGGCCCACACCACCTGGTAGCCCAGGCTGGTGATGCCCACCGTGTAGGTGCTGGGGAAGGCCAGCACAGCCCGCAACGCGCCGGCTGCCGGCTGGACGGGCTCAAACAGCAGGGTTTCGTGGTTCAGATGAGACCCTGGACAGTGACATCTAGCGTCTCACCACGTCAGCTCAGACCCCCGCCAGCGCCTGGGCTTGCTGTTCGGCACTCACCACTCGGCCGCTGTCTTCGAATCCATCGATCTGATCGAAGTTGAGGTATCGATAGAGCTCGGCGCCGTAGGGGTCGATCTTTTCGGCGGCGACCTTTAGGTATTCGTGTCTGGAGGGAATGCGGCCCAGCTGGGCGCACACCGCCGCCAGTTCGGCACTGCCCAGATACACCTGGGCGCCGTTGCCGAGGCGGTTGTTGAAGTTGCGGGTGCTGGTGGAGAACACGGTGGTGTCGTTTTCCACCCGGGCCTGGTTGCCCATGCAAAGCGAGCAGCCGGGCATCTCCATCCGTGAGCCTGCCTGCTCAAAGATGGCGTAGTAACCCTCTTCTTTGAGCATCTCCTCGTCCATGCGGGTGGGGGGGCACACCCAAAGGCGGGCGGCGTTTTCGCCTTGCCCATTAAGCACGTTGGCTGCGGCGCGGTAGTGGCCGATGTTGGTCATGCAGCTGCCGATGAATACCTCATCGATGGCTGCGCCGGCTACCTCGGAGAGGGTTTTGACGTTGTCGGGGTCGTTGGGGCAGGCCAGGATCGGCTCTGTGATTTGGTTGAGATCGATCTCGATCACGGCGGCGTATTCGGCATCGCTATCGGCCTCCAGCAGCATCGGGTTGGCCAGCCAGGCCTCCATCGCCTTGATGCGGCGGGCCAGGCTGCGCCCATCGCAGTAGCCGCGGGCGATCATGTTTTTAAGCAGAGCTACGTTGCTGCGTAGGTATTCGCTTACGGTTTCGACGCTGAGTTTGATCGTGCTGCCGGCGCAGGAGCGTTCAGCGGTGGCATCGGTGAGTTCAAAAGCCTGTTCCAGCTTGAGATCGGGCAGCCCCTCGATCTCCATAATCCGGCCGTTGAACACGTTCTGTTTGCCCTCCTTGGCCACCGTGAGCAGCCCCTGCTGGATCGCCACGTAGGGGATGGCGTTCACCACATCGCGCAGGGTGACGCCCGGCTGCAGGGAGCCGGAGAACTTCACCAGCACCGATTCGGGCATGTCCAGCGGCATGGCGCCGATGGCGGCGGCGAAGGCCACTAGGCCTGAGCCGGCCGGGAAGGAGATGCCGAGGGGGAAGCGGGTGTGGCTGTCGCCGCCGGTGCCCACCGTGTCGGGCAGGAGCATGCGGTTGAGCCAGCTGTGGATGATGCCGTCGCCAGGGCGCAGGGCCACACCGCCGCGCGACGCCATGAAATCGGGCAGCTCAGCGTGGGTTTTTAGATCCACCGGCTTGGGGTAGGCGGCGGTGTGGCAAAAGCTCTGCATCACCAGATCGGCGGAAAATCCCAGGCATGCCAGCTCCTTCATCTCATCGCGTGTCATTGGCCCGGTTGTGTCCTGGGAGCCCACGGTGGTCATCAGCGGCTCGCAGCTGCTGCCGGGGCGCACGCCTGACAGGCCGCAGGCCTTGCCCACCATCTTCTGGGCCAGGGTGTAGCCCTTGCCGGTGTCGGTTGGGGCCACTGGCCGGATGAACACCTGGCTGGCTGGTAGCCCCAGCTGGGCGCGCAACTTATCGGTGAGCGAGCGACCGATCAGCAGGGGGATGCGGCCTCCGGCCCGCACCTCATCGGTGATCGTGCTGGGTTTGAGTTCGAAGTGAGCCACGATTTCGCCTGCCCGCTCAATCGTGCCGGCGTAGGGGCGGATCGTGATCACATCGCCGCTGCTCAGGGCGCTCACGTCGCACTCGATCGGCAGAGCGCCGGAATCCTCGGCGGTGTTGAAAAAGATCGGCGCAATCTTGCCTCCCAGCACTACGCCGCCGCCGCGCTTGTTGGGCACATGCGGGATATCACTGCCGGTGTGCCACAGCACCGAGTTGATGGCGGATTTGCGTGAGCTGCCGGTGCCCACCACATCGCCCACGTAGGCCACGGGATGGCCCTTGGTTTTGAGCTCGGCGATCAGCTCGAGGCCCCCCGGCATCCGGGTTTCCAGCATCGCCATGGCGTGCAAAGGGATGTCTGGCCGGGTGGTGGCGTGGGTGGCGGGGGAAAGATCGTCAGTGTTGGTTTCACCCTCCACTTTGAACACCGTCACGGTGATCTCAGCGGCCAGCTCTGGCTTGGCGGTGAACCACTCGGCTGCCGTCCAGCTGTCGATCACCTGCTGGGCATAGGGGTTGCTTGCCGCCAGCTCAAGCACATCGTTGTAAGCGTCGTATACGAGCAGAGTTGTGCTCAGACCTTCGGTAGCGGCGCTGGCGATGGTCGGATCGGAGTTGCTGAGTAGCTCGATTAAGGCGCTCACGTTGTAGCCGCCGATCATCGTGGCTAAAAGCTTCACGGCCGCCACTGGGTTCACTAGGGGGCTAGTAGCCGTGCCTTGGGCTATAGCCGCGAGCCAACCGGCTTTCACGTAGGCCGCCTCATCCACGCCAGGGGGGATGCGCTCACTGAGCAGATGCAGGAGGAAGGCCTCCTCGCCGGCGGGCGGTGCGACCAGCAGTTCTGTGAGGGCACTGGTTTGTTCGGCGCTCAGGGGCAGGGCAGGCACCCCCAAGGCTTCGCGTTCGGCCACGGCGGCCCGATAACTGGGGAGGAAGGTGGCTGCAGACATGCCCGGTCGCGTCGATCTACACCCCATTGTTCTTGGCAGGCGGCCCTTTTGGTGGTCGCAATCGCTGCTGACTAGGGTGGAAGATGACTCCGCAGCGCCGTTCTGACGGCCTCAGGCCCATGACCACCACCACCGCCGATTTGCATGTGGTGGAAACTCGACCACTTGTGCCTCCGGCGCTGTTGCACCGTGAGTTGCCGATCAGCGATCGTTCAACGAGAACGGTTCAACAAGCCAGAGAACGCATTAAGGCAATCCTGCATGGCAGCGATTCCCGCTTACTGGTGATCGTTGGGCCCTGCTCGGTGCACGATGTTGCCGCGGCTCACGAATACGCCGCGGCAATAGCCAAAGCTCATGAGCTCTACCGGGATTCGCTCGAGATCGTGATGCGGGTTTATTTCGAGAAGCCCCGCACCACCGTGGGCTGGAAGGGCCTGATCAATGACCCCCACCTTGATGGCAGCTACGACATCAATACGGGACTGCGTGTAGCGCGCAGCCTGCTGCTGCATCTAGCCGAGATGGGCCTGCCGGCGGCTACCGAGCTGCTTGATCCGGTGGTGCCCCAATACATCGCCGATCTGATCAGCTGGACGGCCATCGGCGCCCGCACCACCGAAAGCCAGACCCACCGGGAGATGGCCTCGGGTTTGTCGATGCCGATTGGCTTCAAAAATGGCACCGACGGAAGTGCCATCACCGCCATCAATGCCATGGAGGCAGCTGCGCGGCCCCACCATTTCCTTGGCATCAATGGGGAGGGCCAGGCGGCGATCGTGACCACCACGGGCAACCCCGATGGCCATCTGGTCTTGCGGGGTGGTAGCCGCGGCACCAACTACCACCCGGAGGCGGTAGAGAATGCCGCCGCTGAACTTGCTAGATCCGGCCTGCCGCCTCGGGTGATGGTGGATTGCAGCCATGGCAACTCCAATAAGGACTATCGCCTTCAAAGTGAGGTTGCAGCCCAGGTGGCCGCCCAGCTGAGCGCGCGTTCTAGCCACGTGATGGGAGTGATGCTGGAGAGCCATCTGGTGGCTGGCAGCCAGAAGATTCCTTCAGACCTAAGCCAGCTCACCTACGGCCAGAGCATTACCGACGCCTGCATCGATCTGGCCACCACCTCTGAGGTGCTCGAAACCCTGGCTAAGGCGGTGCGCTAGCTGAGCCGTTGCCACAGCCAGCCAGCCGCCAGCGGCACCGTGAAGTTGTCGAGGCCCCCGACCGCCAGCTGCTCCAGCACCACTGCAGTAGCGCTGATGGCCAGCAGGGCCGGCAGCTCCGGGTGGGGCAGGCCAGCTGCGATCGCCAGCTGGCGTACAAGCAGCAGCATGGCCAGGCTGCCAGCGGCCATGGCGCCGGTGCCAGTGACGGATTTGCGCTGGCCCCACACCAGCCAGCAAGGGGAGTTCACTAGGGGACCCAGCAGTCCGGCAAGACCATCGCCCACGGCCATTACCAGCACGCCAGCGGCTACGGCGGCGGGTTGCTGCGGCCAAAACTGCAGCAGCAGCAGGGTGATTGAGGCCCCATAGGCGATGGTGCCGTAGCTGGCCCGGCCCACATCTTCGATGGCTGGCAGCAGGCGGAAACGATGGTTCATTGCCGCCAGCAGCGTGATGAGGGCGGCAGCGGGGATGGCGATCAGGCGATCAATGCCGGTAGCCCAGGCGATCGGCACCACGGCGCCGGTGCCGATGTGAACCAACTTGCGACTCCATTCCCGTTGACCATTCCAGCGCCGCCGCACCTGCAGCGCCGCTAGTGCCAACAGGGCCAGCCAGCCAGCAACGGCCGCCACTCCCAGCAGCTGCTGCGACCATCCAGCGGCCATGGGCTCAAGCGGCCTGCTGGTAGTTGCTCATCAGGCGCAGCTTCATGATTGCTTTTGCCTCCAGTTGCCGCACTCGCTCTCGGGACACATTGATCAGCCTGCCAATCTCCGCCAGGGTGAGAGGTTCGGTCCCCTCTAGGCCGAAGCGCAGCTTGAGGATTTGCTGTTCCCGGTCATTTAGCTGGGAGAGCCAGGTGCCTAGGTGCTCCTTTTGGATGTGCCGGTCCATCGAGTCCAGGTGCTCATTACTGGCCGGATCGGCAATTAGTTCGCCCAGAGTGCTGCGATCTTCTTCGCCGCGGGCATGGGCATCGAGGGAGGCACATGGAGCGCTTTGCGTTATTAGATCTTCGAGGTCCCGCGGGGCCATATCCATGGCATGGGACAGCTCTAGGCGATTCGGCTGGCGGCCTAGCCGATGGGAAAGCTCCCGGCTGATACGCCGCATCTTCGAAAGCTTTTCACTGATGTGAATCGGCAGACGAATTGTGCGGGCGCTGTTATCGATGGCCCGAGTCATCCCCTGACGGATCCACCAATAGGCATAGGTCGAAAATTTGTATCCCATTGCTGGGTCGAACTTGTCCACTGCTCGCTCTAAGCCGATCGCCCCTTCTTGCACTAAATCCAGCAGCTCCAGCCCCTGGTTTTGATACTTCTTGGCGACGCTAACTACAAGGCGCAGGTTGGCCGCCATCATTCGATCCCGGGCCCGCTGGGCCATGCGTAGCTGGCGCTTGTGCTTAGGGCCGTGCTCTTCTGCGGGCAGCTCTAAAAGCCGTTTGCCAGCCTGCACGTGGTGAGCCAGCTCAATTTCTTCTGCTGCTGTGAGCAGCGGCACCCGGCCGATGGTGCCTAGGTACCAGCCAATCGAATCGGCACTAAGACGGCCGCCAGCTTTAGGACCTGTGGCTGCGCGCCCTTTAGTCGAAGAAGGTTTATTAGCTAAAGCAGTCTTCGCCATCAAAGATAGCGAATGCTTCGAGGCGTTGCTGTCAACAACGTCCGAAGCGGATTGCAAAGGCGTCCCCACACCCCAGCCTCCGAATTGGATTTGGCTGAAATATACCACTCTTAGGTTGGTTTTAACTATTTGATTTGGAAGATTTCCTGTATGGATTCCTTCTTATCAGGTCACCAAACCACCGCGCCAGCGACTCATCATTTCCCGCTGAACCAGATGTTGTTCGCTTTCGAGCTGTCGTTGACTGAACTTTCCTTGGTTGTCCATGTGCCAAGCACTGGTGTCATTTAGGTAGAGATCGATGACCTGCTCAAGCTGATGGCGAAGTTTTGGATCTTCGATCGGGGCTACTGCCTCAATTCGTCTGTCCAGGTTTCGTGACATCCAGTCAGCGCTGCCGAAGAAAAGTTCGGGCTCGCCGCCATTGCTAAACCAAAACAGTCGCGAATGTTCGAGGAAACGACCGATCACACTTACAACCTGGATGTTGTCACTGACGCCTTCCAGTTGGGGCCGCAGGCTGCACATGCCACGTACCACCAGATCGATTATGACGTCGGCTTGGGAGGCCTCGTAGAGCAAGGCGACGATCGCTGGATCGACCAGGGCATTCATCTTTGCCCGGATATGGCCGCCTCTGCCATCTTTTGCATGCTCGATTTCGCGGCGAATCAGGCCTTCCATTCGACTGCGCAGCGTCACCGGAGCCACCAGTAAGCGGCGGAAGCTTTGCTGCTTGGAGAAACCGGTGAGGTAGTTGAACAACTCCACTAGGTCGGCGCCGAACTCAGGCCTGGCCGTGAGTAGTCCGATATCGGTGTAGTGGCTTGAGGTTTTGGAGTTGTAATTACCCGTACCTATATGCACGTAGCTGTTGAGACGGTCCTTCTCCTTGCGAACTACCAACAGGATTTTCGTGTGAGTTTTTAGGCCAAGCACGCCGTAGACGACGTGCACTCCAGAAGCCTCCAATTGCTTAGCCCACTGGATGTTGTTGTCCTCGTCGAAGCGGGCTTTTAATTCAACTAGTGCCATCACCTGCTTGCCGTTTTCGGCGGCTCTAATCAGCGCTGCCACCACCGGTGAGTTTTTAGAGGTGCGATATAGGGTCATTTTGATAGCCAATACCGAGGGGTCATCGGCGGCCTGGTTGAGGAATTCCTCTACAGATGTAGAAAACAGGTCGTAGGGGTGATGCAGCAGAACGTCTCCCCTGCGGATCACCGAGAAGATGCTTTCAAATTCCTCGGCCTTAATGGAGCCGTCTTCCAGTTGGCTCTTCTGGGTGCGGGCAAGGGCAGGAGTGGTGCGGCCTTTGTGGGGCTTCTCCTTCAGCTTGGGTAATGGAATAGCCAGCAGGCTCATTAGATCGTCGAGGCCTAGGGGGCCATTGACCCGGTAGATGTCTTCCGCTTCGACGGCGGTGCCCTCCATCAGCAGCTGCACCACTGCTTCCGGCATCTCATCGGCCACCTCCAGCCGCACCACCTCGCCGCCGCGTCGACGTTTTCGCAGACCCTCCTCTAGGGCCTCCATCAGATCGTCGGCCTCTAAGTCGCGCAATTCCAGGTCGGCGTCGCGGGTGACGCGGAAGAAGTAGTGCCCTTCAACGTGCATGCCTGGGAACAGCAGGCCGAGGTTGAAGGCCACCACCTGCTCTAGAGGCACGGCCGTGTAGACGGCTTCGGGTTGCTTGCCACTCAGATGGGTGGGGATCTGGACGAATCGGGGCAGGTTTTTCTGCGGCACCTTCACTCGGGCGAATTCCTGCTGACCCGTATCGGGGTCTCGCACTAGGGCGGCCACGTTGAGACTCAGGTTGCTGATGAAGGGAAAGGGGTGGGAGGGATCCACCGCTAAGGGGGTGAGAACTGGGAAAATGGCGCTCTGGAAGTAAGCGTTGAGCCAGTCCCGTTGGGATTCGTTGAGGTTGGCGTAGTCGGTGAGGTAGACCCCGTAGTCGAAGAGATGGTTCTTGAGGGAATGGCGGTAGTGCTGCTGCTGCATCTCCAGCAGGGGGCGTAGCTTGGTGCGGATCGCCTGAAGCTGTTGTTGGGCGGTGAGTCCGTCATCACTAAGAGTGCTCACCCCAGCATCGATTTGAGACTTCAGGGAGGCCACCCTCACCATGAAGAACTCATCGAGGTTGTTGCTGAAAATGGCGCTGAACTTCGCCTGCTCAAGTAGCGGAGTGTGCTCGTCTAAGGCTTGTGCCAGTACCCGATAGTTGAATTCCAGCCAACTCAGTTCGCGGTTGATATAAAGCTCAGGAGCTAGCTGGGTTTCAGCCGTTGATTTCGCCATGCCGCCACTATCCCGCCCAGGGCCCTCATCATTTTCAAAGTAGCAATATCAACCTTCTGATCCGTGTATCCGTGGTGTCATCTCAGAAGGTGGGTGAGTTGGCAGGCCACCGGCCACCAGTAGGGCCACCCCCACCAGCAAGGCGATTCCAAGCCAGAAGGGGCTCTGGCGCCCTGTGGTTTCGTAGGCCAGCCCCGCCAGCGGTGGGCCCAGGAAGCTGCCCAGGCTCTGTAGCCCCTGGAGGCTGCCCAGGGCAGCGCCCTGGCCTTCATTGTCGAGCCGGCGCGATACCAGGCTGCGCAGGCAGGGGGTGACCAGACCGGTGCCGAGGGCGAGGATCGCCACGGCACTGAATACCACTGGTTGGGCGTTTGCCCGGGTGGCCAGGGGAATCAGCAGGCAGCCGGCGATCACAAAGCCCAGTCCGGCCAAGGTGAGCCGCCATTCACCGAACTGCCTTACCAGCGGTCCGATTAGGCCGCCCTGCACCACAGTGGCCACCACGCCAACTACCAGGAAGGCAGCGGCGGCCAGGCCGGGCCCCCAGTTGAAGGCCTGCTTGAAATAGAGGACCAGCACGGCGGTAAAGCCGTTGAAAGCAAGGAAAAACAGAAAAAATGCAATGCAAAGCCGCCGAACCTGGGGGTTGGTGAACACCCTTTGCAGGGCGACCAATGGGTTGAGATCTCGCTTTCGTGGCATGGCCCGGCGTGCTTCTGGCGGGTGGGTTTCTGGCAGCACGGTGAGCACCAGCACAAGGTTGAGCACGGCGATCGCTACGGCAACGAGCAGCGGCAGGGTGACGCTGATCTGGCCCAGCAGTCCGCCTAGGGCGGGGCCAAGAATGAAGCCCAGGCCAAATGCCACCCCGATCAGGCCGAAGGCCTTGGCCCGTTTTTCTGGCGGCGAGATGTCGGCTAGTACGGCGCTTGCTGTGGCGGCGGTGCCGCCGCTCACCCCATCAATTAATCGAGCCCCGAATAGCAGGAGCAGGGGCAACCCGGAGGCCTGGGCGGCGGGCCAGAGGTTGCCCCATGGCAGGCTGATGGTGAGGGCAAAAAGGGCCAGGCCCAGCACCGAACCCCCCACACAAACGCTGATTACCGGTTTGCGGCCGTAGCGATCACTGAGGGCGCCGATCAGGGGCGTGAAGGCGAACTGGGCCAACGCGTAACTACCCGCCAGTAGCCCCAGCACCCGGCCGTCGCTGGTGAAGCCCGCCAGCAGAAATGGCAGCAGCGGAAATACGATGCTTTCACCCAGCCGGTCGTTCAGCAGGGTGAGGAAGGCGCAGAGGAAGGTGGAGGGACGGGAGATGGTCAGGCGGCTGTGATTCCACACGTTATGGGGGGAGATGAAAATGATTTGCACCGGGCCATCCATGCTTGGGCCTGGCGCTCGGTTTGAGAAGGATGGGAGATGACGGCATCCCAGTTGAGCCACCTCAATGCCACCGGCGAGGTGCACATGGTGGAGGTGGGCGATCGGCCCACCCCCGCCCATCCCTTGCTTCTGGTGGTGCATGGCCGTTCAGGCGGCCAGCTGCCTGAAGAGCTGGTAGCCC
>JAQCGH010000049.1 GCA_027620015.1 Cyanobacteriota bacterium
TAGTGGTGTTTATCGGCTTGCAGCGCTACATCCTGCCCAACGCCGCCGGCGATGCTGTGAAGGGCTGAAAGAATCATTGATCAGTTTTTAGTTTTAGGTGCACGCGCGGGTGGTGCCCCTAATGGCATCCCATCGGTTGTTGGAGCAGCAGCTGCGCTGGGGCTGGTTGGGTTCAACTTGCTTAGCTCGGCTCGCAGGCTGGCGGCTTCGAGGCTCAGTGCATCGATGCGGGTGCCGTTGCGTTCCACCGCTTGCAGCCGCTCCACCGTGGAGCGCAGCTGCTGTTCCAGCCCAGTGGTGCGATCAAGGGCTCGGCTGTTCTCCAATCCCTGCACCCGCTCTTCTAGCTGACGGATCGTGTCACTCTGCTGGCGGGCTTTGCCCACGATCACAAGAAAAAGCACCACCAACATGGCGGTCACACCGGCCTGCAGCCAGGGCACCCAGGCGAGTGAAGCGCCGTTGGGGCTGGCTTTAGGGCTGAACGCGGCTTGTTCAGAGGCTGGGGTCATCAATGCAAGCAGCTAGTTCTGTCTGAATCCTGGCGGGCTGAAGGGCTTTCGTCAGGGGATTAACCCCTGTGGGAGGGTGAATGTATTGGAAAACGAGAGCTTTCTGTGCCAGTGGCTGGCCCAAAACTTAGGTCGCTGCCAAGGCCATTTTTGGTCATGTGGGCGGGTCAGCTGATCTCAAACCTCGGCACTCAGGTGAGTCTCTACGCCTTGGGGGTATGGCTGTTCCAGCAGAACGGCCAGTTGAGTGCCTTTGCTGCGGTGGCGGTGGTGGTGCAGTTGGCCAAGTTGGCATCCCTTTCGCTTTTGGGCCGCCAACTGGATCGTTGGCCGCCGCGACGGGTGATGCTTGCCGCTAACGGTCTGGGCAGTGCTTGCACTTTGGGACTGGCCTTCACCTTGATGGTTAGTCAGTCAAGTTTGATTCTGGTGCTGCTTTGCATTGGGCTGGCAGCAGCCGCAGAGGCTGCTCTGGTGGTGACCTGGTCCAGCCAACTAGCCCGGTTTGTGTCTAAGGAGCAGCTGGGTGCAGCGAGCGGGCTCTTCGCTGGCTCCGATGGTGCTGTGGTGATGGCAGCACCTCTGCTCGGGGCTCTGCTGGCGGCGACGGCCGGGTTGCAGGGTGTTCTCTTCACTGACAGCCTGACTTCACTGATTGCTGTGACTTGCACGCTTCTGGTGGCCTGGCCGCAGGACCTGCCAGCCCCTCTAAGAAAAGCTCCCGATTTTGGGAATTCCGATCAGCGAGGAGTGCGCCGGTCCTTGAGAGCGTTATGGAGCAATCGGCGCTGGCGTCCCCTGTTGCTGATTAACACTTTGGTGGTGAGCGTGTTTGCTGCGGTGGAAATCGCTTTTCCCGCTTGGGTGGTGGCGGCAAGCGGCTCCCTGGACCTAATGCGGGGTTTGGCCCTAGCCGCATTGGGCTATGCCGGTGGGCTCTGGCTATGGGCCCGGGTGTCTCGATGCCATTGGCTGGCCTGGCTACGAGGCGTGTTGCTGTTTCAGGCGGTGCTGCTGACAGGAGCTGGGCTGGTCTGCTTTCAGCAATGGCAGGGGGTCTGGTTTTTGGCTGTGGGTTTATTTGCTGCCGGGGTGCCGGTGGCTCTTGGCGCCCTTCAGAGCCTGTGGTTGTGCTGGGTGCCTCTGGATTTACAGCCGCGGCTATTTGTTGGTCGTTATGGCCTGGAGTGGATCTCCCGCCTTGGTGCGCTGCTGGGGATGAGTTTGCTGGCCGACGGGGTGATCGCCCCGCTGATCCGCGGCAACTACGGGCCCGTTTGGTTACTAGATACCCTTGGTCGCGGCCCGGGGCGCCCGACTGCGATGGCGATCGGCTTGCTCGGCTGGATTTTGCTGCTGCCTCTTTGGCGGCTCTGGCGTCCCCTGGGGCGCCTTCAAGTGGATGAAAATGGTTGCTGATGAAAGTTCTGATCTACACCTCCAGCGGCGGTACAGCCCACGACGCTGCAGCTGAGGCGATCCAGCAGTGGCTATCACGGCTGCACCCCGATGTGGAGATTCGAGTGGATCAAGTGCTTGAGCACTCGAGCAGCACATATCGCGGCGGCGTAGAGCTCTACAACTGGATTCAGCGTCGGCGGCCCTGGCTGCACCAGCTCTACTGGCGCGCCATGGAACTGGAGGATTTCATCAAGCCTGGCACTGTGCTTTTTGGTCGCCGTTATCTGATCCGGGAGCTCGAGGACTTCCGTCCCGATGTGCTGATCTCTACCCACCCTCACACCAATCGGGGCCATTTTGATCTGGCCAAGCGGGTGCTGGGTCCGCAGCTGCACTGCATCACCTGCTGCACCGAACTAGATGGCGGCTTTGGCTTCAGTCGCAACTGGCTCAGTCGCAGCACCGATCTTTTCTGGGCGCTCACCGAGGAGGTAGTTAGGGAGGTGCACCGTCGCCGGCCGGGCGTTTCGGTGGAGGGCTTGGGACCTCTCCTTCACCCGGCTTATCACGACGCAGGACCTGCTCCAGCGGCCGTGGCGGGGCTGCCCCTGCTTGTGCTTGGGACGGGGTCCAACGGGGCAAACAATCACATTTCGCTGCTGGAGAAGTTGCTGCCCTTTGCAGGTCAGTTGGCGGTGGTGGCCTTGTGTGGCCGCCGACCAGCTGTGCGGCAGCAAGTGCAGGCGTGGGCTGAGCGGCACCCGGAGCTGGCGGTGCAGGAGTTGGGCTACCAGGATCCAGCTGCGATGGCTGCCCTGTATCAGCGGGCCTGGGCACTGGTGAGTCGTCCAGGAGCGCGCACCGCCACCGAGGCTCTGTTTATGGCCTGCCCCTTGGTGTTCAACCACTACGGCACAACCATGCCCCAGGAATTGTTGGCGCCTCGTTATTTCCGTGCCCGCGGATTGGAGTCTTCGATCCGTCGGCCAGAGCAGCTGGCAGCACTGGTGCATCAATGGCTGGCTGATCCTGAGGGCTATTCCTCCTTGCGCCAGCGGTATCAGCAGCATCGTCTGTCTGCTGATCCGATTGGGCTTCTCGCTCGGTTGAGCCCTCAGGGGAAGATGGGCACGGTTTGATTAGCCCAATGCCCGAACCGATTGCCATTGTTGGTATTGGCTGTCGGCTCCCGGGCGGGATCGATTCCCCGGAAAGCTTCTGGGAGTTTTTACGGGACGGGCGCGACGCGATCAAAGAGGTGCCCTCCGATCGCTGGGATCTCGGCTTGCATTACAACGCTGACCCCGCCAATCCCCTCACCCAGCACGTTCGCCGGGGCGGCTTCGTGGAGGACATCGACAAGTTTGATGCGGCCTTTTTCGGCATCACTCCCCGAGAAGCGGTGTGTATGGATCCCCAGCAAAGGCTGTTGCTGGAGGTGGCCTGGCGGGCCCTGGAGGACGCGGGTCAGCCCAACGAGCAGGGGCGAGGCAGGGCCGTCGGCGTGTTCATGGGCATCTCCAGCGCTGACTACAGCTCCCTGCTCTGGGCCTCGCCGGAGCGCTACATCACTCCCGACAACGAGCCCTTTGTGCTGCCGGGCAATACCGGTTGCATCGCCGCCAATCGGCTCTCCTATTTCTTTGACTTCAAGGGCCCCAGCTTCACGGTGGATACGGCCTGCTCCTCCTCCCTGGTGGCGGTGCATCTGGCTTGCGAGAGCATCTGGCGTGGGGAATCCGAGGCCGCCCTGGCCGGCGGTGTGCAGGCTCTGATTCATCCGGGCATTCAGATGAGTTTCTGCAAGGCCGGCCTGTTGGCGCCGGATGGGCGCTGCAAGAGCTTTGATGCCAGCGCCGATGGTTACGTGCGATCGGAGGGGGCTGGAGCGGTGTTGCTTAAGCCTTTGGCTGAAGCGGAGGCGGCGGGTGATCAGATCTATGCGGTGATCCACGGCTCAGCTGTCAATTCCGATGGCCGCAGCAACGGCATGGTGGCCCCAAACGCGCGGGCCCAGATCGCTTGTGTGCGTGCGGCCTTTGCCCGGGCAGGAATTGATCCGGCCGCGACCCAATACGTGGAGGCCCATGGCACGGGCACCCGCCAGGGGGACCCGATTGAACTGCGTGCCCTTGGAACGGTGCTGGGCGAGAGCAGGCCCGAGGGTGAGGTCTGTCGGGTGGGTTCGGTGAAGACCAACCTGGGCCACTCGGAAACCGCCGCCGGTATTACTGGCCTAATCAAGGCGGCCCTGTGCGTGGCCAAGCGGCAGCTTCCTCCCAGCCTTCACTGCCGGCTTCCCAATCCCTCGATCGACTTCGCTGGCCTCAAGCTGCAAGTGCAGACCAGCCTGGAGCCCTTCCCCCATCCGGAACGGGCGCTGGTGGTGGGGGTGAGTTCCTTTGGTTTTGGGGGCACTAATGCCCATGTGGTGCTGGCTGATGCCCACCAGCAGCGGGCTCCGATGCGCTTTGGCGCCCGCATGCCTCTGCAGCTGCTCACACTTTCTGCCCGCACACCCGAGGCCCTGGCTCGTATCGCTACGGATTTGGCCCGGCAGTTACAGCTCAACGCCGCCTTGAAGCTTGCCGATTTGGCAGCGTCAGCAAACATCGGCCGTACCGGCTTCCGGCACCGGTCTGTGTGCCTAGCTCGCGATAAGGACCAGCTGATTTCCCAGCTTCAGGCCCTGGGAAGTGACCGGAGGCCACTGCCAGCAGGTGTAACGCGCGCCAATGCATCGCAGCGACCCGGCAAGTTGGCCTGGTTGTTCACTGGTCAGGGCTCCCAGGCGCTGGGAATGGGCAAAGAGTTGCTGGAGCACCCCACTTTTCAGGATGCTTTTGAGCGGGTTGCGGCCCTGCTGGATCCGCAGTTGGCAAACCCACTGCGCGAACTGCTGTTGCCACGGGATGGTGAGGAGGCTCGCACGGCCATCCTGCTCAATCAGACAGGGGCAACCCAGCCAACCCTGTTTGCGGTCGGTTATGCCCTGAGTCAGCTGTGGCAGAGCTGGGGTGTGCGCCCCGATTTGTTGATGGGCCACAGCATTGGTGAGGTGCTGGCTGCCCACTTGGCCGGGGTGTTCTCCCTCGAAGATGCCTGTCGCCTGGTGGCGGCCCGTGGACGCTTGATGCAGGCTTTGCCACCGACGGGAGGGATGGTGGCGCTGCTGGCTCCTTTGGAGCGGGTGCAGGCCCTTATCTCTCGCCATCCGTCGATGCGTGTGGCGGCATACAACGGCCCTGCCAACACGGTGGTGGCTGGACCGCTTCCCGCCCTACGGCAACTAATGGTCGAGGCCGAGGCGGCCGGCCTCAATGCCCGCCAGCTGGCCGTGTCCCATGCCTTTCACACCGAGGCGATGGTTCCGATGCTGGAAGCCTTTGAGCTCGAATTGCGGCAGTTGTCGTTTGCGCCGCCCAGCAAGCCGCTGGTGAGCAACATCACCGGTCTTCTGGCCGGGGCTGAGGTTGCCCAGCCTGACTACTGGTGCGATCAGGTAATCAGCCCGGTTCGCTTTGCGGAGGGGGTGAACACCCTCGTTGCCCAGGGGGCCCAAGTGTTTTTGGAGATCGGTGCCCGTCCCACCTTGATTGGCATGGCTCGTCAGTGCTGCCATGAGCCCTCCTTCAGTCACTGGCCTTCCCTAGTGCCTGAGCAGTCCGATTGGGATGTGATCTACGCGAGCCTCGGTGGCCTTTGGCGCAGTGGCGTCGCTATCGACTGGGCTGGCTTTCACCGCCCCTACCCCTACCGGCGAGTCAGCCTGCCTGGGTATCCATTTGAAAGAAAGCGTTATTGGTGGAGCCGTGAGGGTGAAGGGTCGGCTCCAGCCAGTTCCTGGCTCAACCACCTCGGCCTCTCCTCTCCAGGCATTGCGGCCCTGATGCCCCCATGCGCCGGGACCTTCAGCCGATTGGATCTTCCAGGAGATGTGGAGGTTTATCAGGCGCTTCTGGGCCTTGAAGGCACGGATCTGGGCGATCACCGCATCCGCGACCAGGTGGTGTTCCCCGCTGCTGGCTTCCTCACGGCGGGGCTGGCGCTACTTGAGCAGGCCGGGCAGCCTCTGCGGCTGGGAGCGATGCGCCTCGATCAACCGCTGAAGCTGGCCGGCGAAGGCGCCGCCGTGCGATTGCAGTGTCATCGGCGCGTAGATGGCCTCACCTTTCATAGCCGGCTAGATGGTCCGGATCCCTCTCCCTGGCAGCGTCACGGTGAAGTGGCCCTGGAAGGCCCCAGATCCGCACAGCCGCCCTTTCCGCTTACGCCTGTTCCGAACTCGGCGACCTCGGTGCAATTGGCGGGGTTCTATGACGCCCTGGCCCAGGTTGGGCTGAACTATGGACCCACCTATAGATGCCTGCGTCAGCTGCAGCTGGGCGATGGTCAGGCTTGGGCGGAGCTGGAGCGTCCGGAGGGGGGGCAGGACCGGGGTCTGCTGGACAGCTGTTTTCAGGCAGTTGCCGTATTGCTGGATCCCACTGCTCGGGAGGGCCAGCTACTGCTGCCGGTGGGTTTGGAGGAGCTGTGGCTGAAGGCCTTGCCTCTGCCCGATCGACTGCACTGCCAGGTGCAGCTTCAGCCCAGCCCGGAGCCGGCGATTGTTTTGGCAAACCTGTTGCTCCACGATGGAACCACCCCTTTGGGCTGGATCCGGGGATTCCGCTTGCGGCGTCTGCCGCGCCAGGCCCTTGATTGGCTGTTCCCCCTGCCGTTGGAGCAGCCTGAACCTGGTCCCCAAGACTGGCTGCTGGAAACCAATTGGCAGGAGGCTCCTGCGCTCGAGTCCCTGCCCCAGCTACTAGGAGCACCGTTTTGCTTTAGGGGCGGCGAGACCATCCCCCCGGGGCCTGAGCCCTTGTTGCTATGGCCCGATCTCAGCAGGGCGGCACTCTCCCTCGAGGATCTGTCGGCCGAGTTGCTGGGCTGGGCCCAGCAGTTGGCCCGGGCACCGGCCCGGCCGGTGTGGCTTGTCCTGGAAGGTGACGGTCCCCTGGCGGCTGGGTTAGCAGCATTTGCCCGCTCGGCTGCCCTGGAGCAACCTGCTCAGGGCTGGACTGTCTTGCATCTTCTAGATGGCACCCCTCCTGCAGCGGCTGACTGGCCGGCAATGCTCGCCCTTGGGGAGCGGGAGCCCCTGCTGGCCTGGCGGGATGGACGGGCTTGGGTGCAGCGGCTCCAGCCATTGGCAGACACCCCCTTTCTTGTGGAGAGCAGTGCCCTCGGTAGCCTGGAAACCTTGCGGGCCATTCCCCTGCAGCGTCGCTCCCTTGGTCCAGGCGAGTTGGAACTGGCAGTGGAGGCTACGGGCCTCAATTTCCGCGATGTCTTGAATGCCTTGGGCCTGCTGGCGGGCTACAGCCGAGAGCTCGGCATGGACGCCGATGCCCGCATGCCTTACGGCGGTGAATGTGTGGGCCGTGTGGTGGCGGTAGGCCCCGGCGTGGATCCAGGCCTAGTAGGGCAGAGGCTGCTGGCAGCCCTGGCGGTGGGCAGCCTGGCCAGCCATGTGGTGTGCCGCGCCGTTTTGTGCGTGCCGCTGCCCGCTGGCATGAATCCGGCCTTGGGGGCCAGCGTCAGCACGGCCTTCCTCACAGCCATCTACAGCCTCCAGAGCCTCGCTCAGTTGCGCCCGGGCGAGACCGTGCTGATCCATGCGGCCGCCGGCGGGGTCGGCCAGGCCGCCCTGCAGGTGGCCCGCCGCTGCGGCGCACGGGTGCTGGCCACAGCCAGTGCGGCCAAACAAGCGGCACTACTGGCGCAGGGAGTGGAGGCGGTGTTCGATTCACGCAGCCTCGCCTTCAGCGAGCAAGTGCAGGCTGCCACCAGAGGCCGCGGTGTGGATGTGGTGCTCAACAGCCTCAAGGGCGACTGGGTGGAGGCGAGTTTTGCTGCTCTGGCAGAAGGAGGCCGCTTTGTGGAGCTGGGCAAAATCGAGATCTGGAGCCGGGAGACGGCAGCCCAGCGCCGCCCTGATGCCTCCTACCTGCCATTTGACTTGCTTGAGGTGGCGGCGGCTGACCCCGCCCTGGTGCGTCGCTTGCTGGTGGATCTGCTGGCCGACCTCGAGGCTGGTCACTACGCACCGATCGCGCTGCAGGCGTTTCCGATCGAGCACAGCGTGGAGGCCTTCCGGCTGATGGCCCAGGCCCGGCACGTAGGCAAGGTGGTGATCACCCAGCCGGAGCGTCCGGCAGCTTGGACGATCCGCCCAGAGGCCACCTATCTGGTGACGGGTGCCTTTGGCGGGATTGGTCAGCAGCTGAGTCTTTGGTTGGCGGCTCAAGGGGCTCGTTCGTTGGTGCTGCTGGGCCGGCGGCCCGATCCCCAGCTCGTGCAGCAGCTGCACAGCCAGGGTGTGACCTGTGAATCCGTGGCCTTCGATCTGGCGGATGATCCACCTGAGCAGCTGGCAGCAGTCCTGCGGGGCAAGCGCTTGGTGGGGGTGTTCCATGCGGCTGGCCAGCTGGATGACGGCTTGCTGGAGGGGCAGACTCCCGTCCGGCAGACCGCGGTGATCGCCCCCAAATGGGGCGGCTGGCAGCGTTTGGAGCAGGCCTGCCGCCTGGCTGATTGCCGGCCGGAGTTTGGTGTGGCCTTTTCCTCGATGGCCGCCCTGCTTGGCTCGCCTGGGCAAACCAGCTACGCGGTGGCCAATGGGGCCCTCGATGGCTTGGCGGCATCCCCGACGAGTGCCATCCCCCTGCTGTCAATTCAATGGGGCCCATGGGGCGGTGCCGGAATGGCGGCAGGTCTAGAGCGACGATTCACGACTTTGGGGGTGGGCTTGCTGCCCCCCGCCCAGGCCTTGGATGCTCTGGCCCTTCTGCTGGAGCGGGGTCGACCGGGATGCGTGGCCGTACTCAGCAACGACTGGTCCAAGCTGGCAGCCCAGCTCGGTAGCCGCCAGTCGGCGGTGTTGCAGCCGCTGCTCAATCCGACCGCCCACGCTGAGCAGGAGGCGGAGGGGGAGGCCCTGCGCGAGCAGCTCGCCCAGGCAGATGACGATCAGCGCCTTGCTCTGGTGGTGGAGCTGCTGCAGCAACGTCTGGCCACCGTGATGGGTCTGGAGGATTCCCGCAGCTTGGATCCCGGTGACTCCCTCTTCCATATCGGCCTGGATTCACTCATGGCGGTGGAGCTGGCGGCCGGTATCCAGCGTGACCTGGGGGTGAAGCTGGAGCTGGAATCCCTGGCCGGTGATCCCACGATTGACGCCCTGGCGGCAGTGTTGCTGGAGGCCTTGGTGGATCCCCAGGCTGGTGCGGAGCGGGTGCTGGATCTAGGCCGGGAAGCCCGGCTGGCGCCTCACTGGAGCATGCCTGCCGCAGCTCCTTCTGCCCCATCCCCCCCGGCGGAAGCGATTCTGCTCACCGGTGCCTCCGGCTTCCTGGGGGCCTACCTGCTGGCGGGCCAGTTGCAGCGCTGGGATCGAATGGAGGTGCGCTGTCTGGTGCGGGCCAGCGACCCCGCCCAGGGCATGGAACGGATCCGCGCCAACCTCAATCAATACGGTCTGTGGCAAGACAGCTGGAGCGAGCGGCTAGTGGCAGTGCCTGGTGACCTGGCCCAGCCCCGTTTTGGCCTCCCGGAGTTGGCCTTTGCCGCCTTGGCCGAGGGGCTGGGTGGGATCCTGCACAACGGCGCCCAGCTCAGCCAGATGGCTCCATACAGCCAGCTGGAGGCAGCCAATGTGGGCGGCACCCAAACCATGCTCGATCTGGCGGTGCACCCCGCCGCTGGGGGGGCTGTGCCCGTGCAGCTGATCTCCAGCGTGGCGGCCTTCGAGGCCACGGCTTACCGCAACCAGGAGATGTTTGAAAGCGATGACGTGGACGAGTGGCGAGGCATCCACGTGGGCTACTCCCAAACAAAGTGGGTGAGTGAGCGGCGGGTGCTGGCCGCCGGCGCTGCCGGTCTGCCGGTGACGGTGTATCGCCCGCCCCTGATCGGCGGCCACTCCCAAACCGGCGCCTGGCACGAAGACGACTTGCTGCATCGGCTGCTGCGGGGTTGTCTAGCTCTGGGTATGGCGCCCGATCTGCCCTGGGAGCTGGACCTGGTCCCGGTGGATTACGTGGCTGATGCGGTCACGGCCCTGGCCTGGATGCCGGAGGCGGTGGGATGCAAGGTTCACCTGCAACATCCCGCACCGATGCTGCTGGCCGATCTGCTCGCCAATCTGATCGAGCGGGGGGCACCGTTGGAGCTGGTGTCGATGGAGCGGTGGCTTGAGGCAATTGCTGGCGATCCCACCAATCCCCTTTATGGCATCCGCACTTTCTTCGTGCGGCGCTGGGGCGACGAGCAGCTCACCTACCCCGAGCTGAATCAAGCCGGGGTGCGGGCGCGACCGAGTTGCCAGGCCACGGTTGAGCTGTTGGCGGCCCGTGGCGTGCGCTGTCCTGGCTTCGAGGCTCTGATCGGCCCCTATGCGCGCAGCCTCATCACTGGTGTGGCCTCGCTTTGAGTGAGGTGCCAGTTTTTTTCTTAGGGCTGGCCGCTGCGCTACTGGCCACCCTGGTATTGCAACTGCTGCTCACCCTGGCGTTTGCTTTGGTGGTGCACCATCGCCTGGCCCACCGCCCCCAGCTGGGTCTGCCTGCACCGACGGCGGAAGTGGTGCTGTG
>JAQCGH010000011.1 GCA_027620015.1 Cyanobacteriota bacterium
GGGCGAAGGCTCGACAGATCGCTTTGATGAGCCAGAGCCGCTGCGACGCCGCATTCCCTCCCGCGGCGAAGGGGTAGATGCAGATGAGGCCGACTTTTACCGGGCACCCCGGCCCAGTAGCAGGGCAGCTATCCCGGAAAGGGCAGCCAGCCGCCGGTCAGCCCAAGAGGATTGGGCACCACGAATCTCCAGCAGGCCCAGCGTCGATTTCGGTGCCCGCAGGCGCGAGCGAGATACCTCGGTAGAACCCCGACGAGGCAGCCGTCCGACAGCCTCTAATGAAGCAATGCCTCGCTCAAGCCGCAGACCCACCCCCCCGGCCTCAGAAGCGCCAAGGTCCTCCACGCCAGCCGGAGTTCCCCAGGGCTCCCCAATCAGCCCCGCAACCACTCCTGGCGGCAGAAGCAATCGTCCTGCCGCAAGTGATATCAGTGATGCGGACTTCAGCCCGGTTAAATCATCTGGCCGCGCCGAGCCCAGCCCCCGGGACAACAGCTCCCGCTTCGACGACTGAAGCTTTTCGCCGCCAATAGATTTTGTTCCCTATGGCTGCCTGCCCTGCTGCTGATAGTCCAAAGCTTTCTCATCAGCGGCTGCTCTAGTGGATCGTGGCTGGCCCGTCGCAGTGCTGGTTCGGTTGGGGTTTTCAATGGCAACAGCCGTCAAGAGCCTGCCCTCAGCGGCCAGGGGCAATTTCTTGCCTCAGTTGTTGATCGAGACGGCCGGGCCACCCTTTTGTTGCAGGAGCAGCCCAGTGGCCGAATCATGCCCCTGCGCCATTTCCAAAACCGCCAGCCCCATAGCTCCCCCTCCCTTAGCTGGAACGGTCGCTATGTAGCGGCGCTGGTGCAACAGGGCAACCAAAGACTGGCCCTGATCGAAGACCGAGTCAGCGGCAACCTGCACCGGCTACCCCTACCGGCGGACAACACTGCAGTGCGCCTGAGCCTGTCCCCTGAAGCACGCCAGCTGGCAGTACAAGTAACGCAGGCCGGCCAGTGGCGCGTGCAGCTGTTTGATCTGCGCAGCTTGCTGGAACCAGACCTTCCCGGCGGCACTGCCGTTCAGGGGGGCGGAGCGCAGACCTCGCCATGAGGAGCTCCTTACCAAGTAGAGCCATCGCAGCAACAGCAACCGGCCTACTTCTGGGCGGTTGCATTGCCCCCATGCCGCAGCCCATAGCGCCACTTAACTCCCGGCTGGAAGCCATAGGTGTCAACCGGGATCCAGCCCTTTCAGGGCGCTGGCTGGCCCTAATCAGCGGCAGGGGCGGCCGCGAACAAGTGCTACTGCTGGATCTGGAACGCCACCAACCCATAGACCTGCCGGGACTCAACCGGGCTGATGCCCAGCCGGTGAGCGTCAGCGTCGATGCAGCAGGAGAGCGAATTGCTCTAGTGCGGCAGCTGGAGGGACGCACCGAGTTGGTGCTCTACCGGCGCTCAGCGCAGAGTCTGCAACCCATACCCATGCTCCCAAGCGGGGTTGCCCGCCAGGTGCAGCTGCAGGCAGATGGACGCCAGCTGGCTGTTGAGGTGAGCAGGGGCGGGATCTGGCAAGTGGATCTGGTGCAAATCCCGTAGAACGCCAAGCGCTCAGGGCACCAGGCCAGACCAGCGCAAAAACGTTTCGCCACTCAAGGTTTCAATCAGTAGCACAGCAATGAAGCCCACCATGGCAAAGCGACCGTTAACTCGCTCGGCGTAGCCGCTCCAACCAAAGGCCGGCACTTCGCCAGATGTTGCACTAGTTGCTGGACTAATTTCTGGCGCCTGGCTGGATTTTGGTTCAGGCATGGATCAGGGATAGGTTCAGGCGTGACGGCCCACTTCATAGCCGGCCGCGGGTAGCAAACGCCAATTGCCGCTGCCATCGAGCTCCAACACGGTTTCATGGAAGGCTGTGAGGGTTGGTCTGTGACCGACGCTCACGAAAGCCATGTCCCGCTCAGCGAGCAGAGAATAAAGGTGACTCTCAGTTGCCACATCAAGGGCGCTGGTGGCCTCATCGAGCACAACAAAACTCGGGGAATTGAGCAGCAGGCGCGCAAAGGCCAAGCGTTGCTGCTCGCCCAGGGAAAGCAAGCGCGGCCAATCCTGAATAATTTCGAGATCTGGGTAGCGCACAACAAGCTCGGGTAGCCGCACCTGCTCCAAAACATGGCGCAGCTGCTCGTCGCTAAATCGATCTGGCTGCAGCGGATAGCAAAGCTGCTCGCGCAGGCTGCCGAGCAGCATGTATGGCTTTTGAGGGATGAATAGCAGATCTGACTCGCTGGGCCGCTCCACCCGACCAGCAGCTGGTGGCCAGAGCCCACTCACCATGCGCAGGAAGGAGGTTTTACCGCAACCCGATGGGCCCACAACCAGCAAGCGCTGATGGCGGTCAACCTCAACACTTAGATCCCTTATCAGAGTGCGGTTAGTGCGGGGTGGCACCAAGTCAACATGGCTGAGCAGAATCGAATTACTGCTGATCCCAGTTCTCTTGGCAACCAACTGGGCTTCGAGTTCAGCGGCTTCGATGCCTATTGAATCAACCTTGCTTTGGAAACCCTCTAACCGGCTGATCGAAGCGGAGAAGGCCGCAAGCCGGTCAACGTTATTAACAATATAACTAACTGAAGAGAAGACCATGCTGAAGGCAAACCCGGCCTGACCAAACACCCCAAAATCAACACCCTTAGCGAAGTAAATTGGAGCTATGACCAGCCAAGGCAGGAAGCGCGAAAAATAATCATAGGAGCGCTGAATTACACTAATTAATGCCTCCCATATGATCAGGCGATCATAGTTTTGAATCGCCCCGTCCAATCGCCTGCCTGCCTCGCGGCCCTCCTGTTGCTCGCCGCGATAAAAAGCAATTGATTCCGCATTATCGCGAATGTGAACCAACCCATAGCGGAAATCAGCCTCCAACTTTAGCTGTAGGTAGTTTAGATTCACTAGTTTACGGCTGGCGAATACAACCAAACTAGTACCTCCCACAGAATAGGCAAGCAGCACTAAAGCTAACTTATCACTAATAGTCCACAATACTATTATAAAGCTAACAAAAGTGAGTAGGGCTGAGATTATCTCGACAGTGACATTAAGACTGGTGCCAGTAAAACTGGCTACATCCTGCGAAATCCGCTGATCAGGATTATCAATCTCCTCAACGGAATCATCATTTGGATTGAGAACATAATAAGCACGATTTGAAAGATATCTGCTAAGCAGGCGGCCGCTAAGCCACTCGCGCCATAGGAGTCCTAGCTTAGGTATTAAATAACTCTGAATCGCTCTGATTGGAAGAGCTATAACCAAGCAAAAGGCATAGATTGCAACAATTTTCCAAAACTCGTCAGCCCTGTAGCCAACTAGCGCATTTTCAATATTGCGGGCTACATAGCTAATTCCAACATTTATGCCATTAATAACCAGAATCAGCAGAGTGATCACTGCCAATAACAGCCAGGGCAACCAGCGACCATGACGCAACTTGCCTCGGAATGCCACAAAACAGCTCAGCCCACCGACCAGCAGCGCCATCACCAGCGGCCCGATTGGACTGTTCCAAATTGCTGTCACCTGCTCCGGCACACCAGGCAGGAAACGGCTACGCAACTCGGGAATTAAGGCGCCGGTCAGAGCCAAAACCCCAGTAAGCAGCAACAAGGTGCTGCCTACTACTACCGCAAGCAACGCCACAACCAGCAGCAAGAACTGCCAGCTCTTGGTGTCGTCTACTGGCAGGAAATAGGGCTGGGCTAGGCGCTGCAACTTCGCCAGTTGACCGCGAAGAGCCTTGAAAGGGTTCATAGGGCAGGTCGGATCAAGTCATTGTTGCTCGCCAGCGGTCAGCCCGGGGGCCAGGCCAGCGGACGCCCACCAAGCACATGCACATGCAGGTGAAACACGGTCTGGCCCGCATCCGCGCCGCTGTTAATAACCGTGCGGAAAGACTCCAGCCCCTCCTGACGGGCCACCTGGGCGGCTACGAGCAAAAGGTGGCCTAGCAGCGCCTCGTGACCTTCGGTGACATCAGCAAGCTGGGCAATCGGCTGGCGTGGAATCACCAGCACGTGCACCGGAGCCTGGGGCATCACGTCGCGGAAAGCAAGGCAATGCTGATCGCTGTACACCTGGTCACAGGGGATCTCACCGCGGAGGATGCGCCCAAAGATCGTGTCTTGGCTCACAAAGGCAACTGGGGTGGGACAGGGGTGGCACTAACGGTGTAGTGGCCCATGGCGTGATGTTGGCACGGTGCAAGACGGCTGCCCTGCAGGGTCTTGAGGCCAGGCCAGTGCTAGTGGAGGTAGATCTGGCTCCTGGCTTGCCTGGCCTGCAGCTAGTGGGTCTGGCCGATGCGGCGGTGCAGGAAGCCCGGGAACGGGTGCGCTCGGCCATACGCCACAGCAACTTGAAGGTGCCGCTAACGCGGGTGGTGGTGAATCTGGCCCCCGCCGATTTGCGTAAGGAGGGGCCGGCCTTTGACTTGCCGATTGCCCTTGGCTTGGTGGTGGCCAGTGGCCAGCTTGACGCCGCCAGCAACAACGAGGTTTGGAGCGCCGGCGAACTTGGGTTGGACGGCAGCTTGCGGCCAATCCGGGGGGTGCTGACGATTGCGATTGCGGCCCGGAACCATGGCGCCCGAGCCCTGGTCGTGCCCCAGGCCAATGCCTGGGAGGCCGCATTAGTAGAGGGCCTGCGGGTATGGGGGGCCTCCGATCTCGGCCAGGCCTTATGGCAGCTAAGGCATCCGCAGACCCGTCCGGCCCAAGCCGCCAAAACCATTCCACAAGCCAACTTGCTGGTAACCGCCAAGCACGCCGCTGAAGATCTTGCCGACGTCAAAGGTCAGCCCCACGGGCGCCGGGCCCTGGAGATCGCCGCGGCCGGAGGCCACCACCTGCTGCTTTGCGGCCCTCCCGGCAGCGGAAAAACAATGCTGGCCCAGCGGCTGGCGGGGCTGCTACCCCCGCTCAATCGGGCGGAGGCTCTTGAACTCACAGCCGTCCACTCGGTGGCAGGCCTGCTGGACAGCAGCCAGGGATTACTGCAAACCCGCCCCTTTCGCAGCCCTCATCACAGCTGCTCCGGGCCTGGGTTAATCGGTGGGGGTGGCCAACCCAGACCAGGGGAGCTGACCCTGGCCCACCACGGAGTGCTGTTTCTCGATGAACTAGCCGAATTTCGCCGATCCGTGCTCGACCAATTGCGCCAACCCCTAGAGGACGGCGAGGTTTGGATTCACCGCGCCCGCCAGCGAACCCGCTTCCCCTGCCGCATCACTCTGGTGGCCGCGGCCAATCCCTGCCCGTGCGGCTGGTTTGGCGATCCAGAGCGCAGCTGCAGCTGTGGGGAAGGCCAGCGGAGGTGCTACTGGGGCCGATTATCGGGCCCACTCCTGGATCGAATTGATTTGCAGGTAGTGATGCGCAGGCCATCAAGCGCGGCCCTAACCGCGCCGTTTCGAGCTCAAGTCAGCAGGCCGACCGGCGAGGAATCGAGCGCTGAGGTGCGAGCAAGAGTCCGCCGAGCCCGCGCCCACATGGCTGCCCGCAATCCCGGGGGTTGCTGCAACAGCCTCATCCCCGGAGGTCAACTACAGCGAATGCTTCGACTCGAAGGCGAGGCCTTGGATCTATGGGAGGCTTCAATTCAACATCGGCAATTAAGTGCCCGAGCTGGAGCCAGGCTGCTGCGGGTTGCCCAAACGATCGCTGACTTAAACGATCAAAAAAGCATTGGCGCAACTGCGATTGCCGAAGCCCTCACCTACCGGTCGTTTGATCAAGGAGTGTCTAGCTAAGCGGGAAACCAGATAAATAGATCAACGGCGGCGGCGGCGCTGCTGGGCCTTGCGCTTGTACTTCTCCACCGGTGTCTCGTGGTGGCGCAGGCGCTTGAGGTCAGCAAAAATGCCCGCCTTAGAAACCTGGCGTTTGAAGCGGCGCAGGGCCGATTCAACCCCTTCGTTTTCGCCGACGGTGACCTGGGTCATGAAGAGCTTCTTTGCCCAAAGAGTTTCTCAATGTAGCAACTGCTATTCCAGGCTTACCACCTGCTTCCAGGTCAACGCTCGATGCCAGAGGCGCCTGAAGAGGGAATGGGCGCCACTACCGGTAGCTCAGGCTGGATCGCAGCCTCAGGCCAGGCATCACGAAATAAATAAAGATGGCCCAGATTTCGACCTCCGTAGACCCGGCGCTTTAGCTGCCAGCCCGGTTCAAGTACCAACTGCAGGTAGCCAGATCCTGGCCCCTGGGTGCGAGCGACCAGCATTTCAGGGCCCGCCCCAGCCTTGGTGGGCACCGCGAGCAGCACGTTGTCTCCGCTCTGACGCAGCACCGTTAGCCGATAACTTGTGGCCAGATCTGCACCGCCCACACGCACTGAGTAGCCATTCGCATCGATGAAGCGGCTGCAAATGCCGCTGAAATCAAAGTTTGCAAGCAGGGGGTCCACTGGAGCTGGTGAGCCAGGGCCTATGGCAAAGCAGGGCTGGGTCGGCTTTACCTGCTCGTAGATGTTGAGTTGAGCGCGCACGCCGTCTCCGATGGGCGCTGCCACCAGCACAAAACGCTCCTGGCTGAGACCAGCAGCTTCAAACAGGGCGCTGGCCGTAGCTGGGGTTGCACCAGAGCCCAATGCAGTGACGAAAGCTCCAAGTGCCAGGGGGAGGCAATTGGCACACAGTTGGGGCAATCGCATCACGAAATGAGCAAGAAACGTTTGTGTAATCGTATGCATTGAGTCCGGCTTGGCTAGGCAGGCTTGTTGATACGGATGGCTACCAAAAGAGCACCAATCGTGCCGGGCATGCTCAGGCCAAGAATCCAACGAGTGGTCTGAAGTCCAAGGTCGGGATCGCCATAGGCCAGCTCAAACACTGAGCCCGTAGAAGCGATGCCCAGCAGGCAAGCCAGGGCCAGAAACAAGCCAGCCAGGGGTTTCATGGGCATGGAGAGGAGAGATCAGACGAAGCAAAACTGGATGGAGAGCAGAAATCAGCGAATAGAAAGGACATCTGCCCTTCGAAAGCCCTTTTCCAGCAGACCTTCGTTGAGGCTGAGCTCATCGGTGACCCGGTCGACGAAAAGCACACCTTCAAGGTGGTCCATCTCGTGCTGAATGCAGCGGGCCAGTAGGCCATCAGCCTTGACCTTTTGGGGGCGGCCCATCTCATCGCGGTAGCTGACCTCGACTGTGGCCGGGCGCACCACATTTAGATAGACACCAGGAATGCTGAGGCAACCTTCCTCGTAGGTCTCGATTGCAGCGCCGAAGCAAACAATCTCAGGATTGATCAAAACCATTGCGGCCGCGGCAGCGTTCTCGGGGTCCAGATCAATCACCAGCAACTGCTTGTGCACTCCCACCTGGGGTGCCGCCAAACCGATGCCCTTAGCCGCGTACATGCTGCGCAGCATGTCTCGCGCCAGATCTCGCACGCTCTCATCAACCTTGCTGATCCGCTTGGCAGGGGCACGCAACGCCTCGTCGCCAAGAGTATGGATAGTGAGGTGTGGCTCCTCAAGAGGATCCTTCGACACTTGAACGCCGCGGCTGGCCTGAACGGCGGACCGTGCCATCTGGGCAAAGCTGCCGGCTGAACTGCGGGCCAACGCGATACTTGATCGAACGACGTCGACTTTAAGTCGTTATCCCCCGGTGCACGCGGTGGCTGATCCCCTTGGAGCGCTTCCCGCCGCTGTTGTAGTGGGCCAAACACCCAGCATGCGGGAGCCACGGTTACTCGACGGGGTGCTCTATTGGCTGGAGCAACGCCCCCATGAAGGGGGACGCACGACCCTGCTGCGGCGCTTAGGGCCAGACCAGTCAGCAGAGGAGCTCACCCCAGGCAGCTGGAATCTGCGCAGCCGGGTGCATGAGTACGGAGGCGGCAGTTCGGCCCTGGGCCACCGAGGCGACGGCACGCCGGTGGCGGTATTTAGCCACGACGGCGACCGCTGCCTATGGCTGCTGGAGCTCAATAGCAGCGATTGCCAGCCGCGACGACTCAGCCCGCCAGGTGCCTACGGCGGCGGCTTGATCGATGCCGTACACGACCGCTGGATAGGCGTATTGGAAAGCGGCAGCAATGAAGGTGCTGGCCGCGACCAACTGGTGGCTGTTGGGCTGGAAGGTGGCGAGCCCCAGCCGCTGGTGGAGCCAGCCGACTTCTGCGGCTATCCGGCCCTAAGCCCCTCCGGCGCAGGGCTGGCCTGGGTTGAGTGGCAGCAGCCCTTCATGCCCTGGGAGCGCAGCCAGCTGTGGCTGGGGCACTTCGATGCGGCAGGCAAGCTCAGCGGCCGCCGCCTCGTCGCTGGATCGGGAGTGGAGCCAAACCTGGAAATTTCAGTGTTCCAGCCGCTCTGGTGCGGGCCCCACTTGGTGGTCGCAAACGATCGCTCCGGCTTCTGGAACCTCGAGCAACTCGACAACGCCGAGGGACTCGACGCAGCAACTCTGGGCGTAGAGGCGCAGCTGTATTGGAGGCCGCTACTGCCCATGCAAGCGGAATTCGGTCTACCCCAGTGGGTTTTCGGCATGGGCACCCAGGCCTGGGATGGCGAGCAGCTACTGGCTACCGCCTGCCTGCAGGGGCGCTGGCAACTGGGCCGGGTGAAGCCGAGCCAGAGCGGAGACGCCGGCCAATGGCAGCCTCTGGACATCCCCTTTGATGATCTAGCTGGCCTTTGCGCCGAAAGGGGACGACTGGCCTGCATCGCCGGTTCAGCAACTGAAGCTGCAGGCCTGCTCGAGCTGGACCTGGGCAGCAGCAACTGGTGGCACAGCCCTACGGCCGCCTGCCCTCTGGCGCCGCAGGCAATCAGCCTGCCTCAGGAGCTGTGGTTTGAGGGTCACGGCGGCGCCCCCGGCCACGCCTGGTTTTACCCCCCATCCGGAGGAGCCCACCGAGGAACGCCATTGCTGGTGAAAAGCCACAGCGGCCCCACCGCCATGGCACGTACGGGCCTCAACCTGGCCATTCAGTTTTGGACGACTCGGGGCTGGGGGGTGGTGGATGTGAACTACGGCGGCTCGACAGGCTTTGGCCGCGCCTATCGGGAACGGCTCGCTGGCCAGTGGGGAGTTGTGGACGTAGCAGATTGCGCCGCCGCCGCCCAAGCCCTGGTGGCGTCGGGCCGGGCTGATCCCGACCGCATCGCCATCGAAGGCGGCAGTGCCGGCGGCTTCACCACCCTGGCCGCCCTCTGCTTCACGGACGTATTCCGCGCCGGCGCGAGCCGCTACGGGGTAGCCGACCCCAGCGCGTTGGCGTCTGAGAGTCATCGCTTTGAAGCCCGCTATCTCGATGGTCTGATCGGTGCTTGGCCCCAGGCGCAAGACATCTACACAGCCCGCTCGCCCCTCGCCCACGCCTCTGAAATCCGCTGCCCCGTGATCTTTTTTCAAGGCCTCGATGACAAGGTTGTGCCACCAGAACAAACCGATCGCATGGCAGCAGCGCTCGAAGCCAACGCCATCCCGGTGGAGGTGCACCGCTTTCCGCAGGAGGGCCACGGCTTCCGCGATGCTGCAACCTTGATTCGCGTCCTAGAAGCCACTGAGGCCTTCTTCCGCCGGCACTTCAACCTGTGATCGCAACCTTGGCGAGCGACCTGCTGCCCAACTTCAGCTGGTTGGCTTTGGCCGTGGTCTGCCTAACTCTGATCCTGGCGGTGGGGCGCGCCCTTGGAGCCAGGTTGCAGCTGCGGCTCTGGGGAATCCCCGAAGCCCTCCTGGCCGGCCTGCTGGGATTGCTGCTGGCCCCGGGCGGCCCACTGCCGCTCTTGCCAGCCCATGTAATGCAGCTTTGGGCCGATCTGCCGCTGGTGCTGCTCACCCTGGTGTTCGGCTCGCTCATGCTCGGCAAGCCCCTGCCCAAACTTGAGGGGCTATGGCGGCCGGTATCTGGGCAGGTGTCGCTGGCGCTGGTGCTGGCCTTCGGCCAATACGTGGTTGGAGGCCTGGCTGTGCTGCTAGTTCTACAGCCCTGGCTGGGGGTGAGCCCCGTGATGGCCTGTCTGATCGAAGTGGCCTACGAGGGCGGTCATGGTTCTGCCGCGGCGATGGGACCCAGCTATGCGGCTCTGGGCTTCCCAGGCGGCCAAGCCTTGGGCTTAGCCATGGCCACTGTAGGGCTGCTTTCCTCCACCTTGGTAGGAGGGCTGGTGGTGGTGCTAGCCCGCAGCCGCGGCTGGCTACTGGCCGATGCCCCAGGCAGCGTTGCCAGCGAAAGCACTAGCGCTGGCAACGGCGATTCAGGTGGCGCGGCGGCCTGGGCGGCAGCCTGGGCTGTGAACCTGGCCCTGGTGGGCCTTGCCGTGCTGACTGGCGTGGGGCTGCTGGCCGGGCTGCGCTGGCTCACCGCTGGACTGGGAGATGGCATTGCCAATGTGGTTAATGCGCTGCCGGTGTTTCCGCTGGCGATCGTGGGGTCGCTGCTGGTGCGGCTGGCGCTGGAGCGCAGCGGCAAGGCCCACTGGGCTTCCTCAGCTGTGCAGGGCCAGGTGGGCACCCTTTCGGCAGACCTACTGATCACAGCCGCCACCGCCGGGTTGGATCTGGCCCTGCTCAAGGCCGACTGGCTACCGCTCACGGTCCTTGCCTTAGGCGGCTTGGTGTGGAACCTGGCAGTGACGCTGCTGCTGGCTCCACGGCTGCTGCCCGCCGACTGGTTTGAGCGGGCGGTGATTGAATTTGGCCAGGCCACGGGAGTGGCGGCTAGCGGCTTGCTGCTGCTGCGCATGGCAGATCCAGAAGACCGCAGCGACGCCCTACCAGCCTTTTCGATCAAGCAGCTAATGTTGCAGCCTTTTTTGGCCGGAGGGGTGGTAACGGTGGTGGCCCCGCTGGCGGTCGCGGGCTGGGGGCTGCCGCTTTGGACCGGCTTCTGCTTTGCCTTGGTGCTGCTGTTTGGCGGCACCGGACTGTGGCTGGCGCGCGATCAGGCTCCAGCCCCGTAGTGCAGGGAGCGGAACTGCTGGTGCACCGCGGCCATCTGGGCGGCGCTCAAAAGCGGTGGCTCCCCCAATTGCAAGGCTTGCAGATACATCTGGGCCAGAGTTTCCACCTCAACGGCGATGCGCAGGGCCTGGTCCAAGCTGGTACCCAGGCTCACTTGGCCGTGCTGAGCCAGCAGGCAGGCCAAACGGCCATCAAGGGCCTGCACAGCCAAGGCTGAGAGCTCGGCGGTGCCAAAGGTGGCGTAGTCGGCACAACGGATATCGTCGCCGCCGGCTGCGGCTGTCATGTAGTGAAAAGGGGGAATAGGGCGGCCATGGCAAGCCAGGGCCGTGGCGTGAATCGAATGGCAATGCAGCACCGCCTGAATCTCAGGCCGGCTGTCGAGCAGATCAGCGTGCAGACGCCACTCGGAGGAGGGACGCCGCTGGCCGGCTAGCGCCGCGAGGGGCTGGCCCCTGCCAGTAATGGCTACGAGATCTTGCGGCTCCATCTGCTCGAAGGGCAGGGAGCTGGGTGTGATCAGCAGGCCATCAGGAATGCGCGCCGATAGGTTGCCTGAGGTGCCTTGGTTGAGCCCGCTGGCGTTCAAGCACCTGGCCACCTCCACTAGTTGCTGGCGCAGCACCTGCTCACTTATTGCCATAGAGCTCCTGCAGACCAGCCTCAGTGGCCGCTGCCACGCCACGCTCGGTGATCAGGCCCGTCACCAGCCGCGCTGGAGTTACATCGAAGGCCGGATTGAAGCCAGCGCTTCCGTCGGGGCTGAGCTGCACCGAGGTGATCGCCCCATCGGCGCCGCGCCCTTGGAGGTGGGTCACCTCCTGGGCGCTGCGGGTCTCGATCGGGATCTCGGCCACACCGTCGCTAAGCGTCCAGTCGATTGTGGAGGAGGGCAGGGCCACGTAAAACGGCACGCCATTGTCGTGAGCGGCAAGGGCCTTTAGATAGGTGCCGATCTTGTTGCACACATCGCCGCGGCGGGTGGTGCGATCGGTGCCCACGATCACCGCATCCACCTGGCCTTGCTGCATCAGATGGCCTCCGGCGTTGTCAACTATCACCGTGTGGGCTACTCCCTCCTTTCCTAGCTCATAGGCCGTGAGAGAAGCGCCTTGGTTGCGCGGCCGGGTCTCGTCAACCCAAACGTGGATGTTGACTCCGGCGCGGTGGGCTTTATAGATCGGCGCCAGAGCCGTGCCCCAGTCCACCGTGGCCAGCCAGCCGGCGTTGCAGTGGGTGAGCACATTGAGCCTGGCGCCGGGCCTGCGGGCCACCAGCTGGTAGAGGATCTCCAGGCCGTGCTCACCGATCGAGTTGCACATCGCCACGTCCTCGTCGGCGATCGCCGCGGCCTCCAACCTGGCCGCCTCGGCCCGCTCGGCCGGCGGTAGCGGCTGCACCTTGGCCCGCACCCGCTCCAGCGCCCAACGCAGGTTGATAGCCGTTGGCCGGGTTGCATTGAGTTGCTCAAAGGCCGCCGCCAGGAAGGCGTCGCTGGGGTCGGCCTGCAGGGCCAGCATCAGCCCATAGGCGCCGGTCACGCCGATCAGCGGCGCCCCGCGCACCACCATCGTGCTGATCGCGTCTGCCGCTTCATCGCAGCTGCGCAGCGTACGAGTCGTGAATTGGTGGGGCAGCAGGGTCTGATCGATCACACCTACTGAGCACAGATCCGGCTTCAGCCAGATCGTGCGCCAGGCCTTGCCGTCGATGTTCATTGCTGCGGAAGGGTGCCAGTCTTCTCCTGATCATCCCTGGGGAGGGGTTGGAGCAGATTCTCGGAGCCGGCCGCCAACACATCCCCCCTGCCACCTGGTCAAATCGGCCGATAGCCAAACCAATCCGGCACCTGGCTCTGGTTCAGACCCTCAGGGTGGGGCTCCAGCTGCACATACCAGTGCTCGCTGCCCAGCAGCTCAAGCTGTTCGATCGCCAGGCAGTCGTCTACGTCCACCAAATCATCCTTGTGCTGCTGCAGGTCGCCGCGCAGCCACTTGCACTTAGCCGCCGCCTTGGCCGCCTGGGACGAGCGAGCCACCACCAGGCCGAAGTGGTGCAGTTCTGCGAGGGAGTTAGGACGGTAGGCGCCCAGATTGACAAACCAAAGCCGCTCGGTCCGGGGCGCGGAAGGCTCGCGCCCGAGGCTCACCGCAAAGCCATCCACCGCTCGCACCACCAAGTAGCTGTCCAGGTGCAGGCCCTCACGCCTCCCAAACCACTGCCGCCGCAACTCCGGAATAGCCGCCTCGATCGTGGCGCCGGCCACGAAGCGAACGTCGTGGAGCTCAATATGACAGCCGAGGACCCGACCGCCCAGCACCGCTAGGAACAACTTGGGCCGGCCGGGGTTCTCAGAAATCATCGAAACCCAAACGGCCCTCGCTGCCAAAGATTGTCAATCTGAACGCGACTCTCCAGCCGATCAAGCCATGTCTGAAACGATGGGTCTGTTGATCTTGAGTGCCGGTCTCTCGGGCCTAGGCGAAGCCTTGGTTGTGCTGACGCCGGCCTGATTCAATCGCTCAGCTGTGCTCGCGCAGAAAGGTGATCGTGCCTTCCAGCTCCTCAGCGAAGCGGTCGATCTCATTCGGGGTGGTTGTGAAGCCCAGGCTGGCGCGGGCTGAGCCGGAGAGTCCGTAGAGCCGATGCAATGGCTGAGTGCAATGGTGGCCGCTACGGATGCAAATGCCTGCTGAATCCAGCAAGGCAGCGATGTCGTTGGCGTGCAGGCCATCCACCGTGAAGGCCGCAAGGGCACCGCGATCCGGGTGCTGCTCGGGCGTGGGGCCCAAAATGTGTACTCCGTCAATCGCCTGAAGGCGCTCAAACAGCTGGCGGGTCAGCAACTGCTCCCAGGCGTGGATGCGCTCAAGCCCAATAGCGCTGAGGTAGTCGAGAGCTGCGCCCATGCCGATCGCCTCGGCGATGGCCGGGGTTCCCGCCTCAAATTTGTGCGGCAACTCGGCCCAGCTGCTGTGATCGAGGTAAACGTCCTGGATCATCTCGCCGCCGCCCAGGAAGGGCGGCATCGCCTCAAGCAACGCCTCACGAGCCCAAAGAAATCCCATACCGGTTGGGCCGCAAAGCTTATGGGAGCTGCCCACCAAAAAATCGCAGCCCAGCTGGGCCACATTCACAACCAGATGGGGAAGGCTCTGGCAGGCGTCCACCAGCACAAGAGCGCCAGCTAAGTGGGCCAATTTCACCACCTGCTCAATTGGATTGCGGCAGCCGAGGGTATTGCTCACGTGCACCAGGCTCACGAGCTTGGTGCGCTCAGTGATTTGACAGCGCAGATCCTCCATATCCAGCTCACCACTCTCAGTGATGCCCGCATGGCGAAGCACGCAGCCAGTGCGCTGGGCCAGCAGCTGCCATGGCACCAGATTGGAATGGTGCTCCATCACCGTGAGCAACACCTCATCACCAGGGCCCAGGTTGACCTCGCCCCAGCTGCGAGCCACCAAGTTGATTGCCTCGCTGGCATTGCGGGTGAAAACAATCTCCCGCGCATTAGCCGCACCTATGAAGGTGGAAGTTTTGCTGCGGGCTGCCTCAAAGCCTTCAGTGGCACGAGCACTGAGCTGGTGGGCACCGCGGTGCACATTGGCGTTGTCGTGGTCGTAGTAGTGCTGCAGGGCCGCCAGCACCTGGCGGGGTTTCTGGCTGGTGGCGGCGTAATCGAGATAGATCAGCGGCTGGCCGAGGCAGGCCGTTTGAGCCAGCAGGGGGAAATCGGGCCGTGTAAGAGCTGCAAGATTCGGCGCAACCAGCTCAGAGCTGGGAGGAGTTGCTGTGGTGGTGGTGATCGTCATAGGCGCTCCCGCAGCAGAAGCTCTAGCGGATTCAGAGCCGCAGCAGCCGCTGGGAGCTCGCGGAGTACCTCCTCGCAATAGCCCCGCAACAACAACCGTGATGCTTGTTCGGCGCCAATACCCCGACTCTGTAGATAGAAGAGCTCGTTTTGCTGCAGCCGACTGATGGTGGCGCCGTGGGCGCACTTGACATCATCGGCAACGATTTCCAGCTCGGGTTTGGTGTCAACTCTTGCCCGCTCAGAGAGCAGCAGGGTGCGACTGAGCTGAGCAGCATTTGTTTGCTGGGCCCTTCGCGGAACCCGCACTGCCCCGTTGAACACGCTGCGCCCGGCTCCATCAGCCACAACCTTGTGGAGCTGGTCGAGCTGCCCGTCGGGTCCTTCAAAACTCACTTGGCTGTGGGTGTCGGCCAACTCCTTGCCGTCCACTAGTTGCAGGGCACGCAGCCGCGTTTGGGCAGCTCCCTCCAGCTGAATGATGCAGGGCTCGAGACGGCTTAGGGCCCAACCCCCAACTGCGGTGGTGACTTGCAGGGAGCTGGCGGGGGCCTGGCTAATCGAGAGGTGGCTGAGCAGGCTGGCTCGGGCATCGCCAGGCGCCAGCAGACCCAAATTGCATTTGGCGCCCCGGGCGAGCTGTGCCACCACTACAAAACTGGTGGCATTGGGGCCACTTGAACCGTGCTGGATCAGCAGCTCAAGGCTGGCGCCTTCCTCAAGAACGAGTACCAACTGCAGTGCTAGCAGCCCCGGCGCCGCACCGGCGTCAAAGTGCAACTGCAGCGGACCAGCCTCTCCAGCCACCCGCAAAGCCAGACAGCGGGGCGAAGCGCCTTGGTTTAGCCGTACAGACCAAACATTGCCGCCACCTGTTGAATTGAGGCCCTGCTGCTGCAACCCCTGGGCCTCATCAGCTCCGATGCGACTTATGCCAGCGGGCAGATTGATTTGGGCAAATGGATCCACACCACTCCAAAGCTCCGGTGCTAAGCCCTGCAGGGCTGCCAGTTCAGTGAATCGCCAATCTTCTTGGCCTCGGGCAGGCATGGGAACGCCAGCAAGTTGGCTGAGCCAATCAGCAGTATTTGGCATAACCACAGCTGGCATCACAGCACCTCCGCAGGTTCCCGGCCCAGATTTGCCAGCTCCTGATCTACCCATTCATATCCAGTGCGCTCAAGCTCCAAGGCCAGCTCCTTGCCTCCAGTACGCAAGATCCGACCAGCTGCCATCACATGGACGTAATCCGGGGTGATTAGATCGAGTAGGCGCTGGTAGTGGGTAATCAGCAAGGTGGCATTGTCCGGGCCAGCAAGTTGATTTACCCCATCTGCCACGATGCGCAGTGCGTCAATATCAAGGCCTGAATCTGTTTCATCCAGAATCGCTACCAGAGGCTCGAGTAACGCCATCTGCAAAATCTCATTGCGCTTTTTCTCACCCCCTGAGAATCCCTCATTGACACTGCGATTTAAAAAAGCAGGATCCATCTGCACCACCTTTAGACGCTCTCGCACCAAATCCTCAAAAGCGAAGGTATCTAGTTCCTCCTCACCTCTTTGTGCGCGACGTGCATTAGTGGAAACCCGTAGGAATTCAAGATTGCTAACCCCTGGAATCTCCACTGGATACTGAAATCCGAGAAACAAGCCCAATCGAGAGCGCTGCTCGGGTGCCAGCTCAAGCAGATCTGAGCCCAGATATGTTATTGAACCTTCTGTGATCGTATAAGCAGGATGGCCAGCAAGCACTTTGGAAAGCGTGCTTTTGCCACTGCCGTTGCGCCCCATCACTGCGTGAATTTCACCCGACCGAACAATGAGGTTCACCCCATTAAGAATTTGCTGCTCTTCCACACGGGCATGTAGACCTGTGATTTCTAGCAATACCGGAGCGTCTGGGCGAATCAAAGCGTTTTGGGATTAGGTAGGTTGGGGTGAACGAGATGAGCAGTTCGGCGGGCCTCAGCCAACAGATCCCTCAAGCTTTAGGGCAAGTAATTTATCTGCCTCAGCAGCAAATTCCATGGGCAATTGATTAAACACATCGCGGCAAAAACCGCTAACCATCATCGAAACCGCCTCTTCAAAACCAATGCCCCGGCTTTGAAGGTAAAAAAGTTGCTCTGCGGAGATACGGCAAGTGCTCGCTTCATGCTCCACAGAGGAGTCTGGTTGCTGCGAGCGGATATACGGATAAGTGTTGGCAGCAGCCTGATCGCCAATCAACATCGAATCGCACTGGCTGTAATTCTTAGCTCCTACCGCTTTAGGCCCTATTTGAACAAGACCGCGATAGCTATTAGAGGAGTGACCAGCACTAATGCCCTTACTCACAATGGTTGAACGAGTCCTCGGGCCAACGTGAATCATCTTGGTACCAGTATCGGCCTGCTGATAGTTATTAGTAAGGGCAACCGAATAGAATTCACCAACAGAATCTGCTCCCTGCAGCACACAGCTCGGGTACTTCCAAGTTATTGCTGAACCAGTTTCCACTTGAGTCCAGCTAATATGGCTTCGATCGCCACGACATTGGCCACGCTTGGTCACAAAATTGTAAATACCTCCCACACCATTCTCATCGCCTGCGTACCAATTCTGGACAGTCGAATACTTTATAGAAGCATCTTCGAGAACCACCAACTCCACCACTGCGGCATGGAGTTGATTGGTATCAAACATAGGGGCAGTACATCCCTCCAAATAACTCACCGAAGCGCCATCTTCAGCAATAATCAAAGTGCGCTCGAATTGACCCGTATCAGCAGAGTTTATCCGGAAATAAGTAGATAGCTCCATTGGGCAGGTCACACCTTTGGGAATAAAAACGAAAGAACCGTCACTGAAAACCGCAGAATTCAGGGCTGCAAAATAGTTGTCATTACTTGGGATAACTGTACCAAGATACTTCTCCACTAAGGCTGGATATTCCTTTACAGCCTCACTGATAGAGCAGAAAATAACACCATGCTCGGCAAGTTTTTCACGATAAGTTGTGGCTATAGAGACACTGTCAAAGACAGCATCTACTGCCACATTAGATAGACGCTTCTGCTCACTTAGCGGGATACCAAGCTTTTCAAATGTTTCAAGCAGCTTAGGGTCAACTTCGTCAAGACTGGCTTTTTTCTCCTGCTGCTTAGGAGCCGCATAATATATTATATTTTGATAATCAATCTGTGGATAGCCCAGTGCGGCCCAATCTGGCGATTGCATCTGTAGCCACTGACGGTAGGCCCGCAGCCTAAAAGCCAACAAAAACTCAGGCTCACTTTTCTTAGAGGAGATAAGACGCACAACGTCTTCACTCAGACCTTTGGCAATCTTTTCAGTTTCAATATCAGTAACGAAACCGTGCTTATACGGCTGCGAAACCAGATCGCCAACGGTTGCAGTGCTCATCGAGGTAAGCCGACTCAGCCGGCAGTAAGGGCTTTAACTTCATCTAAAGAAATCGTCTGCTGGTCACATCGGAATGCATTGTCCTCGGTGAGAAAAAGCATGCAGTGGCACTCTTTACGCTCCCGCATTGGCACGCAGGGGCAATTCCAAAAGGCTTGGGAAACCTCCGCTTGCTTGTCCTCGTAATGACGGCAAGGACATAGGGCCCCACCAAGCTCATCTTTGTGCTTAGCCAAGCCAGCAAGCACAACCGCTGTCACCCCAGGGTCACTACAAAAATACGTACCAGTGCGCTGGGCGTAGGTTTCGGCAAACTTCCGAATCACCTCCAAACTGTCGGAGTGCGCCGGCGGGATGCCAGAAGGGCTCTCAGCGGTCGAACTGGCCGGTGTGTCGGACATGGCTCGAAGGGGAAGGTGATAGGGATTCGGTAGTCAAACAGCACCTCTTAATGCGGCGCTTTTGGCAGTCAGCAAAGGGGATTTACTGGCAGACAATTACGAAACAGATGTGTTTCGTTAGTAAATCAGCCTAAGACATTGCGGCCGGCAACGGGGTCTAATCCCCAACCTCCCGCCAGTCGTGGCATGGTTGTTTCAACTGGCCTTCGCCGTGAACGCCATTCCCCAAATCATTCACCAAAACACCGATCCGACATCCACCCGGGATACGGTCCTCGGCCTGCTGGTTAGGCATGGAGAGGCCACTGCAAGCGCCCTAGCCGAGCACTTGGCGATGTCGGTGCAGGTTGTGCGTCGCCATTTGCGGGGCTTAGAAGAAGATGGCCTTGTCGAGGCCAGTCCAGCGGCTGAGGGGCCGGGTAGGCCAAGTAACCACTGGCGCCTTACCGCTAAAGGGCAGGGGAAGTTCCCCGATGGCAGCGACCATTTCGCCCTAGGACTGCTGCAATCTTTAACTGTCAACCTGCCACCTGAAACTCTGCAGGGACTTTTACAACAACAAGCTATTCAGCAGGCTGACTCTTACCGCCACCGCATCGGCGCAGGCTCGCTTCAAGAGCGACTGGAACAACTTGTGGATATTCGTAGGCAGGAAGGCTACCTAGCGGAATGTTACCAAGAAGCACAAGACCCTAACGCCTGGATGCTTAGTGAATTTCATTGTTCCGTGATGCGCATTGCCGAGCAATTCCCCTGCATTTGCGACCAGGAGCTACAGCTAATCCGACACACCTTTCCCGACTGCCAAGTAGATCGAGTGCAATGGCGCCTAGAGAAGGGCCACTCTTGCGGCTTTCGCCTGATGCCCTGCCGTGATGACTGAAGCGCTCCAACCAGAAGCCCAAAGTCCCCTTTCAAAAGCGGAACTGGCGGAGCTAGAGGCCACCAATCTGCCTGCATTAGAGCGGCACCATTTGCGACTTTTGGCCCATAGCCTGCGCAGCTTGCAGTCGATCGCAGCCCACCAGCTTGCCGGGGCCCTCCCAGAGCACGGCGCGATTTGCGCTTGGGCCAGCCAGCAGCCCGCGCTCGCCGACGCCCCCTGCTTCCAGGCAGTCCTGGCGGAACAACTAGAGGCGGCGGGTAGGCAGCTGCAGCAACTGGCCGCATCGCTGGGCAGGGCACCATTGGCCCTAGAGCTGAGCGACCTCATCTCCGCTGCTTGCGATCATCGCCATAGCCCCGGCCCGCCAGTGAACGAAATCCAGCCCGAGTCGATCGCAGACGCCCTCAGCTTTTTCCGCCTTAGCTGCGGTCGCTGGCGCTCCCAGCGCAGCAGCCATCACCTGCTGCATCGGCGGGCTGAGGCTGGAGGATCCTTCATTGAGGTGGTGGAGATCGCCGCCGCCGATCCACGTCTAGTAGCCATCGCCGAGCTCCACGGCGAAAATCCTCTGGGTCTCGTTGGGGGTTGCCGTGTGACCTGGAACGCGTCAATGGCTTGGGATAAGGCAGGAGAAGCCCACGAGGGGGAAAGCGTTTTCGGCTTAATCCCCACCGATCAACACGGCCGGTCCGGCCTGCTGCTGCGCGACCGCGGCTATGCCGAAACCGCCCCGGTGGCAGGACATTTCGCCATGGACGAGCGCGATGGATTACTGCTCACTACCGGCTACGAAACCATGGCCAGCCTGGAGCGTTTCAGTTTTGCCGGCCCCAACGTGCGTCTGCGCAGCAGCACGGTGGAGGGCCTATCCAACACTGCCTCTTTCTGCGTAGAGACACGGCTAATGAACAGTCCGGAACCTAGTAGCTCAACACCATCACAAGAACCCGTTTCCGAGCAGCCGCTGTCTCCCCTGGGATGGTGACGAACGTTACGGACTGTGAGCCCTGTCTCGGCCAGCTGAGCCCTGCAGCAGCTCCACTTCTACGATTAATCTCGACGGATGATGATGTCGTGTGGCCCTGCCCCTCCTGAAGTACGCGCCCACCACCCAGAACTCGCGGGTTGAACCGTTTCGGGTGGGCTCGGATGAGGATCCCAAAACTGTGTCCATGGACATAGCCATGGATCCACAAAACATAAATCTGGTTATTGAGGCGTCTTACCGACAGATTTTCTTCTATGCCTTCAAGGTCGACCGCAACCGCTTTCTTGAGAGTCAGCTGCGCGACGGTCAGATCACGGTGAGGGATTTCATTCGATCCTTGTGTCTATCAAATACTTTTACTCGAAGTTTTTACAACCTGAACAGTAACTATCGAGTGGTGCGCCATCTAGTTGAAAAGCTGCTCGGACGCACTACTCACGGCAGGTCTGAGGAGATCGCATGGGCGGCTGTACTTATGACCCGAGGGGTCGTGGGCATGGTCGACGACATCCTCGACAGCCAGGAATATCTAGACGCCTTCGGCAGCGACACCGTCCCCTTCCAGCGCCATCGCGTAGTGGGGGCAAGAGATCTGGGCGAAACCCCCTTCAACATCACCACACCGAGATACGAGGCCTATTACCGGGGCATCTTGGGCTTCCCCCAGGTTGTATTCACCGGCACTGCCAAAACGATCCCCGCTCGCTCCAAGCAGCGCCGTGGTGGCTTCCCAGAGGACTACCTGCCCTGGGTGCGCAATCTTCCTGGCACGAGAAACCAAGGCGGTGGTTCGGGCAGCGTCAACATGGATTACCTCTCCAAGGTTCCATATCGCAGCATTGGCCGCTAAAGCCAGTCTCTCAATCAATAAAAGGCGGCCTCAAGGCCGCTTTTTATTGGGCAGGCAAAACCCAGGCAGTCAGCATCCACTGACGGCTCCAGGATGAGCTCACCCTGCGAAGAGAAATTCATCCACACTGATCCCAAAAGAAATCTGTAGTTGTGACTCAGGCACTTGCTGCAATTACACGCATGACTTTGCGTCAACTGCGCCAAGTTGCCAGCGACCTCGGGGTGAGCCTCTACAGCCGTAAATCAAAGGAAGAACTCCTAACAGCCATAACCGATCGCCAAGGCAGTGCCACTTCTATCAGTCTTAAGGAATTAGAAGCGGAGCTCCACCCCGCTCCTCGCCCTAGCACCGCCACTACCAACGTGGTGTTTCTGCCCCGCGATCCCCAGTGGGCTTACGTATTTTGGGATATTTCCGAAAGCGATCGAGCCTCAGCTCTTGCAAGTGGTGCCTCGCAGCTTTGCTTGCGCGTCGCAGACGTAACAGGTATGCCCGGTGGCTCTGCGCACCCCCACACCATGCAGGAAGTAGTGGTCGACAGTTACTGCACCGAATGGTATTTGCCTGTTCCCTTGTGCGATCGGGATTACCGGGTGGAGCTTGGCTACCGCAAAGGGAGCGGCGGCTGGATATCGCTTGCCTTCTCTTCAGTGGCACGGGTGCCAGCCCAGCACCCCAGCGAGCAAATACTTGATCAGTTCGTGCCCTTTTCGCTGGACGCGGCCCCAGCCATCCTGCCTACTCAGGTGGAGCCAGCCGATGCAGGACTGCACGAACGCCTTTATCAAGCGGCCACGGCCAGCTGGCGCAGTCTTGGCAGGGGTTCTGAGGCTTTCCACGAGCTAGAGGCCGCTGGCTCATACACAAGTGAACTGAACACCTCCGGTGCCGGCATCTGGGCTAGTGGACGTAACGCTTCTGGCATCGGCGGGATCGCCTCGCGTCAACGCTCGTTTTGGCTGATCGCTGACGCAGAGCTGATTGTGTATGGGGCCACTGATCCGGCTGCCCGCCTAACCATTGGAGGGGAGGAGGTGCCCCTTTCCGCCGATGGCACATTCCGAGTGCAAGTGCCCTTCCGAGACGGTCAGCAGCTTTATCCAATTGAGGCGGTGGCCGCAGATGGCGAGCAGAAGCGCAACATCACCTTGGAATTCAGCCGCTCCACACCGGAGGACAACAGCAACCCAGCGGAAATGGCTGTAAGCGAATGGTTCTAAATCGCGCCCTGGCACTAAAGCGTTCTGCCGTGGCCCTTACGCCCATGGCGGGAGCTCTGGCATTCCCGCTGATTGTGCCGATTGTATTGATGCGCTTCGGACTGCCAGCAGCCATGCTCAGCGCCGTATTCATCGGCACAACTTGGTTTGTAGTGATGCTGCGCACCGCTGAGATGCCTGGCCACCACTAAGGCAAGCCCTGATCACATCAGGTGTGGGAACTCTTGGTTCAACCGCCCGGCGATACCGTCGCCAATACGTTGCCGCACCCCCCCTACACCTGGGCCAGCTTGGCTGCCTTGGCTCTAGCAGGCTGCAGTGCTGACGCCCAGCTACTTGGTCAATCTGCCCGGCCCAAGCCCTTGCCCAAAGGAATCGAGCTGGCCTTCAACCACGCCGAAACCAGCCGCTACCGCAGCCCGATAAACGGCCAATGGCGTCAGGGCGACGATCTAGAGGCTTTCTTGCTGGCCAGTATTAGGTCAGCGCGGCGGGAAATTCTGGTTGCAGTTCAGGAGCTTTCTCTGCCGAAGCTGGCCGAAGCGCTGGCGGCTAAGCACCACGAGGGTCTGACAGTGAAGGTAGTGCTGGAAAACACCTACAGCAGCCCCTGGAGCGAAGCGCATCAGGCCGATCTAGCCCCACACCAACGCACCCACCATGAACAGCTCAAAGCCCTCGGCTGGGGCGACGCGGTAGCAATCCTGCAGCGGGCCGGCGTGCCATTGATCGATGACACCGCCGATGGCAGCGCCGGGAGTGGCCTGATGCACCACAAATTCATCGTGGTGGACCGGGCCGTGGTGGTCACCGGCTCAGCAAATTTCACCCCCTCCTGCATCCACGGCGATCCAGGGGCAGACCGCAGCCGCGGCAACGTCAACCATCTGCTGCGTCTGCGCAGCCTTGAGCTGGCAAATATCTTTGTGGCCGAGTTTGAGCGCATGTGGGGCGACGGCCCACGCGGCCAACCCGACAGCCGCTTCGGACTGGGCAAGGGCGGCGGTGCGCCCCAGAAGGTGATGGTGGGGTCAACACCTGTGACGGTGCTGTTCGCTCCACACCGCCGCAGCGATCCCCACCAGAGCCTGCTGGTATTAGAGAAACTTCTCTTAGGCACCCGCAAACATCTCGATCTTGCCCTGTTCGTGTTTTCGGATCAGAGACTGACCAATGCAATGGAGAAGCTGCAGCAGCAAGGCGTCAGCATCCGGCTTCTGGCCGACCCTGGCTTCGCAAACCGAGCCTTCAGCGAAGTGCTCGACTTACTCGGCACCAAGCTCCCAGACCACCGCTGCAGCCTGGAGGCGGGCAATCGCCCCTGGCAGCGCCCCTTAGAGGGTGTCGGCACACCACGCCTAGCCAGCGGCGACAAACTCCACCACAAAATTGCCGTCATCGATCAACGGATTGTGGTCACCGGCTCCTTCAACTGGAGCCCCAGCGCTGCCCATCGAAACGATGAGACCCTACTAGTGATCAACTCCCCCCAACTCGCCGAACACTTCACCACAGAAATCAACCGGCTCTGGAAGGGAGCCGAGCTGGGTGTCACCGAGCGTCTGGCCCGCAAACAGGAACGCCAGCGCAACCGTTGCGGTAGCGGGCTCGACCACTAAGACACCTTCGCAACTTTCCTCCAGGTGTCCAGCATCTTCTTTGGCGACTGCTGATCAAGATGGACGATCGAGGGAGCTGATCTTCGGTAGCGCCCCTACGCTGAAACCCTCCCTTATTTAGCGGCCATGGATCACCAGCCGGCCTCCCGCAATGCCTCAGCCACCTTGGATGCCATTCAGCTGATGCTGCGCGACCTCCACACCCGTCACAACGAAATCCGCCACCGGGCAGCATTCCGAGGCTGCACCAATGAATTGCTGGCAGTGCAACAGGAACTGGTGGAGTATTTGCTTAGCAAGAAAAGCCAGTTGATGGGCCATGTCGACCCAGTGAGCGGCGGCACTCGCAACTACAACTCCTTCGTGTGAGTGGCCCCTTGAACCACCGCCCCCGGGTAGTGGTGGTAGGTGCCGGACCGGCAGGAGCCAGCTTGGCCCTCCTGCTGGCCCGTGAGGGTGTCGCCGTAACCCTGGTGGAAGGCAGCACAAGCCTGGAGCGTCAATTCCGCGGCGAAGCGCTGATGCCCTCAGGGCTAGAGGCCCTTGCGGCCATGGGGCTACTGGAGTTGATTCAAAGCCTGCCCCACCGCCCCCTGTTGGGATGGCGCTTCGTAGTAAGTGGCCAAGAGCTATTTACCGCTACCGAGCCTCTCGGCGGCGATCCTTACAGGCCCTGCACGCTGGTGAGCCAGCCGGCCCTGCTGGAGGCCCTCCTGAAACTGGCCGGCACCTACCCCTCCTTTGCGATTGAACGGGGTCAGCCGGTGGTCGAACTCCTGTGGCAGCAGGAGCGGCTGGCGGGGGTGCAACTGCGCGATGGTCGTCATCTCTCTGCCGACCTTGTCATCGGCTGCGATGGCCGGGGCTCCCTGGTGCGCCAAAAGGCAGGGCTAGCACTGCAAAGCAGCCCCAGCCCCATCGACTTGCTCTGGTTTCAACTTGCCAGTCCCGCGGCATCGCCCTTGGCTGGCTGTTTCACCACCCTGGCGGGGACCGAGGGGGTTTTCAGCGCTTTCGAAAGCGCTAGCGGCGGCTTGCAGCTTGGCTGGGTAATTGGCAAATCTCAAGCCACACCGGATCTCAGCACAGAAGACTGGATCGAGCGGATGGCAGCTTCAAGTCCGCCGCAGCTGGCGACCTGGCTTCGGAAGTGGCGCGACGGACTGGGAGCACCCAGCCGGTTGACGGTGCAGGTGGGGTCAACTGAGCGCTGGTGCCAACCAGGCCTGCTGCTGCTTGGCGATGCGGCCCACCCGATGGGTCCAGTGCGCGCCCAGGGCATCAACATGGCCCTGCGTGATGCCTTGGTAGCAGCGAGGCGGTTGTTGCCTCTGCTCAGCACTAGCTGCAGTGGCGCTGCCCTTGATGGGGTGGCCGCCCAAATTGAGGCGGAGCGGCGGCCCGAAATCATCAGCATGCAAACCCTGCAGGCCGCCGAAGCAGCCCGGGGAGAGCAATTGCGGCAGCATGGTTGGTTGCGTTGGGCTTTGGCTATCGCCGCCCCCCTAGCGGGCCCGGCGATAGCTGCCCACTGGAGTCAGCAGCAACAACCGCTGCGCCAAGGACTAGCCCAGCTGCCAGGACCGTCATGATGGGTGCCACCACGCTGAAACCATGGCTACGCCTCGTATTAATCCCTCACTTGCCCTTGGCCTGATCGCCCTGCTGACTGCCCCCCTCCAGGCAGCACCCAAGGACCCGCCCTATCCCTCGATGGAACTGTTGCGCGAGCTCCAGCTCCACGCCTTCGCCTGCGGCAGAGACAACACGATTGAAGCCTGCGGCAAGGCACGCACCATGGCCGATCCACTTATGGATCACCCCCGCCTAGGCGCCAACTGCAAGGACGCCATCTGGACTATCCGCGAACGATCCAAACCAGCTGCTAATAACACTTTTGAACGGCGCGAAGCTCTCGACCGAGCCGGCCAAGACCTGATCCCCTTCTGCAAGCAGCAGACCCGCTCGGTCGTCCCGAGCAAAATTGATAGCAAGCCCCAGGAGAGAAAGGGCGGGTTTGGCCTAATTCCGGGCTCCTGATCCTGGCTGGCTCTCGATCAAATTCAGCGACCAGCAGACTTCCAATTTAATCTACTTCTATTGGAAGCCAGTCAGGTCTGGAAGGGTGACAAGCCAGGGCTAATTTGGTGCCCCAATGCCCCTGTGGATTCGGCCGATGACCAGCAGTAATCCCGTGAGCATTCGGCAGATTTCCCTGGCCCAGCCTTTCACCGATCAGAAGCCCGGCACCTCCGGCCTACGCAAAAGCAGCAGCCAATTCCAAACCCCCCACTACCTAGAGAGCTTCATCGAAGCGAGCCTGCAGGTGCTGCCAGGCGTTGCCGGCGGCACCCTGGTTGTAGGAGGCGACGGTCGCTACGGCAATAGTGCTGCAATAGGCGTGATCGCCCGCATGGCATCCGCCCATGGCGTGTCCAGGGTGATCACCACCACGGGCGGCATCCTTTCCACTCCGGCCGCCTCCCACCTGATCCGCCAACACGGCGCCGTCGGCGGGGTGATCCTCTCGGCCAGCCATAACCCAGGCGGCCCCGATGGCGATTTTGGCGTCAAGATCAATGGCGCCAACGGCGGCCCTACCCCGGAATCCATCACCGACGCCATCTACGCCGCCACCCTGAAGCTCGACGGCTATCGGATCTACAACGGCGGCAGCGATCCCGATCTCTCAACGCCAGGACGCAGCAGTATTGGCGACCTGCAGGTTGAGGTGATCGATGGCGTAGATGACTACGTGGCACTGATGCAGCGCCTATTCGACTTCGACCAGATCGGCGACCTCCTGCGAGGCGACTTCCCGATAGCTTTTGATGCCATGCACGCGGTGACTGGGCCCTACGCCAGCCGCATCTTCGAAGAATTGCTTGGCGCTCCCGCTGGCACGGTACGCAACGGCATCCCCCTTGAAGATTTTGGCGGCGGCCACCCCGATCCCAACCTCACCTACGCCCACGACCTGGCCGAGCTGCTTATGGGCAGCGACGCCTACAAGTTTGGGGCCGCCTGCGATGGCGACGGCGACCGCAACATGGTGCTGGGCACCCGCTGCTTCGTGAACCCAAGCGACAGCCTGGCGGTACTTACCGCCAACGCCACCTTGGCCCCGGGGTACGCCGATGGCCTGGCCGGCGTAGCCCGCTCCATGCCCACAAGCGCCGCCACTGATGTGGTGGCAGAGGCACTGGGGCTGGCCTGCTTCGAAACTCCAACGGGCTGGAAATTCTTCGGCAACCTGCTCGATGCGGGCCGCATCACCCTGTGCGGTGAGGAGAGTTTCGGCACTGGCAGCAATCACATCCGCGAGAAGGACGGCCTCTGGGCCGTGCTGTTCTGGTTGCAGATCCTGGCCATGCGGCGGGAGCCGGTGGGCCAAATCATGGCGAAGCACTGGAGTCGTTTTGGTCGGCACTATTACTCCCGCCACGACTACGAGGCGATTGCCAGCGACGCGGCCAACACCCTCTATGACAGGGTCAAGAGCCTGCAACCCAGCCTGGTTGGCAAAGGATTCGCCGGCCGATCCATCGCCACCGCCGACGACTTTGCTTACACCGACCCGGTGGATGGCTTGCTCACAAGCGGCCAAGGGCTGCGCCTTTTACTCGACGACGGCAGCCGGGTGGTGCTGCGCCTCTCCGGGACCGGCACGCAGGGCGCCACTCTGCGTGTGTATCTAGAAAGCTATGTGGCCCCCGGCGGCAACCTGGCCCAGGATCCCCAAGCCGCGCTTGGCGATTTGATCAGCGCGATCGATGACCTAGCCGAGATCAGGACCCGTACGGGGATGGATCGTCCCACCGTGATCACCTGAGGCGACCCGAATCCAAAAGTGGCGCTCCAGCTAACTGATCACCGAGATCTACAGGCTGCGACGGGACTCATCGATGGTTGCGGTCTGCACCACAAGGGGCAACACGCCAATCGATTGGGTGCACCGCCCACAGGCAACAGACCCACCAACGACAGCCCCGAAAGTGTTCGAGGTAATTAATCTGAGCATGGGTCCGCAAATTAACGGGCCTCACTCAAATTTTGCTCCTCAGGGGCGAGCTTGGATCAGCTGCACCGGTGCCCCGTGGCGCAAGTTGAGCAGACCGGCGGTGATCACCCGGTCCCCCGCCACCAGGCCCCGCTGCAACGGGTAGCGGTTGCCGTGCAGATCCCCAAGCTGCACAGGCTTCTGCAGGGCAAAGCGAGTACCAGTCGGCAGCTTGCGCAACTTGGCCAGGGGGGCTTTGCCCGGCTGGCGTTCCAGATCAGCCAAAGCGCCCACCACATAGACAAACGACTGCCCCGCCAGCTGGGTCACCGCTGTGAACGGCACCGCCAACTCCTCACGCCGGTCGAGCTCCAGGCGGGTGCGGGTGCGCTGGCCGTTGCGCAAGCCACCGCTGGGATTCTCAAACACGGCCTTCACCAACAGGGTCTGGGTGGCCGCCGTCATACCCGGATCCACTGAGCTCACCTTCCCCTCTGCCAGCGGCTGGGAGCGGGAGGAGTCGAGCAAGAGCACCCGCTGGCCAGGTCTCACCCGACTGGCATACACCGCGGGAACGTCGATGCGAGCAAGCAAGCGGTCGTTGCGGATCAGGCGGGTGAGTGGCACCCCCGCCTCAATCACATCCCCTTGCTTGAAGCGCAGATCGGCCACCGTGCCGGTAATAGGTGCTCTGAGATTCTTAAACCCCAGATCCGCCTCGCGAGCCAACAGGGCCTCCCTCGCCGCTACATAAGACTGGCGGTACTCATCCCGCTGCAGGACGCTGGCTGCACCCTGACGCGCCAAATCCTCATAGCGCTGGTAGTTGATGAGGTTGGTCTTCATCTGGGCGCGCAGGCTGGCCACCTCAGCCCGCAGGCGGGCCTGGTCGAGCACGAGCAATAACTGCCCCTGGCGCACCGAATCGCCCTGGCGCACCAGCAGGCTCTGAATCCGTCCTCCGGACTGGGCGGCCAGATTCACCTCAGCAGCCGACTCAAGGGTGCTCATCGTGTCAAAGCTGGACTGGAACTCTTCCGGGGAGACGCGCTGGCTCTGCACCAACGGCAAGCGCTGAACAGATTCACGCGCCGGGGCGCAGCCCAGCAAAAGACCTGCTGGCACTATCACTGCCATCAGCATTAGGGCTAGTGAATACCTAGGGGAACCCTTCAGCGCCGACATCAAGGAATTGCCAAGCACTATTTCCGGAGCGTATCGCCGATGGGCGGATGATGGGAGTCGGCGGGACCTGCACCAATCCCATTGAGCGACCTGTTCAGCCATCACCGCGACATCACCTTGGCCCGCATAGCGCCCTTGGCCGATCGGCTGCGGCCGCGCACCCTGGACGACTTCGTGGGGCAGGAGTCGATCCTCGGAGTAGGTCGGCTACTTCGCCGTGCAATCACAGCAGACCGAGTCGGCAACCTGATCCTGCACGGCCCACCGGGGGTGGGCAAAACAACCCTGGCCCGAATCATTGCGGGCAGCACCAGGGCCCATTTCAGCAGCCTCAATGCCGTACTAGCAGGGGTCAAGGATTTACGCATCGAAGTGGAGAAAGCTCGAGAGCGCCTGGCGCGCCACGGTTTGCGCACGACGCTCTTTGTTGATGAGGTGCACCGTTTCAACAGTGCCCAGCAGGACGCCCTGCTGCCTTGGGTAGAAAACGGCACGGTCAATCTGATCGGAGCCACCACCGAAAACCCCTATTTCGAGGTTAATCAAGCTCTGGTAAGCCGTTCGCGGTTGTTTCGCATGCAACATCTTGCGCCAGCAGACCTGCGCAAGCTGCTGGAGAGGGCTCTGCGGGATCCGGAAGTGGGCTACGGCGAACGCTCGATTCACTTGGCCGCAGACGCGGCAGACCACCTGGTTGATGTAGCCAGCGGCGATGCCCGCAGCTTGCTTAATGCCCTGGAGCTGGCGGTGGAAACCACTCCGCCAGCTCCAGATGGCTCCATCACCATCGATCTGACCATTGCCGAAGAGTCGATACAGCAGCGAGCGGTGCTCTACGACAAGCAGGGGGATGCCCACTTCGACACGATTAGCGCCTTCATCAAATCGCTACGAGGTTCTGATCCCGATGCGGCCCTGTTCTGGCTGGCCCGCATGGTGGAAGCGGGCGAAAACCCACGCTTCATTTTTCGGCGCATGTTGATTGCTGCCGGGGAAGACGTCGGACTAGCCGATCCCCAGGCAGTGGTAGTGGTGGAAGCCTGTGCAGCCAGCTTCGAGCGTGTGGGATTACCGGAGGGGCTCTACCCGCTGGCCCAGGCAGCTCTTTATTTGGCGGGAGCGGAGAAGAGCAACAGCGTGCTGGGTTTCTTCGATGCCCTCAAAAGCGTGCGGAGCGCCAACCTCCAGCAGGTGCCCGCTCTCCTGCGCGACGCCAACCGCGATGGCCAGGCATTTGGCGATGGGGTGGGCTACCGCTACCCCCATGCCTACGCCGAGCACTGGGTAGCCCAGCAGTATTTGCCCAACGAACTTCAAGGTGAGATTTTTTGGCAACCGGGCACCCTGGGATGGGAGGGCCAAAGGCGAGAGCGCCTGCAACAGCGACGAGCCGCTCAGCTGGCGGCTGCCGCGGAGATGGCGGCGGATAAGGGCGTAGTGCTCAGCAGTAGTCCGGAGGATCCCCAGCTGGAGCGCTGGCTGCAGCGGCAAGCCGCTGCCGAGGGAGAACGACTTGACAGCTTGAGACGTCGCTTCTGGGAAGGCGTGATCTGGCAACGCCAAGCTCGAGTACTTGTGCTGGAAGCGAGGTCGTTGCTATGGGCCCTAGATCCCCTGACCGCTACTCCCGAGGGCGGGGTAGTAATCACCGTGGCCCAGGCCTCCGACCGGGAGCGGCTGCAGGCCCAGCTGAAGGTGCTCGACAGCCTGCGTCAGCCCGAGGTGCTGCTGGTGCAGCCCCAAACCCCTGCCGCCCTGAGCTCCCTGCTCGAACCAAAACTCGAACTCGACTCCGGACCCCGCTTCGACTGGGTAATAGCTCGTCAACCCTGGCAGGGACTCAGTGAAGACCTGATCGGGGCCTGGATCAGCGAGGCAGGAGCTCTACTGGGCAACACCGGCCAATGGCGCCTGCTGTTCAGTACTCCCCAACTCGGACCAGCAGCAAGCCTGCAGGCCCTAATCGGCACGGCAGAAACCTCCCTAAAAACCCTGCTACAGGAGCTCAACCAACTAGAGCGGCAGCAGCGGATCGAGGCCCAGAGCACCGCCCTAATCAGCCAACGCAGCTTGACCGCTGCGGGATGGCAAGTGCAGCAAGAGCAATGGCACGAAACACTCCAAATAGAGCTGACAGCCGAGCTGATCGAACGCTGGCTGACCCCAGCCAGCCCCTATCTCGAAGCAATGGCCTCACTCCGCGGCAAAAACCTAACCAGCGATGCCTTGCAAAGCCTGCAAGAGGCATTTAATCATCTGCTCGGCCAGCCATTGCCCCAGGCCCTTGAGCACACTTTGATCAAGGCCCGGCGGTAGCCGGGGCAGGGGCAATCGTGTGAACTACAGCCAAATTGTCAGCCATCTGGTTTGCCTGGATACAGGCCGGCAAAAATACATACAAGGTGAGCAAAGAGATGCGCTGATAGTCGTCACCTTGGCAATGACATTCAGCACAGACTTTCTCGGCACCGGTATTGGTGTTGCAAAAGTCGGCAAGGCGCATGTCGGTTGGCAGGGCATCGATGATGCCGGCCGAGGAGATCTGGCCATCCCGCGCGTCGGCCATGATCGCGGAACGCAGAGCCTGCACCGCGTAGGTGTTATCGCCCCAGGTGGGGTTGTAACTAAGGGATTGGTTCTTGAGGAACTTGACACCGCCATCTGAATACAGGAAACGGGACACCCCGAGGAAGTCGACGGAGTACGACTTCTTCATTCCTTCCCGCAGTTCTTCTGCGGTGAAGCCCGAGCGATATAGGCCCCTCTCCAGGCCACGATCGGTGACTTCACCAGACTGCATGAATATTTTGAAGGCATCTTGACTGGTGGACCACAAGGCCCCACTGGTATTCCACCGACCTGGGTGATTGTTTTCGACTGCAGCGGACGCTGGCAGGGTCACAGCCGAGAGGGCCGTACCCACAAAAAGGCCAGCTAGCAAACGCTTAATCAAGAGACACATAAAATCAGTTAATTCAAAGCTTAATCACGTAGCACCACATGTCATCAGAAAGGCAATTCTACAGGGCGCTTCGATACAAAATCGAAGGATTTGCGCTGGATTTCAGTAGTGAATCTATGTTTTTAGAACAATGATGCGAGCTTGTATTCCTTGTTTCTTCAGGCCGCCTGCACAGGCTGTCCTGGCGACTGCAACATCAACCCAGCACAACCCTCACCTACCGCGGCCCAACGCCAGCACCCCTGCAGCGCACTGCTGTGATCTGGCCTGGTCCCATCACTGAGATTTAGTAAGCTGCCGCAGCTGTGGTCGTAACACCACTGCACCAATTCAGTTGCAAGGGTGCGATGGCGCCATTTAATAGCCGCTTCCTTCAACACCCAGCTGTTGAGCACCGCTCGCCTTAGCTCCTCCCCAGTCAAATCCTGCAACTGCGCCTTTTCAATCTCTGGATAAAATCGCCGCATCAATCCAGCTGGATCAATAGGTCGAGCAGTGGATTCGAGGTCGACTCCGATGGGAGAGCTGGAATAGCCAATCAGCAAGCCAGCGCCGCTATGGCTCAGACTTACCCATCCGAGACCTGCTTCTAGAAGAGGCGGTTGGCCGGGAGGGCTATGAAGCTGTACCTCAGCACCAGTGCAGCTCAAACGTTCAGCAAGCTTCAGCCGGAGCAGCGCCCGACTCTGAAAGTAGCGACTTCGCTGCAGCTCAGGCAGAGCCGAGCCCCAACTGCGTTCATCACTAGATAGGCAACCCTGGTCGCCCCCCTCAAGAGAGCTGAGCCATAGCAGGGGGGCTGGGCACTGCGGCAGATCCAAACTGCTGCCTAAGATCACATTTGAGTTCAGTTTGACGGTCAATGGCCCTGCAGATCGGCGATCCCGCCCCTGATTTCACCTTGCCAGACCAACACGGAACGGCAGTGAATCTTTCCCAGTTCAAGGGCCAACGGGTGGTGATCTACTTCTATCCCAAGGACGACACCCCGGGTTGTACCAAAGAAGCCTGCAATTTCCGCGACCAGTGGGGGGAATTCGAAAAAAAAGGCATTGCTGTTCTTGGTATAAGCAAAGACGGCGCCAGCAGCCACACCAAATTTATCGCCAAATACGACCTTCCCTTCACCTTGTTAAGCGATGACGAGCCTTGCTCAGTGGCCTCTGCCTATGAGAGCTACGGGCTCAAGAAATTCATGGGTAAGGAATACATGGGAATGATGCGTCACACTTTCGTAATTGATACAGAAGGAAAGATTGAAAAGATCTATACAAAGGTCAAGTCCGAAACCATGGCTGACGACATCCTTAGCGATCTGGGCCAGGCCTGAGTGCAGCCAAGGCCTCAAGGGCTAGGTCCGGAGCCAGCTGGAGCGGCATAGCGCCAAATAGCAGCTCCAGCAACAACGGTTTGAGCAGGGGGCCATCCCCTCCCGTGAGCCACAAACCGCAGCCTGGGCAGCTGGTTTGTGCTTCACGCCCAGCCGAGGCCAGGGCGGCCGCCAGTCCCCTCAAAACCCCAGCGGCCATAGCTTCTGGCGTTAAGCGAGGCCAGATGTCTAAAGGCAGTTCCACAGGCAGGTTCAAGCCAGGCAGTTCCGCAGTTTCAGCAGCCAAGGCCCGCAACTGCAAGGCAGCTCCGGCTAGCAAGCGCCCTCCTGCAAATCGGCCCTCCCTAGTGACCAGGGTGAGGCTCATAGCGGTGCCGCCGTCCGCCACCAAGACGGGCCCAGCGGCAAGGCACCAGGCCCGCCAAGCCACCAGGGCTCGATCGACTCCCAGCCAGCCAGGCTGCTCCAACAAGGGCACATCTTTTAATTGCAGACGTAGCTTCAGCGGCAATGGAGCACAGTTAGGCACATGGCCCACCCCAGCCCAAGCAACCAGCCCCTCAAACTCGCCCACACCGGCTGGAGCAGTCCATGTACGCAGGCAGCCCGGCTCACCCGCTGCCCAGTGCCATCGGCTGTTGCCGATCAGTAGCCAGCGGCCCTCGCTCAGATGCCCTCTCCCATAAATCCCGGCAGATGGATGCCACATTCCTGTTGGAGCCCACCAAAACGGGTCGCCCGGCCGCTTACATCACCTTGATCAGCCGCACTGGAGTGCCAGTCGCCCACTGTGGAATAACCCTGCTCGAACAGCGGATGCTGAGGAAGCTTGTGCTCTTCCATGTAGTAAAAAACATCCCGTTTGCTCCAAGAGAGCAGCGGCCGCAGCGACCAGCGCTGACGCACACCATCGAGCGGTTCCATGGCCTTGCGGTGATCGGTCTGGCGGCCGCGCACGCCACTGGCCCAACAGGTCACCCTTAGATCAGTGAGAGCTCGGTCGAGAGGTTCTACCTTGCGTATGCGGTGATAAAGCTCCATATCACCGCCCTGGTCTTCCTCCCAAAGGCGGCCGTGCAGAGCTTCCATCCGAGCCGGGCTCATGGTTGACTGGGCCACCACTAATTGGAGCTGGAGCTGCTGTACGAGGAGCTCTGCGTATTGGTAGGTTTCCGGCGGCAGATAGCCCGTATCAACCCAGAGAACGGTTATGGGCAGGCCGGTATGGGAGGTCAGTTCGCTGGCCATGTGCAGCAGCACGGCTGACTGGATGCCAAAACTGGTTGTCAATGCAAACCCTGCCCCGAAAACCTCCTGGCCCCAGCGCAGCCGCTCTTGGGCCGACAAAGGAGCGAGCAAAGACCTAACAGCGTCCAGATCGATCGGCCGACCGGCGCCATCTGGAGGAAGGGCTGGGGCTGGGGCCATCTTCATGAGGACATCATCGCCCTTTGAGTTAGACGCTGGTTAGGGTTTAAAAGCAGCTGTCGGCATAAGACCACTAAAGCGATGCTGAATCCTGAGGCGGCGCTATCGCAGGCTGCGGTAACCCCGCTATCAGCACCAGTAGTGATAGTGGGCGGAGGCTTTGGTGGGCTCTACACCGCCCTCGCTCTAGCAGCGCATCGCCAACATCCGCCAATCCTGCTGATCGAACCAAACGATCGCTTCCTGTTTCTCCCGCTTCTCTACGAACTGCTGAGCGGCGAGCTGCGCAGCTGGGAAATCGCCCCCCGCTACGACAGCTTGCTAGCCGGCAAAGGGGTGGCGTGGCTGCAGGACCGGGTAGTGCGTATCGACACCAATTCTTCAAAGGTTCATACCGCAAGCGGCCGCAGCCTTCACTTCAGTCGCCTCGTGCTGGCCACGGGTGCCAAAGCGAACGACTTCGGCATCCCCGGCGTAGCCGAATACTGCCTGGGTTTTCGCACGTTGGCAGATGTTGAACGCCTGCAGCTGCTGATCCAGACCTTGAAGGAGCGGGCCCGGCCCTTGCAACGTTTAGCGGTGGTGGGAGCGGGTGCCAGCGGGGTGGAGTTGGCCTGCAAGCTTGCCGACCAGTTGCAGGGCAGCACGATCGTGGATCTGATTGAGCAGGGCCCCGCACTGCTGCCCCAGGCAAAGGCCTTCAATCGAGAGCAGGCTGAGCAGGCCCTAAAACGCCGTGATGTGAGGCTGAGAACCCACACCCGCGTCGAGGCGGTGCAACCTGATGGGCTGATGCTGCTGGGGCCAGCGGGCTCGGAACAGCTGAAGGTTGATGGGGTCATCTGGACTGCAGGACTGCGCTTTCAGTCGCTTGAATGCCAGCCGCCAATTCCCGTCGACCGCCTCGGAAGACTGAGTTGCGAACCCACATTGCAGCTGGTCGATCAGCCCCATCTATTTGCCCTGGGCGACATCGCCCAGCAGGAGTTCCCCCTGCCTGCCACGGCCCAAGTGGCCTTTCAACAAGCAGAGTGCTTGGCCGCCAACCTGATGCATTCCCTCGCTGGCGAACCTCTCGAAACCTTCAACTACAACGACCTTGGCGAAATGATGAGCCTGGGCCGTGGTGAGGCAAGCCTTGTTGGGGGAGGAATCACCCTTGCGGGGGCAGCGGCATTTCAGATCCGCAAACTGGCCTACCTGGCTCGCTTACCTGGCAAATCGCATCAGTTCAAAGTGGTCGCCGGCTGGCTAGCGAACTGGTCACGGTGACGCTGCTGAAGGTCCAAGCGAGTGTTGGGCAAAGCTCGACCATGAAAAAATCCGTAATCGCTCTCTACTTGTGGTGAAACAAGGCGGCTTGGCAGGGCGCACGGCTGGCTTGCGGCCAGCCCAAAAAAGACGCCTGGAACGCCTCTGCCACCGCCGCCATCCAGACGACCAGGTAGCTGAACTTCTCTGCTTGCAGAGGCTTGCCAGCGAAAGCCGTGAGCTGGAGCTGCCGCTCACCTTGGTAGTGGATAGCCGGGGCCTGTGCCGGCTGCTTTGGGTAGGACCGCTGGAACAATCGGGCCGGCTGCTGGAGCGCCTGCCCGGCTCGGAGCGACGCCAGGGTTCCGAGCTGCGGCTGATCACCTGCTGCGGCAGAACCAAACAACTAGAAGCTGGCCGCCAGGAGGGAATCGTGGGGCTGGATTTAGCACCCATCGTTTGGCTGCGCTTCGGCGACAGGGCGGGGGCCGGGGGAGAGTGGCCAGCCCAACTGCTGGTGGCCCACCCTGCCGCCGCCGAACCCTGGGCAAGCGAAGCCACTGAAGATTTAGCAGAGCTGTGCGGCCGTGATCCCCTCAGCCTCACGCCGCTAAATGCACCTAGCGCTAACGCCTTTGGCGCCAACCAAGACGGCCCCGAACGGGTGTTGCTGCTAGCCCTCACCCCCGGCGATCGCTACAGGGCCCAGCGCCTGATTGCCGAACTGGAGGGACTCGTAGGCAGCGCCGGTGCCGTGGCGGTGGGAGTGGTGGAGCAGCGCCGCAGCCAGGTTGCCCCCCAGACCCTATGGGGTGAGGGGAAAGTAGGTGAAGCGGCCCTGGAGGCCAGGCGGCTTGGCGCCACTCTCGTAGTGACTGATCGGGAGCTCACACCGGTGCAAGCCCGCAACCTGGAGCGGCTACTCGATCTGCCAGTGAGCGACCGTAGTGAATTGATTCTCGACATTTTTGCCCAACGGGCCGCCAGCGCCGCCGGCCGACTGCAGGTAGAGCTGGCCCAACTTCGCTACAGGCTGCCCAGACTCACCGGCCGCGGCCGCAGCCTGTCGAGGCAGGGAGGAGGCATAGGAACCCGGGGGCCTGGCGAAACTCAACTGGAGAAAGATCGCCGCGCAATCGCCCGGCGGATTGCGCGTTTGCAGCGGGAGGTGAGCCAGCTTGGTGAGCACCGTGCAAGGTTGCGTCGCGGCCGCCAGGGACTGCGGCGACTGGCCCTAGTGGGTTATACCAACGCCGGTAAAAGTTCTCTGCTCAACGCCTTAACAAGGGCCAGCGAGGCCCGCGCCGTGCTGGCTGTAAACAAGCTGTTCGCAACTCTTGATCCCACCACCCGTCGACTTGAGCTGCCAGAACCAGTTCTGCTAACTGACACGGTGGGCTTCATCCGCGATTTACCCCCGCCCCTGCTGGAAGCCTTCCGCTCAACCCTGGAAGAAACCCTTGAAGCTGAGGGCCTACTAATCGTGGTTGATCTTGCCGACCCGGCCTGGCCCGAGCAATGGCGCACCGTCAACACCATCCTCGATTCTCTTGGAGCAAACGCCCCCAGGCGCCTGATCGCTAATCAGATCGACCGCTGCCCAGCCGGAGAGGTAGAGCGAGCCCGAGCACTAGCGCCAACAGCCCTGTTCATTTCCGCCACCGCATGCCTAGGCCTGCAGCACCTGCGCCAGGAGTTGCGCAGCTGGCCCGAGTCAGCGCCTGAGAACGAAAACGCAACATTTGCGCGCTGACTTGTGGCACGATCGTCACTTGCTTTCTTCTCCCTTACAGCATCCATGGCCATTCAACTCGGCGATACCGTTCCCGATTTCACCCAGGATTCCCAGCTCGGGCAGATCAATCTCTACGACTTCGGCGCTGACAGCTGGGTTGTGCTGTTCTCCCACCCGGCCGACTACACCCCTGTCTGCACAACGGAATTGGGAGAGGTATCCCGGCTGCGCCCTGAGTGGGAAAAGCGCAACGTTAAAACCATCGCCCTAAGCGTGGATTCCGCCGAGAGCCACAATGGTTGGATCTGCGATATCAACGAAACCCAAAAGACAACAGTTGATTACCCGATCCTGGCGGATGCCGACAAAAAGGTGAGCGACCTTTACGGAATGATCCACCCCAACTCCCTTAACAATTTGACGGTGCGTTCGGTGTTCATCATCGATCCCAACAAAAAACTCCGCTTACAGATCACATACCCAGCCAGCACCGGCCGCAACTTCCAAGAAATCCTTCGAGTGATTGATTCCCTGCAGCTCACCGACCACCACTCGGTGGCCACCCCGGTGAACTGGAAAGATGGCGACGATTGCGTGGTGGTGCCATCAATCTCCACTGAGGATGCCCGCGCAAAGTTCGCAAAGGGCGTCACTGAGATCAAGCCCTACCTGCGCATGACCCCCCAGCCCAATAAGTGAGCTTGTGACTGATGCGGGTGTTGGGGTTGATGAGCGGCTCAAGTGCCGATGGTGTGGACGCCGTTCTATCCAGCTTCAGCGGGCCACCCCAGCGTCCGCGCTGGAGGCTGGAAAATCACCACTTCAACCCTTACCCGCCCGAGCTCCAACGCAAGCTAATTGGCATTAGCCAAGGCCAATCGTTAGACGGTCCAACGCTGCTCGAATTGGCGGAAGCCGTAACCGAGCAGCAGGCCATCGCCGCCAGGGCTTGCGACCCTCAAGGCAGGGCACAATTAGTTGGCTGCCACGGCCAGACCCTCTGGCATCGACCGCCCCAGGCTGGCAAGCGTGGGGCCAGCTGGCAACTACTACAGGGGGCGCTGCTGGCGGAACTGCTAGCTAAACCGGTGGTATTTGATTTCAGGAGTGCCGATTTGGCCCTTGGCGGCCAGGGAGCGCCGCTTGTCCCACCTGCAGACGACGCCTTACTGGGGCGCTGCGGGGGCTGGCGGGCGGTGCTGAATCTGGGCGGCATAGCCAACCTCACCCTGATCCCACCGGCCCGAGGGCCCGAAAGTTGCCTGCCAGTGCGGGGCTGGGACTGTGGCCCTGCCAACACCCTGTTGGACCTGGCGACCATGCACTTCAGTTGCGGCCAGCAGAGCTATGACGCTAATGGTGCTTGGGCTCGGCAGGGACACATTGATGAGGCTCTGATTCAACGCTGGTTGACTGAGCCATATTTCCTGAGCCCGCCGCCGAAGTCCACCGGTCGAGATCTATTCGGCCAGGCAGACCTGGAGAGACGGCTATCCGAAGTTAAGGGGAGAGACGCTGCGGATGCCCTTGCCACTCTTACCGGCTTCAGTGCCGCGGTAGTAGCCCAAGAGTTGGGCCATGGGCCCCAGCCGATCGAGCTGCTGGTGGCTGGCGGGGGCTGCCGCAACAGCCTGCTAGTAGAACAACTCCAACTACGCTGCCGCGGCCTGATCGTGCGGCGGCTGGCGGAATTTGGCATCGGCGAGGCGGCACGAGAGGCCTTGGCCTTCGCCCTGCTGGCCTGGTGGCACTCCCTGGGACATCAGGGAAATCTGCCCTCAGTCACTGGAGCAAGTGGTGGCGCCGTACTGGGGTTGTGCGCCCGTCCTCAGACCGGTCGGTGCAAGCGAACCCTGCGGGGAGCTCCCCGCAGGCGTTGGGGCCTCTGGCCCTGACTGGCCTCCAGTCCCTGACGAAAAAGCTCGGCCTGGAAACCCACCTGAACTGGATCAACTTTGCTGGATTGGGCCTGCTGCAGCCTCTCCACACCCTGCTGGATCAGCACCTTCGCCATGTTGCTCACCGTGCGGGACTCGGCATCTGCAAACTCAGCCAACCTTTGGCAGAGCTCCTCGGGCAGCACCACCTGAATGCGGGGTGATTTGGCCTTGCCACTCGAAGAGGTCTGCCTGGTGGCCACGGAGTTTTGAAGCAAGCGTGGGCTGGAGCTGGAGCTTTCAATCTCCGGTCCGTACCCCTCAGATAGCAACAAGTGTACAGAGATCCACAAGGATAGTATCCAAGACTATGCTGAAGGCAACCATTCCTTCGAAGGTGCACACCGTGCCCCGCTCCTCAATCCCACGTACCTCGGCAGCCCAGAGCCGCAAACGCCAGACAGCAGAGCGCAGTGATGTGCTCGTATCTGCAGTAATCAGCACTTACCTCCTGACCCACCTGCATCACGTTCTGCAGCGTGCCGAATACAGCGCCCAGCAGGAGGACAGAGGTGTTTTGGCCGCTAATTACGCAGAGCTGCGCAAAGTGCTTTGCCTAGACGCCCGCAGCATGGAAGATGCCTCTGCTTGTGGCACACCAGAACAAGACGAAAACCAACTAGCCGCCTGAACCGATTCGTTTTAAAGTCTATTCAATTTGCTGCCTGCAATGACCGCCAGCAACGTTGACGACGGAAAGCCTCTGCATGAAGGCAATGCCGCTCAGCTCTACGCCCAAATCAGTGCCGACCACGAACTAACCAAGTCACTATTCCGGCAGGCCCTACAGGACCCCTCCGGAGCCATTAGTCGAATCATTGAACTGGGCCAGCAGTTCAACTTGCCGGTCAGCTCCCAAGAGATCCGCACCTACATTTCCAGCCTGGATGACAGCGTCAGCAAGCAGTGGGTGGTGAAGGCCCGCGGGGGGCTCTGAGATAGTGCGACGCTGTTGGCGCTGATCACGGTCCCCACCAGCCCAGCTGAAAAATAGCCAATAACTCATAAGTGCCAGACCAGCTGCGACAACTAGAGCCGCCACCTGCTCAAGGCGTTTGATCATGTCCATCGCACAGGCAGGGGAAAGGAGTCTGCACCAGATGATTAATTAGCCGCCCCCCTGCAGACGGGTTGCCAGGGATGATGGATTTGGTCCCAAGATCTATTCCGTGCTCCGCCTCGAACGCCTAGGCAAAATTTATCCCACCGGCGAGGTGCTGAAGGATGTCACCTGGGAGGTGAGGGCTGGAGATCGCATTGGCCTGGTGGGTGTCAACGGAGCTGGTAAGTCCACCCAGATGAAGATCATTGCCGGGTTGGAAGAGCCCAGCAGTGGTCTGGTGGTGAAGCAAGGCGAACCACGAATTGCCTACCTGCAGCAGGAATTCGACGTTGATCCAGCCCGGACGGTGCGAGAGGAGCTATTCCAGGCTTTCGGCGAAGCAGCTGAGGTGCTAATTCGCCAGCACCAGCTGGAGCACGAGATGGCTAGTGAACAGGCCGCCAGCGACCCCGACCATCTCGACGAGCTGATCCACGAGCTTGGCCGGCTGCACAGCCGGTTCGAGGCGTTACACGGCTACGAGCTCGACGCCCGCATCGACAAACTGCTTCCCACCATTGGCTTCAGCCCCGAGGGGGCCGAACAGCTGGTGGGGGATTATTCCGGCGGCTGGCAGATGCGCATTGCTCTCGGCAAAATCCTGCTTCAGGAACCAGACCTACTGCTACTAGACGAGCCCACAAACCATCTGGATGTGGAAACAATCCAGTGGCTCGAGGGCTATCTGGTCGAACAAACGGCGGCCCTGGTGGTGATAAGCCACGACCGCACCTTCCTGGATCGGGTATGCAACCAGATAGTGGAGACCGAACGGGGGGTATCGCGCACCTATCTGGGCAATTACAGCCAACACCTTGAGCAGAAAGTCCTGGAACGCGAAGCAACCCAGGCCGCATTTGATAGGCAACAAAAGGAGCTGGGAGCCCAGCAGGCCTACATCGACCGCTTTCGGGCCAGTGCCACCCGCTCCACCCAGGCCAAAAGCCGGGAGAAACTTCTGGAGAAAGTTGAGCGGGTCGAAGCACCGCTCGAAGGAATCGGCGGGCCGCGATTCCGCTTTCCCGAAGCACCACGTTCTGGCCGCCTGGTGGCAGATATCAAAAACCTGACCCACAGCTACGGCGACCAGATTTTGTTTTTAGGGGCTGACCTTGAGGTGGAAAGGGGTGACCGCATCGCCTTTGTCGGGCCTAACGGCGCCGGCAAATCAACCCTGCTGCGGCTGATCATGGGCAGCGAAAAGCCCGAGGACGGCATCGCCAGCCTCGGGGAGCACAACGTAATAGCCAACTACTTCGAACAGAACCAGGCCGAAGCACTAGACCTGTCCAAAACCGTGATCAACACGATCTTCGAGGTGGTGCCCGACTGGACCCAGACCCAGGTGCGCTCACTGTTAGGCAGTTTCTGCTTCAGTAACGAGAGTGTGTTTAAGGAGGCCGGCAATCTCTCTGGAGGAGAGAAGGCCCGTCTTGCACTAGCCCTAATGCTGCTGAGCCCCTGCAACCTCCTGGTGCTGGATGAGCCCACCAATCACCTTGATATCCCAGCCAAGCTGATGCTGGAGGACGCCCTTATCGACTACGAGGGGGCAGCCTTGCTGGTGAGCCACGACCGCTACTTCATCTCCCGAGTGGCAAATCGGATCGTGGAGATCCGAGATGGCCAACTGGTGCTCTACCGCGGCGATTATTCCTATTACCTCACCAAGAAAGAAGAGGAGGCTGGTCTTGCCCGGAAAGCGGAAGAAGCAGAACGCAAAACAGCAAAACAGGCCGCCAACAAGGCCAAGCAGGCATCGCGCAAATCCCAGTCCAAATCCAGCTGAGCAGCCCGGCCCTCAGCCCCTTCCCCGGCAAGTACACAGAACTTCACCGCCGCCTAGGCAGGAAGACTCATTTCGCTGGCCCCCTTGATTTGGTGTGCATAAGCTGACAACAAGTCGCTACCGCAGGACATCATGAGAAGTGGACGCATGGGGCCCAACGCCCAAGGCATCAGCTATCAACCCCCAGCCCAACAGGAGCATGGAGGCCCAAGCGACTCCCTAGAGGTGTACTTCGAATGCATCACCACATGCTCCCTAGACGACGGCGCCTGCGTGACGGCATGCGTTGAACAGCTACGTGAGCAGCACTGAGCCCAGGCGTCAGACCCCATCGCACAACAGCAAATCAGCACAGGCGCGGCGCCCTGTTGCAACCGCTACGCACAGGATTGAAACACTTTGTATCTTTGGCAAGTTCACCAGCCAAGCGGTGTGTGCCATGTTTGAACCACTCGCCCTCAGTGTCGGTCAGCAATTTGAGTTAGAGCGCATGAACCGGGCCATCGAGGCCACTGCCGATCCACAGGCCCTACAAGGCATCGCCAAGCAACTTCTTCAGGCTTGGCATAGCCAAAAGGCGGCAACCCAATGGGTGATGCGCCAGCAACTCGGAACACCAGCACAGACTTCTTCAAGCAATAACAGCCCTTGGGCGCACGAGTACTAGGGGGCTGGGGACAATTGGGCTGGAGTGACAGTCAATTCCAACGTATTTCCAGCCCTGTTAACCCGAAGCACCAAGCTTCCACCTACACCTACCCGTTCCACTGCTGTCACTAGTTGGGAAGGGTAATGGATCGATTGACCGCCAACCTGAACAATTACGTCACCCCTTTGCAGTCCTGCCCTGGCCGCTGGTCCGGAAGCCTGTACTGAAACTACGCGGACTCCTTGATTCAGACTTGTTCCATCCTCGGCACGTACAACTTCAAGGCTTACTCCGATCACCGGATGGCTAACACGCCCAGATTTAAGTAGTTGTCGAGCAATATCCCGGGCCCGATTAATCGGGATAGCAAATCCCAAGCCCGCTCCAGGGCCAGTACGCACCAAGGTGTTAATACCGATCACCTCGCCATCGGCATTCAGCAGAGGTCCGCCTGAATTACCAGGGTTAATAGCTGCATCTGTCTGAATCAGATCCAAGCGCTTGTCTGTGATGCCCAGCTTGCTGGCGTTGCGATTGAGATTGCTGATGATCCCCATGGTCACAGTGTTGTCCAAGCCGTACGGGTTGCCTACGGCAATTGCCCACTCGCCCACCTGAAGGCTGTCGGAATTCCCCAGGGGCGCTACTGGCCAGGGGCCATTGCCTGCCAATCTCACAACCGCTAGATCCGTAAGGCGGTCAAGACCTACCACCGTGCCATCAACCCGACGACCGCCCTGCAACCCCACTGTCACCCGGTCTGATTTCTCCACCACGTGGGCATTGGTCAAGATCAGGCCCTCAGCTTGAAAAATGAAGCCGCTTCCCTGCCCCCGCTCTATGCGCTGAGACGGCTGCTGCTGCTGGGGCATGCCAAAAAATTGGCGAAATAGGGGGTCGTTGAGCAGACCTCTTGGCAAGCCTCCCCAAGCACCACCTGAGGTCGCCACGGTCCGTTCCGTGTCAATGGTCACGACAGCGGGTCCAGCACGGCGAACAGCAGCAGCCACAAATGACTGGCGGTTCAAACTCGCAGATATCTCACTCTGGGCGCGGGCGGCAGCTCCTGGCCAGGGAGATGGGGGCGCGAGCAGAGTCATCACCACTAGCCCCGAACCCAGCCAGGGCAAAGCTCTCAAATCAGCCATCACCACAACAATCAACTCAATAAAACCGTACGCACCCAGCTAGTTGCCGCCTAGGGCGGGATTTCCCTCCCAGCTCAGCCGCCACATGCGGCAAATCACTCCTATGGTAAGTAAAGTTATCCTTCAATCCATGGACACGGAGCGCCTCCTTATTGCTTTTCTGGCCTTCGGTGCCGCTTTTAGTACCCTTTGGGCCTGGATGGTCGCTAATACCGGAGATGTAGCGGTCGTTAATCCCCAAACAGCTCGATCCAAGCAATGATGGGATTGCGACATGCAACCATCAACCTGGGGCCAGCTTTACGGCCATGAACACATTGCTCTCCCAGCTTTTACCACTGCTCTATGGGGCCTGCTTTGTAGCCCTGCTTTGGCAAGCCTTCAAGGTGATGGGTCAGGGATTCCGTGCCATTCCCCGTCCCGGTGATCGTGACGCCATGGGTATCACAGCAGAACAAACCCCAGAAATCAGGCCCAATATCGACCGCACCGGGCGACTCACGATTCATCCGGAGCTACTTGATTCAGATGGTCAAATCACCAAAGAAGACCTTTTGACCGTTCGCTTCAACGGGGATAACGAACAGGTTGTTTACCCGGGTGACCTCAGCTGAATAGGCTCTCCGTTGAGCAAGTGTTTTTTAGCGGAGACAGATGTTGGACCAACGGACCCGAATAGTGGCTGCAGTGTTGACCAGTCTCAAACTGCCACCTCGTTTTCGCCTCAAGCTGATAAAGGAGGATCCGATTCGGCTTGAGTTGAGCATCACACCTGCTTACGGCAGGGATCCGATTTTAGTCGGCCTGGTTGAATCTCAGGATCTCGTAGCCCGTCGCGACCGAGAGGGCCGCATCCCCCGAGACCTGCAAGGCACCTGGGACTGGACTGTTCGCCACGGCAAAGTGAGTACCGGTGGCTGGAATCCATACCTAAAAGATGCCCTGCAAACCATGTTTGAAACCGGCCTACCGGCAATCGTCTATGAGGAGCTCACAGGCGAGGCCTACCACCCGGTAGATGGCATCCGCCACGTGCGCTGATTCCACAAGGACAGCTCCCTGCAAAAGACCCCGCTACCGATTGACGGCCTGCTACCCAAGCTTCTCGAAGCCTGCAGACCCGGTGCCACCGTGCTGCTCCAGGCACCCCCTGGAGCAGGTAAGACCACTCGGGTGCCCTTAGCTCTCCTCTCAGGACTAAACCTGGAGGAGAGCAAGACAAATGCGCCATCTGGCCGCATCTGGATGCTGGAACCCCGTCGTCTGGCAGCCAAAGCGGCAGCCCAACGGCTGGCAGCTGAGCTCGGTGAGCCCCTCGGCCAGCAAGTTGGCTACAGCGTGCGGCTCGAATCCTGCATCTCATCTGTCACCCGATTGGAGGTGATCACAGACGGCCTATTCCTGCGGCGCTTGCAGGCAAACCCTGGCCTTGATCAGGTGGACTGCCTGATCTTTGACGAATTCCACGAGCGCGGCGCCGACACCGACCTATCCCTTGCCCTGGTGCGTCAGGCCAGGGAGCTGCTGCGACCAGAGCTGAGGCTGGTGCTTATGTCTGCCACCCTCAACCTGGCTCCACTGGCAGAGCAGTTGCCTGGGGCCACCGTGATGACCAGCGAGGGGCGTTGCCATCCAGTGGCAATCAGCCACCAGCCGCCACGTCCTGGAGAAAGGCTGGCGCAACAGGTGGTGCGCGCCCTTGAGCAGCACTGGCTAAACCAGCGCGGCGACGGCGAAACCGTGCTGGTTTTCCTGCCGGGGCTTAGAGAGATCCAGGACTGCAGCAGGGCGATCGCCGCAACCAGCTGGGGAAAGCCCAGCCAACGGGGCGTGGAGTGTGCACCCCTACACGGCACCTTGCCACTGGGGGCCCAGAGCCTCGCCATCGGCCCGGCCAGCAGCGCTGCCGGGAAGGTGGTGCTCGCCACCTCCATCGCTGAGAGTTCTCTCACCTTGGCCGGGGTAACCCTTGTGCTTGACAGTGGTCTGAGCCGCCGCAACCGCTTCGATCCTGGTAGTGGACTTGACGGCCTCGTCACCGTGCCCGCCAGCCAGGCCAGCGCTGAGCAACGTTCTGGCAGGGCCGGGCGCCTGGGGCCAGGACGCTGCTTGCGCCTCTGGTCGCCTTCTGAACAGCAGCGCCGTCCCGCTTTCGATCCACCGGAGTTGCTGGAAGTAGATCCCCTGCCCCTGGCCCTGCAACTGGCCCAGTGGGGCGATCCCCATGGCAACGATCTGCGCTGGATCGACCCCCCAGCACCAGCACCCCTGCAGGAGGCCCGTCTGAAGCTCGGTCAGTTAGGTGCATTAGCAGCCACCGGGCTGCTGAACAACCACGGAAAGCGCCTGGCCCAACTGGGGGTGCATCCGCGCCTTGCCCAGCTGCTACTACTGGGCCAACAACTAGGCCAATTGGAGCTGGCCTGCGCCCTAGCGGTGCTGCTAAGCGAGCGCGATCCCCTCAACAGACAGGAGTCAGGCAGTGACTTGATGCGGCGACTTGACTGGCTAATGGAAGATCGCCTTGGCGATAGCTCCCAAGGCCGGCTGCGTCAGCTGCAAACTCAACTGCACCAAAAGGTAAGGCAACTAGGTAATCAAGGTTCGAGCCCTACAGCTGCAATGCTGGTTAGCCGATCAGCAAACCTGTCGGAAGTGGCCGCCGCACTCATAGCTGCCGCCTATCCCGAGCGGCTAGCCCTAGCGAGATCAGGAAAGCCTGGTCGCTATCTACTCAGTGGCGGACGCGGCGCTGTGCTCCATGCAGACGACCCCCTGGTGGCATGCCCTGCTCTGGCCGTTGCCCAGCTTGATGGCCAGGGCCAGGACGCTCGTATTCAGCTAGCGATCCCCCTTGCTGTCGGGCAACTGCGGCAACTAGCGGAGCAGACCGGTGGCCAAGGACATTTCAAAGTGGAGGCGCGCTGGGATGGAGAAGCTCAACGAGTGCGATGCGAGCGCTCCCTACGACTAGGAGCGCTGGTGCTTGAGCGCTGCAGCTGGAGCGAAGCCGAGCCGGCCTTAATTCGCAGCGCCCTACTAGATGGCCTGCGGCAATTAGGACTGGAAGCCTTGCCATGGGATCCGGCTAGCCGCCAACTCCAGCAACGCCTCAACCTGGTCCACCAGCACCTAGGAGACCCATGGCCCAACCGCAGTCCTAAGCAGCTACTTGAACAGCTAGATGAATGGCTCGGCTTACACCTCAACGGACTCCGCAGCCGTGACGACCTGCAAGGCATAGCCCTAGGCGAAGCCCTCTGGGGTGACTGTCCTTGGAGCATGCGTCCCCAACTCGATCAGCTGCTGCCAGTAGACCTGCCAGTGCCCTCTGGCCGCAAAGTGAAGCTCGATTACAGCAGCGGCCAACCAGTGCTGGCGGTAAAGCTGCAGGAGCTATTTGGCGCTAGTAAAAACCCGATGGTGCTTTCAGGCCAGCTAGCCGTGACCGTGCACCTGCTCACGCCAGCCGGCCGAGTGGCGGCGATCACTCAAGATCTGGCGGGCTTCTGGGAACGCAGTTATCAGGAGGTGCGCAAGGAACTTCGCGGGCGCTACCCCCGTCACCCCTGGCCTGAAGACCCGTGCCAGGCCCAGCCGACAGCACTTACCAAAGCGCGGCTGCAAAAGGGCAGTCGCCGAGCATGAGAGGTATGGAGCAATAAGGTGCCAGCCTGCCCCAAACTGGATCTTTCTGGCATGGCTGACTTGGCCCGCTTTTACGTCAAAAACCGTCGTGATGGCTCGCGCCTGCTTAGCAGCGCCCTTGTGATCTGCGGCGCAGGGCTTATCCGCCTTGACCATCCGATTGGGCGATCGGTAGCGCTGATGGCAGGACTAGTGAGCCTCTACTGGTGGATCTGCTATCGACAGATCCAGCCGTGAATGAGACCGGGGAATTTTTAGGCATACCGCGATATGGCGTAACCGAACTGAACGGCGCGGTCGCATCGCTGCTTGAGCGGGGCTTTGCTCCTCGGTTTTTGCTTGATGCAACCGTGAGCAGACCCCAATTGAAGAAGGGGCATCTCTGGATGACTCTGGTCGACGAGCAGGCATCAATCTCCGCTGTCGTTTGGGCTTCCCAACTGGCAAAGCTCAGTTTCGTTCCCGAAGACGGGGATGGAGTGGTTGTGGTGGGCAAGTTGAACTTTTGGAGCAGCCGGGCAAGCCTCTGCGTTCAGGCACTAGACATCCGGCCAAGCCTGAGTTCGGTCCTGCGTCAGTTCGAACAGGTGCGTGAGCGGCTGACCCAGGACGGTTTACTGGATCAAACACGCAAACGAAACCTACCCGCATTCCCAAGGCGCATTGCCCTGCTCACGAGCTGGCCGAGCTCAGCATTGGCAGACATGCTGCGCACCAGCGCTGAGCGCTGGCCGGGAACAGCCCTAGTGGTGGTGCCAATACCCGTGCAAGGCCCCGTACACGAAACCATCTGCAGAACACTGGAAGAATTGAGTTCCCAAGTGGAACAAATGGGCATCGATGCGATCGTGATAGGACGTGGCGGCGGCAGCCGTGAGGACCTAGCGGTGTTTGATAACGAGGAGCTGGCGCGATGTTTAGCCGCCTGCCCAGTGCCAATAGTCAGCGGCATTGGCCATGAAGACGACACCACCGTTGCAGACCTAGTAGCCGACTACAGGGCCGCTACCCCCACCGCTGCCCTAGTGGCCTTACTGCCAGATCGCCGCGTAGTGGCACAGTCATTGCAACAACAAAGCAGAAACCTGCAGCAACACATTTCCCTAAGGCTGCGAGGGGAGCGCCAGCGACTCACACGAGAGCGAGAACGACTTGCAGGAATGCATCCCCTCTCCATACTGACCAGTCGCCGCCAGACCCTATGGCACGCCCAACAACTACTCCAGGCACTTTCTCCAGCACAACAGCTCAAAAGAGGCTTCTGCTTGCTGCGCAATGGCAAGGGCGACGTGTTGCGCTCCGTGCGACAACTAGAACCAGGAGGTGAATTCGTAGCCCAACTCACCGATGGACAACTGAGCGCTGTAGTGCGCGAGATTCAGCATCAAGTCCTTGCGGCGAAGCCCTGATCCATGCCAAAAGTGAAAGACACAAGTAAAACAAAAGATAATGAGCGCAGCAAAGCTATTGGCGCTGATCTCTCTTACAACGAAGCCCACACCGCTCTACAACTGACCTTGTCTGCCCTACAAGCAACTGACCTAGATGTAGAAGCAATGACTGGTCTGTACCGGCAAGCCCGCGCCTATCTTGATCGCTGTGAAGAAATACTAGCCAATGTGGAACAGGAGGTGATGCTGTGGCAGGGAGGAGATGTAGAAGTGTTTCCCATTAATGATCTCACTTAAAACAAAATCAAATCATGGCACCAAAATCCGAAACCAACTCAGTTAACACAACACAAATTGAAGCGAATTCGGCAATAAAATGGTTATATCTAGCCTTGGCGATCAGCGGGGCAATACTGCCGTGGCTAGCAAATTTTGATTTCATGAGGGAATACGGATCAAGCCTCGACTTGGGCTTATTTGTGAGTCTCGCAAATGCAAATCCAGCCGCCAGTTCACTTTCAAGGGACCTGGCAATCGGAGCAACCGCGATTGTGATCTGGATCGTACAGGAAAGCAAGCGGCTACAAATGAAGGGTCTACCGTGGGTTCTGCTCAGTTGCGTGACATTAGCCTTCGCATGTGGAGCCCCACTCTTTTTGTATTTACGCGAACGCCGTTTGGAGGAAATGGCACGCAGCTGAGTGTCTAAGCGCTCCGATCAGGAAAAGCACCAAAATCAAGTAGATGGGTCATTCTCATTGACTACCTGAACATCGATAGTGACGTTACTAACATCGAATTGTTCATTAGGCTCTGCAGCCACAGAAACATCGAAAGCGCTGCCACAAGCTGGGCAAAAATCCTTCTCAATGGAGACGAAACCACAGGATTCACAGGTACGCATCCTCCTCTGAATAACCTGCCAAGCCGCGAAGCCAGCTGCTCCCAGCAATAGGGGCAAGAGCACCAAGATAAAGGTTATGCCTCCAAGCAGATCGAGCACAAAGCGTCCTGCAGGACCGGGAGCAAGCAACAGCAACAGCGCAAGCAGGAAAAAGAGCCAGGTGGGTGAACGCTGCATCAAAGGATCTCAATTGGGGCAGATAGGTCCATCCTGATGCGCTGGCGCCGGTTTAGAACAATACATAAACATTGACCGTAGTAAAGAATGACGCCAACCAACCAAACCCAAAGACTCAGCAATAGCACACCCCCAACCAATCCATAGGCCTGAAAGCGTACCCCCACTGCCAAAAGAATGCGTCCAAACGCAAAGTTAAGGATGGTGAGAGATGTACCTATTAATAGTGCTCCGGGGAAAAGAGGCTGCCAAGCAACACGACGCGAGGGCAATACCCACAACAACAACATGGATAAGGCAATTGCAATCAACAACGAAATCAGCAAATCGAGCATTAAGGAAACGGGACGCTGCCAATCACTGGCCATAGGAAAAATCTCGAGTGCACGGGTCCACAAGCTCATTGAGCCCAACAGTCTTGTGCTAGTGAAAGCCTGATCTAAAACAATAAAAAGGGCAAATAATGACACAAGGCCCAAAGCCTTGATGCGTAAACGCACATAACGGATAACCCAACGACTCCATGGCCAATCATCTAGCCCTGTTGGGCGATTCCACCAAAGGCGATCAGCGCCACGCTGCAAGGTGAGATAGGCATTACTTGCAGACAAGAGAAGTACAACACCACCAAATATGCCTGCCCCAAAACCCTGCCTTAAAAAGGCTGCCAGTGTAGATGAGAAAATTGGCATAGCCGAAGCCGGCAATATATCCGAAATAAACACTAACAACCTTTCCACTAATCCCTCATCCCCTCCCAATAATCTAGCCGCAATCGAAAGTGCTATTAGAAGCACAGGAAACAAAGACTGGAGGCTGTGATATGCAAAAGCGGCACTAAGGTCGACGCAATCGAGCCTGAGCCACAGCTTATAGGCCAACCAAAAAGGCAGTAATCGTTGCCGATGGCCACGATCCCATCCTCTTAGGGCCCAGGGAGCTGGTGAACGCACTAACTAGCAACAGAATGGACCTTGACGGACACTAGCGGCAGGCGCTGTATTAACAAGGCCGCCCAACAAACTAAACCAACAAAAAAGCCACCCCTAAGGGTGGCTTTAATGTCAACTAGCACAATCTCTATTAAGAGTTTGCAGCAGTTGAAT
>JAQCGH010000050.1 GCA_027620015.1 Cyanobacteriota bacterium
GGGCATCCATCGCCTGCAGATGTTCGCGCCAAAGGGTGTCGATTTGCTGCAGGATGAAATAACGCTCGGCTTCACGCATCAGCCCTGGGCGCTGCTGTTCAACCTGGCCCTCCTTGATGTCGTAGGCGTTGCGCAGTTGCTCCTGCAAGAAGGCTTTGAGCTCCTCCACGCCTAAACCCAGAAGCTGGTCTGGGGTGAGATCCTCCAGGATATAAATAAACTCCTTGGTTTTTTCCACCAGGCGGGTGAGATCCCACTCTTCTGGTGGCAGCTCGGGATTCACGTAGGCCTCCACGATGTCGTCCACCGTGCGCTCGCCGTAGCCGATCACCTGAACTTTGAGCTCGCGGCCTTCGAGCACCCTGCGCCGCTCGGTGTAAACGGCCCTGCGCTGGTTGTTCATCACCTCGTCGTATTCGAACACCTGCTTGCGGATGTCGTAGTAGTACGTTTCCACCTTCTTTTGAGCACCTTCCAGCGAGCGGGTGAGCATGCCAGATTCAATCGGCATGTCCTCCTCCACCCGGAAGGCATTCATCAAGCCAGCCACCCGATCGCCGCCAAAAATGCGCAGCAAGTTGTCTTCCAGCGAGAGGAAGAAGCGGGTGGAGCCGGGATCGCCCTGACGGCCTGCGCGGCCACGCAGCTGGTTGTCGACACGGCGTGATTCATGGCGTTCGGTGCCGATCACGTGCAGGCCACCAGCCTCACGCACCTGCTGCTCGTTTTGGTGAACCACTACGTCGTATTCGCCCTTCACCTGGGCGAGGCAGTCGCGCAGGGCCAGGATCTGGGCGTCATCGGTGGGCGCCTTCTCCGCGGCTTGAGCAATGCGGTCTTCCAGCTCCAGCAGTGTGAGCTGTCGGTCGCCCCAGACATTCACAAGAGCCTTGGCGAGGGTGCCCAGCTCTTGCTCGCTGGCTTCGCTGAGGCTGCAGGGATAGAGGCTCCCCAAACTGCGGGCCTCGCGCACGGCTTTGCCTGAGGGGATGGGCCGGTGCTCATTTTCGGGACGCACCAACTTGGGCAGCAGCACCTCGCGCAGCTTGAGGCGGGCCATGTAATCGCTGTTGCCACCGAGGATGATGTCGGTGCCACGGCCAGCCATGTTGGTGGCGATGGTCACGGCGCCAGCGCGGCCTGCCTGGGCCACAATTTCGGCTTCTCGCTCCACGTTTTCCGGCTTGGCATTGAGCAGGTTGTGGGGGATTTCTTGCTCAGCGAGCAGGGCTGAGAGCAACTCGGATTTCTCGACGCTGGTGGTGCCCACCAGCACCGGCCGGCCGCCCTTGTGCACCTCGGCGGTTTCGAGGGCAACGGCGCGCCACTTGGCAGTTTCGGTTTTGTATACCTGGTCAGTCCAGTCGGTCCTGGAGCGCACCCGGTTGGTAGGCACTATTGCAACTTCGAGTTTGTAAGTTTTCTCGAATTCCACTTCTTCGGTTTTGGCGGTGCCTGTCATGCCGGCTAGGCGCGGATAGAGCAGGAAGAAGTTTTGATAGGTAATCGATGCGAGGGTTTGGGTTTCGGGCTGGATCTCCAGCTCTTCTTTGGCTTCAATCGCCTGGTGAAGGCCGTCGCTCCAACGGCGTCCAGGCATTACCCGGCCGGTGAATTCATCCACGATCACCGCATCTCCATTGCGCACGATGTAGTTCACATCTCGGGCAAACATCTCCTTGGCCTTGAGGGCATTTCCGATGAAGTGGGCCCATGGATCTTCTGGGTTGAAGAGATCGCTCACCCCTAGCTGCTGCTCGGCCTTGGCGTAGCCCTCGTCGGTGAGGGTCACGTTGCGCTGCTTCTCATCAACCTCGTAGTCGCCCTCAGGGTCGATGCCGTCTTTACCCAGCTCTGCAGAGCGTTCCAGCAGCTCAGCCACCTCGGCGGCACGGCGGTATTTTTCTTGGGGTCGCTCTATCTGGCCGGAGATAATGAGGGGCGTGCGGGCTTCATCGATCAGGATCGAATCAACCTCATCAATCACGCAGTAGTTGGGTTGGCGCTGCACCACTTCAGCGATGTCGCTGGCCATGTTGTCGCGTAGGTAGTCGAAACCCAGCTCGCTGTTGGTGGCGTAGGTGATGTCGCAGGCGTAGTTGGCCCGGCGGGCTGCTGGCGTCATCTCCTGTTGGATTAGTCCCACCGAGAGCCCCAGGAAGCGGTGCACCTGGCCCATCCACTCGGCGTCGCGGCGGGCCAAGTAATCGTTCACTGTCACCACATGCACGCCCCTTCCAGTGAGGGCGTTGAGGTAGGCCGGGAGTGTGGCTACGAGGGTTTTGCCCTCGCCAGTCTTCATCTCGGCGATCTGGCCGTTGTGCAACACCATGCCGCCGATCAGCTGCACATCGAAGTGGCGCATGCCCAGCACTCGCTTGCCGGCCTCACGCACCACGGCAAAGGCCTGAGGCAGCAGCTCATCGAGCAGAGCACGTTCTTTGGTGGCATTGCCCACCACCTTCTCCAGCTTCTGGCGAAACTCACCGGTGAGGCCGCGCAGCTCCTCATCTGAGAGAGGGGCTATCTCCTCCTCGAGCAGGTTGATATCGGAAACGACCGGCTGGTAACGCTTCAGCTTGCGGGCATTCGGGTCACCCAGCAGGAGCTTGAGCATGGAGAGAGCTATTCAGCGCTTTCTTCAGCCTACTGAGAAGCACAGAAAGCCAACCCAGTCGCACCGTTGTTAGACACCAGAAAGAAGACCCATGCGAGCGCCGCCATAACCGCATTGGGCGAGCGCAGACCCACACCAACTGTGGTGCTCCAAATACCAACGCACCGTGGCCGCTAAACCCTCCTCAAAGTTGTGGCCCGGCTGCCAACCAAGCTCGCTGCTGATCCTGGTTGGATCAATCGCATAGCGCCTGTCGTGGCCAGGGCGATCTGCCACCGGCGTGATCAAGCGGTTGTGGGGTGCCCCTTCAGGGAGTCGCGGGTCGAGTGCATTGCAAATCGCATCCAACACATCTTTATTGGTGCGCTCCCCATGACCTCCCACGCAGTAGCTGCGGCCAAGCTTCCCCTGGCTTGCGGCCAACAGCAACGCATCCACGTGGTCTTCCACATAGAGCCAATCACGCACGTTGGCCCCATCGCCATAGAGGGGGATTGGCTCACCAGCTACTGCCTTAAGGATCACCACCGGGATCAGTTTCTCGGGGAACTGCCATGGGCCGTAGTTGTTGGAGCAGTTGGTGAGCACCACCGGCAGGCCATAGGTGTGGTGCCAGGCCCGCACCAAATGGTCACTGGCGGCCTTGCTGGCGGAATAAGGGGAGCGGGGGTCGTAGGGGGTGGATTCCGAGAAACGGCCACTAGTCCCCAGCGAACCAAAGACCTCATCAGTACTGATGTGGTGCAGCCGAAAACCCTCCTGCCGCTCCTGGGGAAGCTGCTCCCAGTGAGTCCGCACTGCCTGGAGCAGGTTGAAAGTGCCGGTCACATTGCTATCAATGAAGACTCCGGGCCCATCGATGGAGCGATCCACATGGCTCTCCGCCGCCAGATGGAACACCAGATCTGGATTGGCCTGCCGCACCGCCGCCGCCGTGGCTTCAGCGTTAACCAGATCCACCTTCAGCAGCTGATGCCTGCCCGCCGCCGCCGCGCCCAGCTCGGCGAGGGTGAGCTCGATGCTGGTGAGATCGCTGGCGTAGCCAAGTTTGTCGAGATTGAAAATTGTGGCACGGGTGTCCAACAGCAACCGCCGCACAAGTGCCCCGCCGATGAAGCCGGCCCCGCCGGTTACTAAAACACGGTTGATCCCTTGGCGCAGCAGGGAGGGCATTGAATGAACTCAGGCTTGCAAAAGGCTACGGGGGAACGTTTTTACACAATCCTCTATCCCCTCACGGCTGTGGCGTGCCTTCAGAGAAGACCCTCCTAGCTGACCAGGTGGGCTTAATTCACGACAGTAATTTTCCAGCCGCTGCCGCCAACACAGATTTGGAGCAGACGCTAAGAAAGAGAGGGAGAGATGCAGTCCAGCACCTCCCGCAACGCCGCCCGCCAGTGCAGGGGTTCCAACCCCAAGGCCAGCCTGCTGCTGCTGCATTCCAGCAGCGAGTAGCTGGGGCGCTGAGCTGGGGTGGGGTATTCGGCAGTAGTGAGGGGGCGCACAGCGGCCACATGTTGCAGCAGCCCCAGCTTCACCCCCAGTTCACCAATAGCCACGGCGAAGTCATACCAGCTGGCGGCACCGCCATCACTCCAGTGCAGGATTTGCGGGCCATCAGCGCTGATGGCCCGCCAGCAGGCCGCCGCCAGGGTGTGGGTACTGGTGGGGCAGCCCACCTGATCGGCCACCACACCAATCTCGCTGCGCTGGCGATGGAGCCGCAGCATTGTGAGGCAGAAGTTCTTTCCCACTGGCCCATAAACCCAACTGGTGCGCAGCACCCGGGCGCCGTACAAGGCCAGGGCCGCTGCCTCTCCCGCTGCCTTAGTGGCCCCGTAGACCCCCAAGGGATCAGGCGCCTGATCCGGTTGGTAGGGCCTACCTTGCTCGCCGTTGAAGACAAAATCCGTGCTCACCTGCAACAACCGGCCGCCAGTTTCGTCCAGGGCCTCGGCAAAGGCGCCAGGGGCGCCGGCATTCACGACCTTGGCCAGCTCGGGCTCGCTTTCGGCCTTGTCCACCGCTGTGTAGGCGCCGGCGTTCAGCACCCAATCGGGCCGATGCTGCTGCACGGCGGCGCGGCAAGCGGCGGCATCAGCCAGATCCAAAGCAAGCAAGCCAGGGCCGACACCGCGGCTGGTAGCGATCAGCTCAAGCTCAGGCGGCTTTGAAACAAGCAGAGCCTGCCCCAGCTGGCCGGCAGCACCGGTGAGCAGCACCTTCATGGAAATAGGTCTCCTTCAGCTAGTTCCGCCAGCAGCGGCGCCGCAGCATCCTTGCCCGAGAGCTGGGGCGGGGTTCCAGCCAAAGCCTGCAGAGGCCAGGCAATCGCCAGCTGGGGGTCATCCCAGCTGATGGCGCGCTCACACTCTCGGCTCCAGAAATCAGTGGTTTTGTAGAGCACCTCGGCGTGCTCGCTCAGGGTCAGGAAGCCGTGGGCGAAGCCCGCCGGCACCCAAAATTGCTGCTTAGTTTCAGCGCTCAATACCGCCCACACCCACTCGCTAAAGGTGGAAGATTCGCGGCGAATATCCACCGCCACATCAAAAATCTCCCCCGCCACGCAACGAATCAGCTTCCCCTGGGGCTGGGGAGGCAGCTGGTAGTGCAACCCCCTCAGAACCCCGCGGCTGGAACGGGAGTGGTTGTCTTGCACGAAACAGGTTTCGCCAGCAGCAGCGTTAAAAGCCTTTTGGTTCCAACTCTCGAAGAAGAAACCCCGCTCGTCTCCAAACACCCGGGGTGTGAGCAGCAATGGCCCCTCAAGGGGGACGCCGGCCACCGTGGTGAGGGGTTCAACCTGCATCGGGGGTGTCCAGTAATTGCAGGAGGTAGTCGCCATAGCCACTTTTGCGCAGCCGCGCCGCCAGGGCCACCAACTGATCACTGCTGATCCAGCCCAGCCGCCAGGCCACCTCCTCAGGACAGCCCACCTTCAGCCCCTGGCGGTGTTCCAGGGTGCGGATATAACTGCCGGCCTCATGCAGCGAATCGCAGGTGCCCGTATCCAGCCAGGCCATGCCCCGGCCCATCTGCTCCACCCGCAGCAATCCCTCCTTCAAGTATTGGCGATTGAGGTCTGTGATCTCCAGCTCTCCCCGTGGCGACGGCTGAATGTGACGCGCCCGCTCCACCACCGAATCGTCATAGAAGTAAAGGCCGGTCACCGCGTAGCGCGACTTGGGCTTGCTGGGTTTTTCCTCAAGGCTCAGCACCCGGCCATCGGCGGCAAACTCCACCACCCCATAGCGCTCGGGATCCCGCACTTGATAAGCAAAAACAGTGGCTCCGGCCTGAGACATGTTGCTGCTAAGCAACTGCGGCGCCAAGTCGTGGCCATGGAAGAGGTTGTCGCCTAGCACCAGTGCCGCCGGAGCACCACCTAAAAAATCAGCGCCAATCAAAAACGCCTGAGCCAACCCATCCGGACTCGGCTGAACGGCGTAGCGAATCTCCATTCCCCAAGCGCTGCCATCTCCAAGCAACCGCTCAAAAGATGCCAAATCATGGGGCGTACTAATAACCAGCACCTCCCGAATCCCAGCCAGCATCAGTGTGCTTAGCGGGTAATAAATCATCGGCTTGTCGTACACCGGCAGCAGCTGCTTACTGACCGCACGGGTAATCGGATGCAGCCGAGTGCCGCTTCCGCCAGCCAAAATGATGCCCTTACGGGTCATAGGAAGCGCTTCGCTGGGAGAATGCTGTCATGGCAGCTCTGCGCCTCCTAATTCACGCCCCTGGTGCCCCTGGCATGCGCTGGTTCGGTCTCGGGCCGGGCCTGCAGCCCAGCCGCGGGCTATTGAAGCTGCAATGCCTATTCAACAAGCACGCCTTTTGGGCTCAAGGGCGCAGCCACGCCCAGCTACGCAAGCTGTTGGCCGGCAGCACCGTTGTGGTGAGCCTCTGGCAGGGCAAGCGCCTGGTGGGCTTTGGCCGGGCCAGCAGCGATGGCATCTACCGCGCCGTGCTCTGGGATGTGGTGGTGTCTGGCGATCTACACGGCCTAGGTCACGGCCGCAGGGTAGTGGAAGCCCTACTGGCCGCACCAGCCCTGCGGGGAGTCGAGCGCACTTATCTAATGACCACCAACAGCGCCGGCTTCTACGAGCAGCTGGAATTCCGCAACGCAGACCCCCAGACCCTGCTGGTGAAATTCCTCAGCCCGGCAACTCCGCCATGAGACTGCCCATCTCCAGCGCCTGCATGCCGTAGTTCCAGCCCAGGTTGCTCTTGATGCCTGCCCGCTCTAAGGCTTGCTGCATGGTGTCGGTGGTGAGTACACCGAAAATCACCGGCACACCAGTGGAGCGGCTCACGGCCGCCACACCCTTGCTCACCTCGGCTACCACCACGTCGAAGTGGGGCGTGTCGCCGCGGATCACTGCCCCCAATGTGATGACCACCTGATAGCGGCCACTAGAGGCAAGGCGCTGGGCCACCAGTGGAATCTCGAAGCTACCTGGCACCCAGGCGATGTCCAAATGAGTGCTGGTAGCCGAAGTATCAACTCCGTGCCGTCCAAGGCAATCAAGACAACCACTCAAAAGCTTGCCGGTCACCAGGTCGTTAAACCGGGCCACCACGATGGCGATTTGGAGACCACTGGCCCCGGTGTAGTTGCCCTCGAAGCTGGCCACTTGTTTGGTATGCGAATGCCCTCAGGCTAAACACGTGGACTCAACGTCTTTAGACCACAAAGATGCTCATGCCCCAGTTGAGCAGCACCAGCGCCACCCAGGCGAGGCCACCAAGCAGGATCAGGCGATTGGAGCGGCCCGAATCCTCACTGCTGGCATAGAGCACCGGCACCGCCACGATCAAGGCGAAAGACATCACCACCAGGGCCAGAACGGTGAGGGTGTTGAGGATCTGCATGGCGGATGCGGCGAATGGCGCGGAGCCTGATCAAGTCAATGGCCGGATTCTCACACGACAGCTCAGCCACCCAGCAAGGAGCCAGAGTGATACTTCACAAGTTGTGCGGAGAAAAGAGCCGATCCTCTGGGCAGGCGCGCTTACGATCAGCGCCCCTTGTGCATGCCAATTGCCGTGGCCGCGGAAGCCGATCAGCAGCTTTCGCTCGCGGCCGCCCTGGGTTTAGCAGAGGAGACCCAGCCTGCTGCGGGACCTCCGAGCCTTGCCCTGCCCCGCAGTCGGCAGCGCCAAGCCGCCCCAGCCGCCACACCGCAAGCCAGCTCAACCAGCGACTCCGACCTGCCCCCCTGGCACCATCACGCCCTTGTCGAGCCCGAGCAGCTGACGCCGATGCTGCGTCACTACGTAGAGCTCAAGGCCAACCATCCCGATCGGGTGTTGCTTTATCGCCTCGGCGACTTCTTCGAGTGCTTCTTTGAAGACGCCATCACCCTCTCGCGCCTGCTGGAGCTCACCCTCACCGGTAAGGAGGCCGGCAAGACCATCGGCCGGGTGCCTATGGCGGGCATCCCTCACCATGCCGCGGAGCGCTACTGCGCTGAATTGGTGCGCCACGGCCTCAGTGTCGCCCTCTGCGACCAGCTCGAAACCACTCCCGCCAAGGGTGAACTGCTCAAGCGCGGCATCACCCGGGTGCTCACCCCCGGCACCGTGCTTGAGGAGGGCCTGCTCGCAGCCCGCCTCAACAACTGGCTTTGCGCAGTGGTTATCGAGGGCGCGTGCTGGGGACTGGCGGTGGCCGATGTCAGTACCGGCGAATTCCGGGTCACGGAGCGATCCAGCAGCGCCGGCTTGCATCAAGAGCTGCTGCAGGTGGAGGCCGCCGAGGTGCTCTGGCCGGGCGCCGCAGGCCCTACTTGGTGCCCCGAGGCCCTGCGGCTAACGCCCCTGCCCCGCACCCCCTTTGAGGCGACAGAAGCTTCTGCCACCCTCAAGCAACGTTTCGGCCTGGCCAGCCTTGCTGGCCTAGGGCTCGGCGAGGCGCCGCTGGCCCTGCGCGCGGCGGGAGGCCTGGTGGCTTACCTCGACGACACCAGCCAGGCCAAGGTGCCCCTGGATCCACCCACCACCTGGCACGCCGGAGACCAGCTGTTGCTCGATGCCGCCACCCGCCGCAACCTGGAACTCACCAAAACCCAGCTGGGCGGCAGCGTGCACGGCTCCCTGCTCTGGGCGCTTGACCGCACCCACACCGCCATGGGCGGACGCTGCCTGCGCCGCTGGCTGCAGGCGCCGCTGGTGGAGCGCATGGCGATCCTGGAGCGACAAGGGGGCGTGAGCGAGCTGGTGAACGATCGAGGCCTGCGGCTCGCCCTGCGCCGGCTGCTGCGGCCGATGGGCGACCTAGAGCGGCTGGCCGGCCGCGCCGGGGCGGGCAGTGCCGGCGCCCGAGATCTGGTGGCCCTCGCCGATGGCCTAGAGCGCTTGCCCCAACTAGCCGCCCAGCTCGCAACAACCAGCAGCGTCCCCCTTCAGGCCCTGGCCCGTCCCTGGCCCGAGCTCGAAGCACTGGCCGCCGAGCTGCGTCACACCCTGCTCGATGCCCCACCCCTCTCCCTAAGCGAAGGCGGCCTGATCCACGACGGCGTCGACCCCGCCCTCGATGAGCTGCGCAATCAGCTAGATGACCAGGACGCTTGGCTGGCCCAGCAGGAAGCCGATGAGCGCCGGCTCAGCGGCCTCTCCAGCCTCAAACTCCAATACCACCGCACCTTCGGCTATTTCCTGGCGGTGTCGAAGGCCAAGGCGGCTGTGGTACCGCAGCACTGGATCCGTCGCCAAACCCTGGCCAATGAGGAGCGCTTCGTCACCCCGGCCCTGCGCAACCGCGAGGGTGCCATCCAGCAACTCAAGGCCCGCGCCGCCCAGCGCGAATATGAGCTGTTCTGCGCCCTACGCGCCCGCATTGGCCAACAGGCCGCCGGCATCCGCACAGCTGCGCGCCTGGTGGCCGAGCTTGATGCGATCGCCGGCCTGGCTGAGGTAGCCGCCACCAACGGCTACTGCTGCCCCGAGATCACCGATCCTGCCGGCCCAGATGCTCGCCTGCTGCAGATCGAAGCTGGTCGCCATCCTGTGGTGGAACAGCTGCTAGTGGAAGAGTCCTTCACCGCCAACAGCGTGGTGCTTGGTGGCACCCCCGACCTGCTGATCCTCACCGGCCCCAACGCCAGCGGCAAAAGCTGCTACTTGCGCCAAACCGGCCTGCTGCAACTGATGGCCCAAGCGGGCAGCTGGATTCCGGCGGCTTCAGCCCGCCTCGGCATAGCCGACCGCATCTTCACCCGCGTCGGCGCCGGCGACGACCTGTCCACCGGCCAGTCCACCTTCATGGTGGAGATGGCCGAGACGGCCAACATTCTTCACCACGCCAGCGAGCGCTCCTTGGTGTTGCTCGACGAGATCGGTCGCGGCACCGCCACCTTTGACGGCCTTTCAATCGCCTGGGCCGTGGCCGAACATTTGGCCACGCCAGCCAAGAGCGGCGGCATCGGCGCCCGCTCGATCTTCGCCACCCACTACCACGAGCTCAACGCCCTCTCCGGCCAGCTCCCCAACGTCGCCAATGCCCAGGTGCTGGTGCAGGAAACCGGCGACGCCCTGGTGTTCCTGCACCAAGTAGCCCCGGGCGGCGCCAGCCGCAGCTACGGCATCGAGGCCGCCCGCCTGGCCGGAGTACCTGCCGCGGTAGTGCTGCGCGCCCGCCAGGTGCTAGGCCGCATCGAAGCCAACAGCGTCGTGCGGGTAGATCAGGGGGACGGCGCACTCGCCGCCTGAAGCCATGCAGCCCGCAGCAAGGCGTTGCAAGCCGCGGCCACCAGTGCGGCTCCGCCCTTGGAGCCCTCGAGCCGGATATGCACCAGGCCACTCTCAGCCAGGTGACGCTTGCTCT
>JAQCGH010000051.1 GCA_027620015.1 Cyanobacteriota bacterium
CGCTCCTTAAGGCCTGCCGCTCGAACCCGATTATTTAAATCCTGCAAGAAGGATTCATGCGCAGCAGTAGCTCTTCCCATAACCACAGCGGTGACCTCGGGATAGCGGGGTAGTAACTCGAGCATGGCATCCACAAAGACATCGGTGCCTTTCTGAAAGCGAATTCGACCATAACAGCCAATCAAAAGTGAGGTCTTAGGCAGTCCTAGCTTCGTCCTTAGAGGTGTGCAATCATCAAGAGGAGCAAATCCATCTAAATCAATACCGTGATGAACAACCAAAGAATCTCTCTTTAAATATGCTGCAGTTGCCTTTGATGTAGAAACAATGGCCTCCATTTGGCCCATGAGCAATCTACTTATCCAGGTATGCCTACGTTGCGATGCGGAGGTAAAGAGCAAACGTAAATTCTTACCTAAGAACATCTTTAAAAAAAGACCAACAATCATTTCATTATTTCGGCGCGCGTGCCAGACCCTTGCTCCTAGAGGTCCCTCCTTTGACATAAACAACAAGTCACGTATGCGAATCTGAGGAACAGTAAATGGAAGATTCGGGCCCACAGCAGCGATCGAAATCTCCTTCGCCTGAATAGGAACAAGGCGAACTACGGTTGCTGTCACGCCAGAGAGCCGCCATTTCAGATTGGGGGCTAGAACATCAACGACTGATGCATCGAGGTATCCAGGCTCTGGACAGGACTTGTTTGTAATTGCGGAGTTGTTCATAAATTGCTGCCTAACGGATCCGCAAAAACTTCAACGTGTTCACCACAATGAACGAATGGAAGCCCCCCTAGACCTAGCAAGCCTGCTCCCCTCCCCCTATCCCCGCTGGCAGCTCAACCTCAGCGATGGCAGTACCGCCGCTGGAGACGGTTTGCTCAGCGGCCCCTGGCGCCTGCTTCTGCTGGGGGACGGCAGCCCCACCAGGCACCTCGAGTCACTGACGGGCAAGCCGGTGGAGATTGAGCTGATTGCCATGGCGCCTGAGCCCGTCGGCCCTAGCGCCGGGGCCCCTCCACCCCCTGAAATTGCGGAACTCGATGGCCCCATGTTGCGGCGCCAGGTGTGGCTGCGCTGCGGCAACAAAACTCTGGCCTGGGCAGAGAGCTGGTGGAATCAAGCCCAAGCTGACGCCTACCTGCAACAGCGGGAGCTGCCGATCTGGCGCAGCCTCACGGCCGTACGAAAACAGTCTGATAAAAGACTCTGGAGCCCTTGGTGAGCTGCGCGGAGGCCTGCTTACGTTGGCTCCCCGAAGTACTACCGTTGGAAAGGGAAGGCGTCAAGTGTGCAGATCTGCTCCATTTACTGCGCTAGCCACTCGCCTCTACAACTCAAAACCCCTATCAATACCGCCTTTAGGGATAATTCCATCCTGCCTAGCTACCAAGAGATGCTGTTTATCCGCTGATGCACCGGCGGCTCAGCAACCTGCAACACCGAAAGATGTTGTGAAGGTGACAGTTTTGATCTGTCACAAGGGCCATTATTAATAGGAGAGCAGAGAAGCCAGACATGCCAACAGTGCGAACCCAATCACCCCGTCACGTCCGGATCTACCGTTTAGTAGATCGTCAGGGCGCCCCCCATCCAGTGCTCGACGACCTTTACGAATCCCTTGATGCCGCATGGAATGAGGCGATTGTTTGGTGGAACGACCAATGCGGTGTCAGCTCAGGGCCTGTGGAGATTGGCGTTGAAGTGAGCACTGCCAGCGGCGACTGGCGCACCCTGCGATTTCCAGGTTGCTGAATTCCTTGCTCCGCCATTTCCAGACTGGCCTGCAGTTTTGCGGTTTGGTCCTAGCCCTTGCCGTAGCTCTGCTGGCCACACCGGTGCTGGCGCTTGAGGCCAATGCTTACCCCAGCGATCAGCAAGCCTCTCAAGCATCCTGCATCCCTCTTGATGAGCGACAGGTGGAAGGATGGTTTGAAAGCTGGAATCAAGCTCTAGCTACCGGGGACCCTGTGCAGGTCGCCCAGCTTTATGGCGACCATGCCTTGCTGTTGCCGACTCTCTCTAGTGAGTTGCGTGAGACACCCGAGGGCATAACTGATTACTTCAGCTCCTTCTTGGCCCGCCACCCGAGTGGCAGCGTCACCCACCGTCAGATCCTTTTGGGTTGCGATGAAGCCGTAGATGCTGGCACCTATCGATTCACCCTCCATGACCCAGAGGCCACCGTGGAAGCCCGATACACATTTGTATATGGCCTGGAGGATGGCCAATGGCGGATCCTCCATCACCACTCATCCTTGCTACCAAACTGATTCAGGTCACTTGCACGCCCTTCCAGAAGGCCACCCGGCCGCGGATGTTTGCAGCTGCCTCCTTGGGCTCTGGATAAAACCACACCGCATTGGCGTTCACCTGGTCATTGACAACTAGGTCGTAGTAATGAGCCGTGCCTTTCCAGCCGCACACGCTGGTGTGGGTTGAAGGGCGGATGCAGTTGGGGTCAAGGGCTGCTGCTGGGAAATAGGCGTTGCCATCAACCGTGACTATGTCGTCACTGCTGGCAATTAATTGGCCATTCCACTGGGCTTTCATTGGTCTCAATTAGCCATCAAGGCTCAATTGTGGCAACTAATGGCGGCAGGGGGGGAGGTGGCAGCAGGGGCGGCAGGTGTGGGGTGGGATCGAGAGCCAGGAGTTCACTACCTTGGCGCCGCAGCTCGAAGTGCAGATGGGGCCCGCTGGCTGAGCCCGTCATTCCAACACTGCCGAGGCTTTCGCCCTGATCCAATAATTGACCAGACACAACTGTTGTGGCGTGTAAATGGGCGTAGAGAGTTTGCCAGCCACCGCCATGCTTTAGCAGCACGGTATTGCCGTAGCCACTGACCGTTTCAACGAGTGCAACCCGACCTGCTTGGGCTGCCAGAACCGAGGTCCCTTGCGGGGCTGCCAGGTCGACTCCGGTGTGCATCCTCCAAGCAGAACGCAGCTTTGAAAAACGCCAGCCCCATGGATCCATGCTTTCGGCTGCCTGGGCCAGCGGATATCCCAGTTGTGGGATAGCTGAAGAAGCTGCCGCCGCTGGTGCTAAAACTCCTGATACCACCCATGTTTCCTGAGGAAGCACATCCGGCACAATCACCTGGGTGGGCACTTGTCGGGGGGCTTCTGGCAGAAGCAACACGTCTTGGCCCCAATAGGGCTCAAATCCCACGCTTCCCACCAGCAGGGCAAGTGATGCAAGCCAAGACCTGGGACTCATGGGGTAAGAGTTGGCTTAACGCCAATCTGGGTCGTAGATCCGCAGGGTGCCAAATCCCACTAGCGCTGGCGATGGGGTACGGAGCTAGGCGACTGGAAAAACTTTTTGGGCAGCCTGGAGAAATGGCTTGGGGTCTTGATCACGGCGATGGGCAAAGGGGAGCGGCTCTCCCTGGGCTGTGCCAGCCAGCGGATCGAGACTGGCCGTGGTTTCAAGTGCTTGGCGTAGGCGCCGGGCCGCATGAAGCGGCATATCCCGCGGCACGCTGATCCGATCGCGCAAATAGCGCAGGGCAGGGGCTGAACCCGCCGGTGCTGGCAGGGGTTTGGCGAGGATCAGGGCGGTGAGAGCGGTGCGGAGCGGCACATCGAAGTTTTCTGCTCCCAAGGGGCTGCGGCCAAGAATCGCTGCTCGATGCTTGATCACCCGGCTGAGAGCAAAAACCGTGGCATTGGCTGGTTCCGTCTGGCTGGTTTCCGGGTCGGGGCTGCCCAGGGGCCAGGGGCCCCGATCGATTTGAGTAGCCAGTGCTTGTTGGCTGGCGGTTCCGTTTGCGTAACAGCCACCCATTTGGGGAGGCAGGTCATGGGTATGGGTGTGGAAGTCGCTCTGGGTGCCTAGGTAGCTAGGTCTCTGTTCCAGCGCTTCAAACCAGCTGCCAATGGCTGGATGTTCGCTGCGCAGCAGGAAGCCCTTGTAGTAAGCCAGGCTTGCTGACATGCGTTCCACGTAGGGCACAAAAACCAGATCAGCGGTTCCTAGCTCACCAAGCAGAAACTTCCCACTTTGATGGCAGAGCGCCCGCTCAAACTTTGCTGCAATTTGCTGAAAAGCCGCCTTGGCAGCTTCTTCTTGGGCCGGCCGCAGCCCTGGACTGCAGAGCCATTGACACCAGGCACGAAACAGCAAGCGCTCAAGTTGGCGCAGTGGCAGTACCGCCGGATCGTTCATGCCGAGCCCCAGAGGAGCGAAAGCTGCCTCGAGGGCCTCCAAGATGCGATCGCTCTCGGTGATTAGGCGGCCATCGAGCTCCAGCGCCGGCAGCATTCCTGAAGGCACAAGTCGCTTAAACCAAGCCTCCTTCTCTCCATAGCAGAACATCGTGACCTTGCGGATCCGGTAGGGGACGCGCCTTTCCTCCAGCCATAGCCAAACCTTCTGGCAGTAAGGGCACCAGGCGTGGTGATCACGAAACAAGGTGACCCGAACGTCCTGTTCTCGGTGGCCGAATAGGCGCAGATTGGCCTGGGCACTGGCGGCCCCGTTGATGGGATCTTCTGGCTGGGTCCCGAGGTTAGTGAGCTCTTGCCAATTGAGCACTTCATCGCTTGTAGATCCCATGCCTATTTCTGTTTTTGCCTTGGTTTTAGGAGTCTCGCGGGGTTCAGATGCGATTGGCTGAATCAGCCTTGCCAATTAAGCAACTTATTGAGTCCTTCCCTGCTCAGGGGCAGGGTGCTTTTTTATTTAAATTTGAACTGGGCCTGGGTGGAAAATTATTCAATCAAGGGTGGCGTCGTTGGTTTCGCCGGTACGAATACGGACCGAGTCCAGCACTGAAGTCACAATGATCTTGCCATCACCGATATCCCCAGTCTGTGCGGAGGCTGTGATCGCCTCGATCACTCCAGGCATAGCCGTGTCAGTAACCACTGTAGTGACCATTACCTTGGGTAGCAGACGGGCCTCAATCTTCACGCCTCGGTAAACCTCGGTGTGCCCCATTTGCTTGCCAAAGCCGTGCACGGAAGTGACGGTCATTCCATTGATACCAAGGCTTACGAGTGCATCCTTCACAGAATCAAGTTTTTCCGAACGTATGATCGCTTGAATCTGCTTCATGAGGCTCCTAAGCTGTCATTGCATATTCTAGCCAGTTGTTCTCTAGAGAGGAAGATCAGGTATGGCTTTGGCGCAACGAGGCTCCAGCCAGCGCCTAATTTAGGAATAGGTATCAAGCCACGGGGGCGTGCCTCATAAATTTATAAGAATCGGCAAAATATTACGGCAGTGGCATATTTATAAGCATCAAACTCAGAGGTAGGCTTGCTGCACAAAAAAAACCGGTTGATTCCTAGCGGGATCAACCGGGGGGAAGGTTTGGCAGAAGCAACTGATCAGCTAGCTGGCGAGATGCTTCTGGCTTCAGTGGTGATATGCGTGGCCGCGGTATTGGAACTCAAGGCCGGGATCACGCGGAGCGGCTTCGTGATTGAGAGAAGCGGCATAGTGCTGCCCGCGATAGATGTGCTCTACCGGCGCGGAGGGGGGATTCTCCTGCTTGCTTGCGACGTAAGGCACGCCGCGATATTGGAGTTTGGTGGTGTTCATGGCAAAGACCTCAGATCACAGGATCGGTTAGTGAAGAGGAGCGTTGCTTCGCCTGGAAATGGCTACTTCCAATCAAGGATGGAATAAAAGGCGGTGAACGCCGCAACCATCGATGACCCAACGTTTTGTCCCGCAGCATTTTTAGCTCCAGCGGAATGTTTGTGGTGAACATTCGGCTCTGATCGCAATATTTCTTTGCGGATCTGCTTTCTGATGCTGCGCAGAAGCTTGTCGAGCTAGCAATGCAACCCTGATGATCCGAGTTATGGGGCGAAGGGCCGCATTTTCAATACAGTTTCATGAATTGGTATCAATACGAACATTCGTTCGCTTGGTTAGTCCGCAAAATTACTCCTGGATTTCCACATGCATTCGGATTCCTAGTTTTCCTATGACTGTTTCTTCCACTTCTCCAAGACGTAAGTCCCTTCAAGAGACCAGTCTTAGTGAGGCCCCTATCCTTTTGCTACGCAGCATTCGAGGTTTTAGTAACAGCCGCACGCTCGTCTGGCTTGCTTGTGTGCCCCTGGCGCTCTTTGGACTAGGCGTGTTCAATCTTGCGGCTCACGCCGCTGAGCTGCCTGAGCTCACCCCGGCCTTCCTGGCCAACAACATGTTCCTGTTCGTGTGCGCCGTCCTGGTGATCTTCATGAACGCTGGCTTCGCCATGGTGGAAGCCGGAATGTGTCGGCAAAAGAATGCAGTAAATATCTTGGCTAAGAACCTGATCGTTTTCGCCCTTGCGGTAACTGCCTACTGGTTCATTGGCTACAAGATTATGTACAACGCTGACTGGATCGTCCCCGGGTGGTTCAAGTTTGGTGGTTTGTTCTTCGATCCCTCAGTCACCCCTGAGATGGTTACTGACGGCAGCCTAGTTCCAAGCATTGACTTCCTCTTTCAGGCAGCCTTCGCTGGTACTGCCGCAACAATTGTTTCTGGCCTGGTTGCTGAACGCATCAAGTTTGGTGAGTTTGTTGTTTTTTCGCTGATCTTGGTGGGCGTTCTTTACCCCATTACTGGTTCGTGGCAATGGAACTTTCCAGGTGATGATGGGACTGGTGGTGGCTGGCTCAATAGTCTCGGATTTATTGATTTTGCTGGCTCAACGGTTGTTCACGCCTTCGGAGCGTGGGCTGGTTTGATGGGAGCGATGTTGCTTGGCCCCCGCATCGGCAAGTTTGTCGATGGTAAAACTCAGGCAATTCCTGGGCATAACCTTTCCATAGCCACGCTTGGCTGCCTGATTCTCTGGATTGGCTGGTATGGCTTCAACCCAGGCTCCTGGTTGTCCATGGCTCCTGAAGTTCCTTACATAGCTGTGACAACAACCCTTGGTGCTGCAGGCGGCGGAATCGCTGCCACCTTGCTTAGCCAGTTCAAGGGTGGTAAGCCTGATCTAACCATGACCATTAACGGAATCTTGGCAGGCTTGGTTGGCGTGACCGCCGGCTGCGATGGTTTCTCGATGCCGGCTGCCTGGGTCGTCGGGTTTATTGCAGGATTACTTGTGGTGTTTTCCGTCGCCTTAATTGACGGTCTAAAGATCGATGATCCTGTGGGTGCCTTCTCTGTTCACGGTACTTGCGGTATCTGGGGTACCCTCGCTGTTGGTCTATTTAACACCGATTTGGGATTGCTTACCGGAAATGGCTTCACCCAACTGGGCCATCAGGTTGTGGGAGTCGTTGCGATTAGTGCGTTCGCAATCGTCAGCTCATTGATTGTTTGGTCGATCATCGGCGCCATCTTCGGCGGTATTCGTGTTGCCGAGAGTGAAGAGCTCGAAGGTCTTGACATCTCTGAGCACGGAATGGAGGGTTACCCCGACTTCGCAACGTCGGTTAAGTAAAGCTCTTTTCACGCTTGAAATATATGCCCGCGGCTTGCCGCGGGTTTTTTTTATTCGTCTGCACTTACATAGGCGGGGCTTGCCGCAATAGCTTTGATTACTTCGGTGTTCAAATGCCCAATGGAGAGCTCCTATGACTTGATAGTTCTGGGGGCAGGCTCAGGTGGTTTGGCTGCTGCCAAAAGGGCTGCTGGCTACGGCGCCCGGGTGGCGATCGTGGAGGGCGATCGAGTTGGCGGCACCTGTGTGATCCGCGGCTGCGTGCCTAAGAAGTTGCTTGTTTATGGCTCTGCTTATAAGCACTTGCTGGCCGATGCAGCCAGCTACGGCTGGCAAATCGAGGGGACTCGCTGCAACCCCAGCATCCTGCTGGCAAATGTGCGCTCCGAGGTTGATCGGCTCAATCAGCTTCACCTCGGTTTTCTTGAGAAAGCCGGTGTGGAGCTGGTGCGCGGCTGGGGCTGCTTTGAAGACGCTCACACCATCTCAGTTGGCGAGCGCCGCCTGCGGGCGGAGCGAATCTTGATTGCGGTGGGGGGGCGCCCTCAGCGGCCGCCTATTCCAGGGGTAGAGCTGGGGTGGGTGAGCGATGAGATGTTTCTGCTTGAGCAGCTACCAGAGCGCCTTGTGGTTGTGGGCGCTGGCTTTATCGCCTGTGAATTCGCCTGCATTCTTAATGGCCTTGGAGTGGCTGTGACTCAGCTGGTCCGTGGCAATCATTTGCTGCGGGGCTTTGATCTTGAAGCTGCCAAGGCGGTTCAAGAAGGCATGGAGCAAGAGGGTGTCGAGATTCGTTTTGGGCACAGTCCTGCAGCCATCACCGGCACTGCGGGCGATCTCAGCGTCCACACCGAGGGTGGCGCCACCATTGCAACTGGTGGGGTGCTGCTCGCCACCGGGAGACGCCCTTTCTTGGAGGGTCTTCGGCTTGAGGCAGCCGCTATTGCCACCGATAGCAATCGCATTCTTGTGGATAGGGAGCAACGCACCAACGTCCCTCATATCTACGCAGTTGGCGATGTCACCGACCGCATCAACCTCACCCCCGTTGCCATTGATGAGGGCCGTGCCTTTGCTGACAGTATTTATGGACAAAATCCGCGCCAGGCCGACCACACTCTTGTGGCTTGTGCGGTGTTCAGTCAGCCGGAACTGGCCAGTGTGGGGCTTAGCGAAGAAGAGGCAGTACAGCTCCATGGACCAGAGGCTGTGCGGGTATACCGCGCTCGTTTTCGACCAATGAGCCAGGCCTTGCCCGCACGGGGGCCAAGGGCATTGCTCAAGTTGGTTGTGGAGCTTAAAACCGCCAAAGTGCTTGGGTGTCACATGGTGGGTGATCACAGCGCTGAGATCATTCAGATGGCGGCCATCGCCATTGGTATGGGCGCCACCAAGGCCGACTTCGATCGCACCATGGCTTTGCACCCCTCGGTTGCTGAGGAGTTTGTGACCATGCCTAATTGAACCGTCAACCGTTTTCAACTGATAAGCCAGGAAGCACTGGTTTTCAGGCGATTGACTTAAAATCTCTTGACGGCTCATGGGCCCCTAAATCGTCAAGGCGACTGCAGAAGCATTAATGAATTTCCTCTATTTAAAAAGTTTGCTCGGTCCTACCTAATAGCTGTTGAAGCAAGTCCGTTCTCGTCAAATACGCCTTCAAATAAAACCGAACTCAGGTAGCGCTCACCGGAATCGGGCAGCACCACCACGATTGTTTTGCCGGCATAGGCCTCTTCTCGGGCTAGTCGTAGGGCGGCTGTGGCTGCGGCACCACATGAAATGCCAGCCAGGATTCCCTCCTCCTTCATAAGTCTGCGGGCCATGGCCACCGCCTCCTCGTCGCTAACGGTTTCGACTCGGTCCACCAGGTCTAGCTCCAGGTTGGCGGGCACAAAGCCGGCGCCGATGCCCTGGATCTTGTGGGGACCGGGCTTGAGCTCAAGCCCGGCCTTGGCCTGGCTGATTACTGGGCTATTTGTAGGTTCAACAGCCACCGACACCAGCGGCATGCCGAGGGTGCCTTTGATATAACGGCTGACGCCAGTGATAGTTCCGCCGGTTCCGACTCCAGCCACAAGTACATCCACTGCTCCATTGGTGTCTGCCCAAATTTCGGGGCCGGTGGTGTCGTGGTGGATCTGGGGGTTGGCTGGGTTGGAAAACTGCTGCAGAAGTACATAGCGCTCGGGGTCTGAGGCTGCCATTTCCTTGGCAGCGCCGATAGCGCCGGACATGCCCATTCTTCCTTCAGTGAGAACGAGGTGGGCGCCGTAGGCCGTGAGCAGTTTTCGGCGCTCGAGGCTCATAGTTTCTGGCATTGTCAGCGTTAGCGGGATCCCCTTGGCGGCTGCCACGAAGGCCAAAGCAATGCCGGTATTGCCGCTGGTGGGCTCCACCAGCTCCTTGCCAGGACCCAACAGACCTTCCTGCTCAGCTCGCCAAATCATGGCGGCACCGATACGGCATTTCACCGAAAAGGCGGGATTCCGGCCCTCAATTTTGGCCAAGACTCTTGCTTTGCACCCCTCCGTAACCCTATTGAGCTGTACTAAGGGTGTCTTACCAATAGTGAGGCTGTTGTCTGCGTAGATGCTCGTCATCCGTTTGGTGGAGCAGTTCTCTTGGCGCACCTTAGGGATACCTCAACGCGCGCACACCTAGATCGCTGTGGTTTTTAAACGCACCTTTGTGCAAGGTTTTGTCCGAATTCCGCCTAGGCATATTGTCATAAGCAGCCCTTATGACAATCATCAGCAGGCCTTTAGTGCCGCTGGGTCTGGCTTCTCACTTAATCCGCAATCTTCCGTTACAGTTGCGCTCGACGGGATTCCGACTGGCGGATTTCCGCCCTCTATACCCGTTCCTTAGGAACACACTCTTCTCGTTCTCATGACAACCACTATTCAGCAGCGCCAAGGCGCTTCTGCATGGAACCAGTTTTGCGACTGGGT
>JAQCGH010000052.1 GCA_027620015.1 Cyanobacteriota bacterium
AGTTGATAAGCAACTACGCGCTGTCCAGAAAGACAAAGAAGAGGCCGTGCGCGAGCAAGACTTCACAAAGGCTGGTGAGTTGCGAGATAAGGAAGTTGAGCTGCGGGAACAAATTCGCACAATCCTCCAGACCCGCAAAGATGAGGAGCCCACTGGTGAGGCGGCAAGCGGTGCTCCTGTAGCAGTGTTTGAGGGCGTTTCAAATGGTGATCGCACTCCAATGGTTACGGAGGAGGACATTGCCCACATCGTTGCCTCCTGGACCGGTGTGCCAGTGCAGAAGCTCACTGAAACTGAAACAGCCAAGCTGTTGAACATGGAGGAGACCCTTCACCAGCGCCTAATCGGACAAGACGAAGCCGTTAAGGCCGTATCCCGTGCCATCCGTCGGGCTCGGGTGGGACTAAAGAATCCAAACCGTCCGATTGCCAGCTTCATCTTCTCTGGACCTACCGGAGTTGGTAAAACTGAGCTAACCAAGTCGCTGGCTGCCTACTTCTTTGGTAGCGAAGAAGCCATGATTCGACTTGACATGTCGGAATTCATGGAGCGCCACACGGTCAGCAAGCTGATCGGCTCGCCTCCAGGTTATGTGGGCTTCAATGAAGGTGGCCAGCTCACAGAGGCTGTGCGCCGCCGTCCCTACACGGTGGTGCTTTTCGACGAGATCGAAAAAGCACATCCCGATGTGTTCAACCTGCTATTGCAATTGCTCGAAGATGGTCGCCTGACCGATTCCAAGGGCCGCACCGTGGACTTCAAGAACACTCTCATAATCATGACCTCGAACATTGGTTCGAAGGTGATTGAGAAGGGCGGCGGCGGCCTTGGATTTGAGTTTGGTGGCGGTGATGCGGAAGAAACCAACTACAACCGCATTCGCTCTCTCGTTAATGAGGAGTTGAAGCAGTACTTCCGCCCCGAATTCCTCAATCGCCTCGACGAAATAATTGTCTTCCGCCAGCTTAATCGCGAGGAAGTCAAAAACATTGCTGAGATTATGCTCAAAGAGGTATTTAGCCGAATGCTTGAGAAGGGTATAGCTCTTTCTGTAACCGAAGCCTTTAAGGAACGTCTAGTTGAGGAGGGCTATAACCCCTCCTATGGCGCCCGACCCCTGCGCCGAGCTGTAATGAGACTGCTTGAAGATTCTTTGGCAGAGGAATTCCTCACCGGACGAATTAGCGATGGTGATTCCGCTTTGGTTGATGTCAATGATGACAAGCAAGTGGTGATCCTTAAGCAGGCAGCCCTGCCGGCAGAACCTGAATTAGCGGCGGCTGGGGTTTGAAATGATTCGGCTCTAGCCCGAACCATCACATAGGGATGTAATCAGCAACGGGATGAGTAACTCCCCAAGCCAACATGCAATCGCACCTGCAGAGGTGTTGAGGGGCCCTGGAGCTTGGCTCCAGGGCATCCCGCGTCTAGCTGAGCTGGGCCAGCAACCTCTGGTGCTAGGCCGCAGCGCCGTAACAGCTCCGCTGAGGCAGCAACTGGTCGCTGACTTACACAAGGCTGGACTTCAGCCCCACCGCGCCGAATTGCAGTTCGACTGCTGCGAAGAAGACCTGGAACAGGTCTCTGCGATCTGTAGAGAGCATGGCTGCGATGCTGTTGTTGCCATTGGTGGCGGCAAAGTGCTCGATGCCGGCAAACTCCTGGCCCACCGGCTGAGCCTGCCTTGCATCACTGTGCCTACTAGTGCGGCCACCTGCGCGGGCTGGACAGCACTCGCCAACGTCTATTCAAAGGGTGGGACTTTTCAACGCGACGTGGCCCTAGCCCGCTGCCCAGATCTGCTCATCTTTGACCATGAACTGGTCCGACAAGCCCCATCCCGCACCTTGGCAAGCGGCATCGCTGACGCAATGGCGAAGTGGTACGAGTCATCTGTGAGCAGTGGCGCCAGCGGTGATGGCCTGGTGCAGCAAGCGGTGCAAATGGCCAGGGTGCTGCGGGACCAACTCATGCTGGACGCCGAATCTGCCCTGCAGGATCCCCATGGAGCCGCCTGGGAGCGGGTGATCGAGGCCTGCGGGCTCAGCGCAGGCCTTATCGGCGGTATCGGGGGTGCCCGCTGCCGCACCGTGGCCGCCCACGCCGTTCACAACGGCCTCACCCAATTGGAAGCCAGCCATGGCCGCCTACATGGCGAGAAGGTGGGCTTTGGGATCCTGGTGCAGCTACGGCTGGAGGAAGTGCTTGGCGGCAACCAGCTCGCCGGCCAATCCAGGCGCCAGTTGCTGCCTCTTTTCCGACAGCTCGGCCTACCTGTGAGCTTGGAGGAGCTCGGCCTAGCTAAGGCTGGTCTGCATCAGTTGCAGCACGTTTGCGCCTTTGCCTGCCGCGATGGTTCCGATCTGCACCGCCTGCCCTTTGCCGTAGGCCCAAACGACCTGCTAGCCGCCCTGGTGAGCACCTGCAGCAGCGAGCGCCAGCCCGCGTGAACAGCGAGCCCACAACCCAGCAGGCCCTGGTGGCCGCCGCCGCCCGCAACTTGCTGGATCCCCAGGGCAGGGCCCTTGCAGCACAAGTGCAGTGGTGGCAGCTGCCTGAACTCGACGAGGAGGGGCCCTGGCCTGTTGCTGTGCTGGGCGAGGGGCCGCCGGTGTTGCTGCTGCATGGCTTTGATAGTTCGTTTCTTGAATTTCGGCGTCTGGCCCCCTTGCTTGCCAGCAGCGTGCAGCTATTCATTCCCGACCTTTACGGCTTTGGCTTCTGCCCACGACCTACCGGCGGCGACTACAGCCCCAGCGGCGTACTCAGCCACCTAGAAGTTTTGGCGCGGGTAATTGGCAGCCTCAATCCCGCCCCCCTTGGACTAATCGGCGCCTCGATGGGTGGCTCGGTGGCGGTGGAGCTGGCGCGGCGCCTACCCGAGCAGGTGAATCGACTGCTGCTGCTAGCTCCCGCCGGCCTCACGGGACGTCCCATGCCCTTGCCGCCCCTGCTCGATGGACTGGGTGTGCGCTTTCTATCCCTGCCAGGGGTGCGCCGGGGCCTTTGCCGCACCGCCTTCGCCGATCCTGATGCAGCCGTGGGAGCAGCCGAACTGGAGATCGCCTCGCTGCACCTGCAAAGCCCTGGCTGGGCTGATGCCCTGCGGCGCTTCGCACGCTCTGGTGGCTTCGCCGGCGGCGGCGCTCCCCTGCCCCACCAACCAATCACGGTGCTGTGGGGCGCCAATGACCGCATCCTAAGAGCACCCCAAAAGCGGGCGGCCCTGGCCCTATTAGGAGAGCGCGTGCGTGAACTGGATGCCTGCGGCCACCTGCCTCATCTCGATCAGACCGCCACCGTCGCCGCCACCTGGCTCAACTCCCCTCCCCAGCAATGAGCAGCAGCGACGACAAACCAAACGGGCCGGTGATGCAGCTGCTAGCCAGCGGCCTGCAGCTCTGGGTGCGCCAGCAGTGCCAGGCCATCGGCAGTCTTGATATCCAGCTGCAAGGCACTGCACTGCAACTATTTCGCGGCCGCTTGGCCGGCGTACAACTACTGGCCCGCAAGGTGATTTTCAAAGACCTCCACTTCGAGCTGGTGGAGCTAACTAGCGGCCCCATCCAAGTGCAAATCGGCAATCTGCTTAAGGGCCAAGCGCTGCAGCTGGAGCGGGCTTTCGAGATTCAGGGCCAGGTGAGCTTCACCGCCGACGGCCTCACCCGCTGCCTCAGCGCCCCCCAGTGGCGCGCCTTAGGCGATGGCCTGGGCGAGACCCTGCTTGGCATCGTGCCATTAGTGGAACTGCGCATGTGCCGCGACAATCTGCTGTTTACAGCCCAGGCTCTAGGCACTCCAGATCTGATCGAAATGGCCACCAACGTTGTGGCAGCCGAGGGCAGCATCGAAATCCACTCCGTAGACGGCAACGTCAGCAGCAGACTGCCAATGGATCCAGGCATCAGCATCCGTGATGCCCGCATAGAGGCAGGCATGGTGCATCTGGTAGGCACAGCCCAGGTGAGCCCTTAGCCCTGCACTAGCCCTGGAAAAGCGGCAAGACCAGGGTTACCAGCGAATAGACCACCGCCGGCACAAATAAGTAACTGTCAATTCGATCCAGGATCCCGCCATGGCCAGGAATGGCATCACCCGAATCCTTTAAGCCTGCATCGCGCTTCATCATCGATTCGGTGAGATCACCAACCAGGGCAAACAGCGCCACCACCGCTCCAAGCACGGCACCGATCAGCCAGCCCCAGCTCCAACCGATCAAGGTGGCGCCGAAAGCTCCAACCGCCACAGCACAGGCCACCCCGCCCAGGGCCCCTTCCACTGTTTTACCAGGTGAGATTGGGGAAAGCGGATGGCGCCCCAACCGGCGGCCAATTACATAAGAGCCAATGTCGGTGGCGACGATCAAGAAGCAGGCGAGCAGGGTAAGGGCGAGTCCGGCGCTAGCTGGCCAGGGCTGGCCGGCCAGGTTTGGCGCCAGAACATCTCCGGCCAGGTCGCGAAGGCGTATCCAGTAGCTGGGCAGAAAACCGAGGTAGAACAGCCCAAAAATTGATGCCGCGATGTCCGCAATCGTGCCGGTGACCGGCTGCAACAGCAGCCAGCCGCAGATCACCGCACCAGAAGCCGGCAGTACAGCTGCGGCCACATCGCCGGCAAACCACCCCCTACCCAGCACTCCCGATTGACTGGCCAGTTGGGTGGTGATCAGCAGCAGTTGCACGGCAACCAGGGTTGTTTTAGTAGCTGGTCGTATCCCCTTGAACTGGGCCATCCGAAAAAACTCCAGCAGCCCCAAGTGCACGATCACCCCCACGGCCACCGTGAACCACCAACCACCAAGCATCACCACCACGAAGCCGAAGCCCCCAGCCAGCCAGCCACTCAGCAGCCTGGGCAGGGAGGTGGCCGTACGGTTTTTGGCTGGCAGGGGAGGGGGTAACAACACGCGGCGATCAGGAGGGCTCGGAGCCAGATGAGCGCTCGGCAGCAATCAAAAACAGTGGTTCAGCTGCTGCCAATTTGGCCTGGCTGCCGCGCCGTTGCATGCGGTGCACGGTGGCCTGCACCACCTGCACATCGAGGGCCGCCAGCTGGCCAAGGGTATCGGTGGCATCCACCAATCCCTCCAGGCTGGCGGTGCTGATCACCAAACGCCCCTTAGGCACAAGCGCTTCCCATACCGCCAACAACACATCACCCAAGGGCCGACCCACCTCAAGTAGCACCCGATCTGGGTGGGCGGGCAGCTGGCCCAAATCATCCGGCGCAGCGCCAGCGTGAATGTGCAGGTTGGTGATGCCAAAACGACGCCGGTTTTGCTCCAGCAGCTCGATGGCCTCGGGGTCGCGCTCGAGGGTATGAACCGCACCCCTGGGCATCAAGCGGGCGATTTCTAGGGCAAGGGCACCGGTGCCGCCGCCCACATCCCACACCAGGGAATCGGCGCGGGGACGCAGATGGGCCAGCAGCATCACCCTCAACTCCATGGGGGTAGGGCTGAAGCCCGGAGCATCTTCAAAGGCACTGTCAGGCAGCCCAGGGGTGACGAAATCCCACTGGTAGGGCGGCGGCTGGGAAGCTTGCCTGGAATCCATCGGCCCCCTATACGGCCACAACCCTCACCGTATCAGCGATCTGGCCCGGCCACAGGTGCTGCTGCAGCTGCAGCCAGGTGGCCCTAGCCAGATCGATCCGCTCGCCAGGCACCAGCAGAGGTATCCCTGGCGGGTAGGGACACAGGGGTTCGGCGGCAATCCGTCCAGCCGCAGCCGCCAAAGCCACGACTTCCGCCGGAGCGCGCCAGGCCACTGCTAGAGGCAGCTCCGGCTCCGCTACCAGCGGCAGCGGTGGCGGGCAAAAAGGAGGCAGGGATGGTCCGCCCAGGACCCGCCGCAGGCGCAGCAGCTGCTTGGGCAGGCGCCACACCAGCCCAGGGGGCGGCGCCATACCCAAGCAAAAAGTGAGCACCCCCGGTTCTGGCAACTCGGCGATCACACCGCGCTGCAACAACCAGGCATCGGCCTCCAACCCATTGATTCCCATGGCAGCGGTATGCAGCACCAGCCGCAGCGGGTCGTCGTTGGCAACCAAAGGCAAGCCCAGGGCGTGGCAGCGCTGCTGCAGGCGTTCGCCGCAGCGCCATGCCGCTTGCCATCGGCTTAGGCCCGCCGAGCTGGTGAGGTCGTCGAGGACAGCTTCTGCGGAGGCCAGCAGCAGGGCGCTAGGGCTGGATGTCTGCAGCCAAAGCAGGGCCCGGGCCACGGAATCGCGATCAGCCATGCAGCCCTGAAGTAGCAGGGCTGCGCTCTGAGCCAAACCGCCGCCAGCCTTCTGGCCAGAAAGCACCACCAGGTCGGCCCCCGCCGCCAAGGCCTCACCGCGGCCATGGGCTTGATCGACAAGCACGGGCAATCCACGGCCGTGGGCCAGTGCCACCAGGGCCGTTAGCTCGGCGCGCTGGCCCTGGTAGCTCGGCGATACCAGCACCAGGGCCGCAAGGGGGCCGCCCTGCTCTGCTGCTGCAAGCACCACCTCTAGATGGGCAGGACTCGGTGGCAGCCACAGGCCGCTGGCCGGATCGAAAGGCAGGTCAAACAGCACGGGCCGCAGCTGGCCCAGCACGCAGCCGTGCAGCAGGGAGCGGTGCAGGTTGCGGGGCAGCAGCACCCTGCTGCCAGGGGGAGCCAGGGCCAGCAGGGCCGCCTGCAGCAGGCCACTGGCGCCATTAACACCAAACCAGAGCGCCTCAGCCCCAAGCTGGGAGGCACAACGCCGCTGAGCATCAGCGAGGGAGCCGGTTTCGATCAAGGGACCACCGAACTCTGGCAATTCGGGCAGGTCCCAGCTACCAGGGGGCTGGCGCAGCAGGCGCCTAAGGGCAGGGGACAAACCCCGACCCCGGCCATGGGCCGGCAGATGCAGCGGCAGGCCCATGGCAAGAGGGGTGGCGTTCATAGAGTCTGCCCAGCTAGCCACTGCCGTGCCTTGACCAACGCCGAAGCTGCCAGCGACCTGGGTTACGACCCAGGCCGGAACCTGCGCTGGTTGCTGCTGCGCCCCTGGCAGCTGATAGCTCGACTGATCGTGGTGATCTGGCAGCTACTTAGCCTGGCCCTGGTGCTGGTGGTGAGGGGCAACAGCAGCAACACCGAGGTACAACAACAGTTGGGCCGGCGCATTCTCTCGACGCTCACGGACCTCGGCCCCTGCTTCATCAAGGTGGGGCAAGCCCTTTCCACCCGGCCCGATCTAGTGCGGCGCGACTGGCTCGAACAGCTCACTCAGCTGCAGGACAATCTGCCCGCCTATCCCCATGAGATTGCCCTGGCAACCATTGAGAAGGAATTGGGCGCCCCAGCTGATCAGCTGTTTGAGGTATTTCCCGACTACCCCGTAGCCGCCGCCAGCCTGGGCCAGGTCTACAAAGCCCAGCTAGCTGATGGCCATTGGGTGGCGGTCAAGGTGCAACGCCCCAATCTGCCCGCAATTCTGAGGCGGGACTTGGTGATCATCCGGCTGTTGGCTGTACTTAGTGCACCGCTACTGCCGCTCAATCTGGGTTTTGGCCTCGGCGAAATCATTGATGAATTCGGCTCAACTTTATTCGAGGAGATTGATTACCGGCTCGAGGCAAATAACGCTGAACGATTTGCCGATATGTTCGCCCGCCGACCCGAGGTGACCGTGCCCCGGGTGGAGCGGCTGCTTTCAAGCCAACGGGTGCTAACCACCCAATGGATTAACGGCACCAAACTGCAGGAACGCCAAGCGCTGGAGGCTCGCAACCTCAATCCCTCGGCCCTGATCCGCACCGGCGTGATCGCCGGTCTGCAGCAGCTGCTCGAATTCGGCTATTTCCACGCTGACCCCCACCCCGGCAACTTATTTGCCCTCTCAGGCAAAACCGGCCCCCTAGGCCATGTGGCCTACGTGGATTTCGGCATGATGGATTCGATCAGCGACAGCGATCGCCTCACCCTCACCGGCGCCGTTGTGCATCTGATCAATCGGGATTTCAGCGCCCTGGCCGCTGATTTCGTAAGCCTGGGTTTCCTTAAACCGCAGGCCGACCTCAAGCCAATCATTCCTGCCCTTGAGGAGGTGCTCGGTGGTGCCTTGGGCGACAACGTGGGCTCCTTCAACTTCAAAGCAATCACCGATCGCTTTTCGGAGCTGATGTATGCCTATCCCTTCCGGGTACCGGCTCGCTTCGCCTTGATAATTCGGGCGGTAGTGAGCCAGGAGGGCCTGGCCCTAAGGATTGACCCCAGCTTCAAGATCATCCGCGTTGCCTATCCCTACGTGGCACGTCGCCTGCTCGCAGGCGACACCAGTGAGATGCGCGAAAAACTGCTTGAGGTTCTGTTTGATAAACACGGCCGCCTGCAGCTTGAAAGATTAGAAAATCTTTTGGCGGTTGTGGAAAACGATTCCACTAGCCCCGATTTACTCCCGGTGGCAGGAGCTGGGCTAAAGCTATTGCTGGGTCCGGAAGGCGGCAGCCTGAGGCAAAGGCTTTTGCTCACGCTGGTTCAGGGCGACCGCCTACACACAGATGATTTGCGCGCTCTGATGGGGCTAATGGGGCGCACTTTTTCTCCTCGCAAGTTGGTGAGCGGCATGCTGGCCAGGCTTACACCGCAACTCGCTTAAATAACCGAGCAAAATGCACTTAGGCATTAGCAGCCTCAAGGGCTTGCTTGCCGCAAAAATGACTGTGGAAGGCCTGCGTCGCGCGGGACCATCGCCGACCCGTAAACGCTTCATTACCGCCCTTGAAAGCATGCGGAGTGAAGATTTTGGCGGCTACCGGGTGCAGCTGGGTCCTAAGGACCACAACGCCAGCAGCTTTGTCGAACTCACCTTTCTTGGTTCCCAGCGCTGGGAACCCTGAGGGCCTAGGGTCTCGGCCACCCAGTCCAGTCACTGCCGATGGCCAGCCTGCCCCTCGACGCCATGGACAGCAGCCTCCCGCCGGACGGCTGGATGTACAGCGACCTTGATGCAAGCGAGATCCTGCTGGAATATGCCCAGATCATCCAGCCTCCATACCTAATTGCGGGAGTAGGCCTGGCTATCGGTGTGCTCTGCGGCCTCACCTTCGCAAAATTGGTGGAAAACAAGCTGGAAGGCTGGAAGCAGGATCGTTTGCCACTACTGCCGCTTGGCAGTTTTTCGGTCACCCTGCCCTACTTCGGCGTGGTGATTGGCATCACTCTGTTTATTGGCGGCAGCCTGCAGGTATTTGGTTTCTCAGCTGGGGTTGCCCTACTGGTTTCATTTGTGTTGTCTATTGCCACCGCTGGTGCCCTCTGGGTGCAGCTGGAGCGGCTGATGACTCAAGTTCAGGACGGCACCTTCAAAGCAGTTGATTTCGACAACTTCGATCAATTTTTCTAAACCTGCGCTAGCGCAAATCATTGGTCGGTGAGCCTGCCAATTAGATAATCACTTATTTAGCTCAGGCAACCAGATACCCCTCCAGCATCCGCGACTCAGCTCGCACCCCAGCGAGCGCCTTGCGCTCCAGATTGCGAGTTTTATCTCGGCTCATGCCCAATTGCTTAGCAATCGCACTGAGGCTCATCGGTTCCGAGCCCTCAGTGTTGTCGTCGCAGGGGATGCCGTAGCGCATCTTCAGCACACGACCCTGCAGCTCTGGCAGTTGCTCCAGCAGCGCACGCAGATCGCCCTTCAGGCACTCACCATCGACACGCTCTTCT
>JAQCGH010000012.1 GCA_027620015.1 Cyanobacteriota bacterium
CACTTTTGGCACCTTTCGCGGAGATGCTGCTGTTTTGCGCTAAATCTTGCGCTAATACGCAATCAGACGATTGCTAAACCATTGCAGCGCAGCTCGACTATCCCCGCCGCATCCTGAGCTCCATGCAGGATCCAGAACTACACGCCCTGCTTTACGGAACCCATAAGCAGGCCCCGACACCATTGATTTAATTAACTTCTACAGAGCAGCCCGAGGCTTTGTAGTCGAATTTGCAACTCAGACCAATTGAAGCTGCGTGGATCAGCTCGCTCTCCGCCCAGATCTACCGCTCGGTGGGTGGTTATGTGGGCGGCAGGGATCGGAAAACTCTGCATCCAGCGCGCTAGAAGTGCCGCTAGGACGTCGTATTGGGCTGAGGTGTATCCGCTATGAGCCGGTCCGTCGTCCTCACCATCGAGGGGCGTTTCTAAGCTGACGTGTAAGGAAAAGTTATTAACTGAGCCACCAACCTTTGCGTTCGAGACAACCCAGCGGCCGTTGAAGGCCGAATTGCCCGCGCCGAAGGCTCGTTTGGAGGGGTCGAGCACCTGCACCACAGAACCATCGCCACCTATCAACGTGTGATAGCTGACCTGATCTTCGTCCCGGGGATGGGGCGTCACGAAGGTGTTGATGGCTGAACCAATGCCATAAACCGTTTCGTGCAAAACCACCAACTGAGGAGTGGGATCTACCGGATTGCCGTAAGCATCACGATTAAATCTCTCGCCAAAGTTGGTGGGGTGGATCTGAACCCGCGCTGGGGAAGTTTTGATACTTTCTGCTAATTGCTGCAATCGCAAACGATGGGCTGGATCGCCGGGAGCGCAACTCGCCCGCAGAGGAGATTGCCAAGGCCGGTGAGCAGGGGGGGCCGGCGCCGCCTGGCGGCCCGACTCAGGCACTGGCGAAGCCTGGCGCACCTCTTCGAGAAGCTCGAGCAAACTTGGGTGCCTCTTTCCACCACTGGGCTGGGCTGAGAGGTCCCGGGTAAGCCAGCCAAGTCCTCCAAGGGTAAGAATCGCCCCGGCGCCTAGGGCGATCCAGAGGGGTTGGGGGCTGGAATTCATAGCGCCTCAAGGCCCAGCCAGCGGCGGCGGCGCTCCGCACATTCTTCAAAAGTGCTCAGATCAGCAGTGCAGGGATCGATCTGGAGCTGCCAGCTCTCCACTGCTGGTGCCGTTGGCAGCAGCACGGTGCTGCGCACCAAACCGTCCCGCGAAAACAGCAGCTGGTGCGCAATCAAGGGAGCCTCCGGGCGGAGATGCACCATGCAATCATCCAAGTTGTGAAGGCGCACACCATTTAGAGCAATCAATTCATCGCCAACTACCAGCCCCGCCCTTTGGGCAGGTCCATCGCGAGCCACCCTTTTCACCGCAAGCCCGCCGCCAACTGGCTCAAGGCGGCAGCCCAGATCCTGGTTAGCAGCGAAGTGGGGTTCAAGTCTCAAGCCCACATCTGCCAGATAGCCCAATAGGGGCGGATCCTCAAAGGAGCTGAGCCAGCGGGGCAACAGCTCAGCTAGATCGGGCGCCTGGCTGGCAAAGGTAGCAATCAGATCTGCCTCCTGGTAACCGCGGCCCACGGCGCCATGGCTGGCCCAAAGCTGCCGCAGCACCACGGGTAACCCGCTCCCGGCACGGCGTAGATGCAGGTCCAGCACTAAAGCAAGAACCGCACCCTTGAGGTAGTAGCTGACCTGGCTGTTTGGGGAGTAGGCATCGGGGCGGTAGAGCTTTACCCAGGCCTCCTCACTGCTGGTGCGGAGGCTCTGCAAGCGCCGCCCAGCACTGAGAAGGTAGCGGCTCAGATCCGCGCCCAGATCCTCGAGCAGCTCCGCCTCGCTGCTGCAGCCGGCGCAGTGGGGCAACAGCTGATCCACGTAGCTGGTGATTCCCTCGGCAAACCAGAGGGTTGGCACCACCACCGCCTGGTCGTAGCGGTAGGGGGTTAATTCGGCGGGCCGCAGCCGGCGCACATTCCACTGGTGAAGATATTCATGGGCGGCTAGCTGCAGCAACTTGCGGCGCCCATCAGACTTGGCCAAGACCCGGCGGCCAAACTGCAAAACCGTGCTGCAGTCGTGCTCCAGGCCGCCATAACCGCTTTCGGTAAGGTGCAGCACAAACAGGTAGTGGTCGGCCGCAGGTCGCTCCACGCCCATCAAGCGGCAGCAGGCCAGGCAAACCTTTTCGAGATCGCTGAGCAGCTGGGGATCACTGTCGAGCAAGTCAACACCTTGCAGATTCCGGCCCCAACTAACCCAGCGGTGGGGCACGCCGGCGACGCTGAAGTGATGGGGGCGATGGGGACCAACCTCCACTGGCGTATCAATTAATTGGTCGAAATCGGTGGCAATCCAGCCCTGCGGCGGGCCCTGCAGCTCTGGTAGAGGCACGAAGGCCTCCCAGCTGGGCGGAAGGCTGAGCTGCAGCCGGTGGGGCGACCAACGCTCCCCCTCCAGCTCCAGAACCACGGCTGCCAAGGCCAGAAAGCCGTGGTCACCATCGAGATGGCAGGTGCGCACCGTGAGCTCAGCGGCCAGCACCGCGTAGTTGATTTCAACTGGTTCGAGGCTGGGAAGCTCTAGCTGCCATCTGCTCGGACTGGTGCGACGCGTCTCCAGCTGGTGTCCAGCTTGAGTGATTTCTAAACCTTCAAGCTGGCGCACATAGTCGCGGATCAGGTAGGAGCCGGGAGTCCAGGCCGGCAGGGCTAGGCGCAGGCTCAGGTGACGGGGAGTGTGGAGCAGCCGGACCCGCACCAGGTGCTGGTGGCAGGCGGTGAGGTCGAGATGCAGCTCAGGCACGGCGTCAGGACGCCACGCTCACCTGGGCCCCAGGAAAGGCGCTGGCGGCCTGGCGCAGGGCCAGTTCGGCGGCGTAGCGACGCGTGATGGCGCCAAGCAGGCGCTGCAGGCTCTGGGAGCGGCTAAGGCGCTGCAGGTCGCCGACCAAGGCAAGGGAGCCGTCGAGGTGGCGCTGCCAGCCCAGCCGTTCACCACCCGGCAAAACCACTTGCAAAAGAACGGACTGGCGCTCAGCGGCAAAGCCCTTAATCACCCCGCCATAAATGGGGGTGTGGCCCAGGGCCGCCAAGCTGGCGGCGAGCCCCTCGGCATCGCGCAACACTGTGGGCAGGATGGTGAGGTGGGACAAGGCGTAATGCCCGGTTTTTCAGACCCTAGCGATCAAGAGACATGCGTCCAGTGGCCATTGCCACCGGATTGGGCAGGCGACCAGAAATCGCTGCGGCTAGGGGTGATGGCTTCCGGCTCTGGCAGCAACTTTGAAGCCCTGGTGCACGCCTGCCGAGATGGCCGGCTTTTGGCAGAAGTTGCCCTGCTGGTGGTCAATAACCCAGGCTGCAGCGCCCAGCAACGGGCCAAACGCCTCGCCGTACCTTGCCAGGTCCTTAACCACCGAAGCATGGCCAGTCGCGAGGCCCTCGACCAGGCCCTGGTGACGACATTTCAGTCTGCTGGCGTTGATTTTTTGGTGATGGCAGGCTGGATGCGAGTCGTCACACCCACGCTGATTAACGCCTTTCCCGATCGCCTCATCAACATTCATCCCTCGCTGCTACCCAGCTTCCGCGGGCTTGATGCGGTGGGCCAGGCATTGGCGGCGGGGGTCACCTTGGCTGGCTGCACTGCCCACCTGGTATGCGAAGAGGTTGATGCAGGCCGCATCCTGGTACAGGCGGCGGTGCCAGTGCTCGCGACTGATGACCACGCCAGCCTCAGCGCCCGCATCCAGCGTCAAGAGCACAGAATCCTTCCCCTAGCGGTGGCCCTGGCATGTCAGGGATAAAAGGGCAACAAAGGCAAGCCTGAGGTGGGTTCAAGCCCGGCCATCAGGTTGAGACATTGCACCCCCTGACCGGCCTGGCCCTTGATCAGGTTGTCAATAGCAGTCATCACAATCAACTGGCCGGTGCGGGGATCCACCTGCACCGAAAGCAAGGCCCGGTTGGTGTTGCGCACCCATTTGGTGGACGGATAGATGCCCACCGGCAAAACCTCAACGCAGGGGGACTGGCAATAAGCCGAACCCAGAAGGGTGGCGCAGTCCTCGGCGGTGAGCCCAGGGTCGTGTAGATGACAGTAAATAGTGGCAAGCAGACCGCGTACCATCGGCATCAGGTGTGGGGTGAACTGCAGCTGGATCTCGTTACCCGCCACCCGGCTAGCTAGCTGCTCAATCTCACTGGTGTGGCGGTGGCCCACCACTCCATAGGGAGCAACCGCTTCGGCGCATTCCGCCAGCAGCAGGTGTTCTTTCGCAGCCCGACCTCCCCCGGATGTGCCTGTTTTGGCGTCGATGACGATCCCTGTGGTGTCAATCAGACCCTGCTTCAAGAACGGCAGCAGACCGAGCAGTGAGGCCGTGGGGAAACAGCCAGGAGCCGCAACTAAGCGAGCGGAACGAATGGCCTCCGCATGCCATTCGGGCAGGCCATAGACAGCCTCAGCACAGAGGTCGTCATCGCTGCGTGGCACCTCAAGGGCCTCGCTCGCATAAACCTTCTGCCAGCGGGCCAAGCTGCTGAAGCGGTAGTCGGCGGAAAGATCAACCACCCGCAAACCTCGTTGCAACAAGGGAGGCACTAGCTGGGCTGCCAGGCCATTGGGCAGGCTGAGCACCGCGAAATCAGCCGCCGCTGCGATGGCATCAGGTTCTGGGGTCTGCACCACCGGATCGCCGGCAAGGGGCAAAAACGGAACCAGCTCACTCCATCGCTTGCCGCTGCTGCGTTCACCGCCTAAGAAGCTGATATCCAGTGCAGGGTGCTGGTGAAGCAGGCGCAGGGTCTGCAGGCCGCCGTAGCCACTGGCACCGATCACCGCAACACGCTTATTGGCCATGGCAAGGCCCGGGGGCAGGACGAAGGGGCTTTATAAAGGATGATTGCCCCAGGGCCTATTTCTCGCCCGCACTCCGTTGACACTCCTGCGCAACTCGAGTTCCTCGCCCTTGCCATCCGCTCCCAGGACGGAGGTCGCTTTGAACGGGGAAGAGCGAATCAGCTTTGACTCAGTTGCCGACGGTCTCGCCGCGATCCGCAATGGCGAATCAATCGTTGTAGTAGATGATGAAAATCGGGAAAACGAAGGCGATCTGATCTGCGCAGCTCAGTTTGCTACGCCCGCGCAGATCAACTTCATGGCCACAGAGGCTCGAGGCCTGATCTGCCTTGCCATGGAGGGTGAACGGCTCGACTCCTTGGATCTGCCCTTAATGGTGGATCGCAACACCGACAGCAACCAAACCGCCTTCACTGTGAGCGTGGACGCAGGCCCTGAAAACGGTGTCAGCACTGGAATATCTGCCGATGATCGCGCCCGCACCATCCAAGTCGCGATCCACCCCCACACCCGTCCGGCCGACCTGCGCCGACCTGGCCATATCTTTCCGTTGAGGGCTAAGCAAGGCGGAGTTCTGAAGCGCGCTGGACACACCGAGGCCGCCGTTGATCTAGCCCGGCTTTCTGGCCTGTATCCAGCCGGGGTGATCTGCGAAATTCAAAACAGCGACGGCTCCATGGCCCGGCTACCCCAGCTGGCTGCCTACGCCCGACGCCACGGTTTACGGCTGATCAGCATTGCCGAACTGATCAGCTACCGCCTCGACACCGAGCGCTTCGTGCAGCGTCAGGCGGAAGCGGCCATGCCCAGCGCCTTCGGCGACTTCCGCGCCATTGGCTACCGCAACGAACTCGATGGTAGTGAACATGTGGCCATCATCAAGGGCCAACCGCAGCTGGCTAAGGAGCCGGTGCTGGTGCGGGTGCACAGCGAGTGTCTCACCGGGGATGCCTTTGGTTCGCTTCGTTGCGACTGCCGGCCGCAACTGGAGGCTGCTTTGCGCATGATCGAAGCCGCTGGCGAAGGTGTGGTGGTCTATCTGCGCCAAGAGGGGCGCGGCATCGGCCTTATCAACAAGCTCAAGGCCTATTCACTGCAGGACACCGGACTCGACACCGTGGAAGCCAATGAGCGCCTTGGCTTCGCTGCCGATCTACGCAACTACGGGGTAGGGGCCCAGATCCTCAGCGACCTTGGCGTGCAGCGGCTGCGCCTGATCACAAACAATCCGCGCAAGATTGCTGGCCTTAGTGGTTATGGCCTTCAGGTGGAAGACCGAGTGCCGCTGGTGATGGATGCCGGCAGCTACAACGCCGCCTACCTGCAAACCAAGCGCATCAAGCTGGGACACCTAATGGGAGATGGTCCCTCCTGTCCGATCGGCGGACCCACGGCAGTTTTGGCCTGGCACGGCCAGACATCGGCGATCAGCCAGCTTGAGCAGTTGCAACTCTTGGCCCTTGAGCATGGGCTGCAGGTGGAGCGTGAGGAGCATCCAAGGCTGCTGGCCCTGCTTGAGCAGCCCCAGTTGGCGGTCCTACTCAGTGGCCTCGACCATGCCAGCAGCGGTGTAGAGGCCGTTGCTGAGGCGCTTGTACTAATGGGCGGCTGGCCCCAAACGGAACGGCTGAGCCTCTTACTAGCCCCTGATGGCCAACGAAGCAGCCACCCCAGTGCTGATTTGGAGTCGGAGCAGCGTTCCCTTGCAGATCTCAGCACCGACCTGATGGTTCAGCCCGGTGCCTTTCTGGTCTGGCGCTAACTCAGTCCTGGATCGTCAGCTTGTTGATACGACTGCCGTTCTGAAGGGCAATCACCACATCCATATTGCCAGTGAGGCCAAATACCGTATGCACCCCGTCAAGGTGGGGCTGGGCTCCATAGCAGATATAAAACTGTGAGCCGCCGGTGTTCTTGCCGGCATGGGCCATTGCCAAGGTGCCAGCTTGGTGCTTCTGGCTATTGATCTCGCAATTGATCTGATACCCCGGGCCACCGGTGCCGGCGCTGCCACGGGCGCCCTCACGACTATTGGGGCAACCGCCCTGAGCCATGAAGCCTGGGATCACGCGGTGAAAGGCGAGGCCGTCGTAGAAGCCCTCCTTGGCGAGCTTGGTGAAGTTGGCAACGGTGTTTGGTGCATCGGTCTCGAAAAGTTCGAGTTCAATGGTGCCGGCATCGGTCTCCATCAAGGCTTTGGTCACAGCGGCAGGGAATAAAAGCTGACTGTATGGGGTGGCGCGGGTGAACCGGCTGGAACATCGTGCTGAGAATGGAGCAAGGTCCAGCCGGGCCACGTTTTTTATGTACACCGTCGCCAAACTCCGACGCCAATGAGCAGCGCTACTCCTAACTCTCCTATCGGCATCGATCTAAGCCGCGCGCGCCTAGGGATTCTGGGAGGGAGCGGCCTCTACGCCATGGAGTGCCTCGAAGGCGTGCAGGAGCTCACGATCGAGACGCCCTACGGCACTCCCTCAGATGCGCTTCGCCTTGGTCGCATCGGCGATTTGGAGGTGGTGTTCCTGGCCCGTCACGGGCGCCACCACAGCCACACCCCCACAGAAGTGCCCTACCAGGCCAACCTCTGGGCCCTGCGTTCCCTCGGTGTGCGCTGGATCCTCTCGCTATCGGCTGTGGGCTCCCTGCAAGAGCAAGTACAGCCTCTCGACATGCTGGTGCCGGATCAATTCATCGATCGCACCCACCAAAGGCCGCTGACCCTATTTGGAGAGGGGCTGGTTGCTCATGTGGCTTTTGCCGAGCCCTTCTGCCCAATGCTCAGCAGGCTGCTGGCAGATGTGGCCGAAAGTTTGATGCCAGACGGCCGGAAGCTGCACCGCGGCGGCACCTACCTCTGCATGGAGGGGCCAGCCTTCTCCACACGGGCTGAATCGGAGCTCTACCGCTCCTGGAACTGCGATGTAATCGGCATGACCAACCACACAGAAGCGCAACTGGCCCGGGAAGCCGAGATCGCCTATGCCACCTTGGCGATGGTGACCGATTACGACTGCTGGAACAAGGAACATGCCTCGGTGACGGTGGAAATGGTGATCGCCAACCTGCACGCCAACGCAAACCTGGCCAAGGAAATTGTGCGGGCGGCCGCCGAGCGAGTTGAGGCCGAGCGACCCACCAGCAGCGCCCACCAATCCCTGCGCTATGCCCTAATGACCCCCAAGGAGCATGTACCTGCCACCACCCGCCGTAAACTCGATCTATTTACAGCTCCTTACTGGGGACCTTTTAGCTGAGCGTCGCAGGCTGCCAGCGCCTGGCGCAGGCTGGGGCCATGGCTGGCCAGGTGGGCTGAGGCTGAATCCTCATCCAGGCCCGTGGCCGCAATCAGCAGGGCCAGCTTCACCGAACCGCGGCTCTGCAGCAACAATTCGCGACCGCGTTCACGATCCATACCAGCAAGATCGCGCAGTATGCGCAAGGCCCGATCTTCCAGCTTGCTGTTGGTGACCGCCACATCCACCATGCGGTTGCCATGCACCTTGCCCAGACGCACCATCACACCGGTTGAGAGCAAATTCAGGGCCATTTTGGTGGCGGTGCCAGCCTTAAGGCGGGTGGAGCCAGCCAGCAATTCAGGGCCAGTGATCAGACGGATGTCAATGGAGCAGGGCATCGGCACCTGCTCAGCTGGTACACATGCCATAGCGATTGCCAAGGCCCCGATCGCCTGGGCGTGCTCTAGGGCTCCCAGAACGTAGGGGGTGGTTCCGCCAGCAGCTATACCCACTAGACAATCAGCCGGTCCAAAGCCACGCTCCTCCAGGTCGCTGCGTCCGGCAGCAGCAATATCCTCTAAACCCTCGGAGCTGCGGAGTAGGGCAGGGGCGCCTCCTGCGAGCAAGCCCTGCACAAGCTCAGGCTCCGTGCAGAAAGTTGGCGGACATTCAGCTGCATCGAGCACGCCAAGCCGCCCAGAGGTGCCCGCCCCGAGGTAAAAAAGTCGCCCGCCGGCCTGTAAACGAGCAGCGATGGCATCTACAGCAGCAGCCAGGGCCGGGGCCGCTGCTTCCAGGGCCCTCTGGGGCTCGCGTTCGTTGGCGCAGAAAAGGCGCACAAGCTCGTCAGTGGGCAGCAGATCGAGGCGCTCGCTTAGGGGATTGGCCTGCTCTGTGAGCAGGTGGCCCCGATCGGCACTGCTCACAGCAAGTCCGCTCAAAGCAAACCCTCAAGCTGGCGGCGGAAGGCCTCAAGGCTGGGATCAGTGGTCCCCTCGGCTGACAAATCCTGTTGGTCCCGCTGCTCCTGCCATTTGGTTACGTCCATGTTGCGCTCAGGCGGAGCGATCAGCAGCCGATCTTCAGCGCTCTGGGGCAGGAAGCCGGCCGGCACGAAGCGTGCCTCATAGCCAGCTTCGCTGCAGAAAAGCTCCATCTCTTCCCGATCGAGCGGTTCCACGCTGGGCACGGGGAAGTCTTGAGCTTCGAGCAGACCTGCATAGCGTTCCGCATCGTCGCTTTCTTCAAAAAGCAACACCACCGTGCGGCCATTGAGCTCCAACGAATGGATACCTTCCTGATCGGTTCCAGCATCAAACAGCAGCACATGCACCGGCATGGATCGCGGCATGGGGCAATGGCCCTCCAGTGTGTCACCGGTTCTGGTCTTCGGGGTCGTCGGCGAGCTCCTGGAGCCGCTTGTAGAGGGCTGCTTCCGCCTCACCCAAATATTCCGGCACAAGGATGCGCACCTCAACCAACTGATCACCACGCTTATCACCCCACTCCTGGCCTCGCCCACGCAGGCGCAGAAGACGGCCGCTCGAGGAACCAGCAGGCACCCGAAGCTTCACAGGTCCGCGCAGGGTTGGCACCACCACCTGGCAGCCCAGGGCCGCCTCTGCAGGAGTCAATTCGAGCGGGTAGAGCACCCGAAGGCCGTCAATACGCAGGCCATCCTCGGTACGAACCCGCAACTGCAGGAAATGGTCGCCGCCGCCAGGGGTCACACCCGCCAGTCGCAAGCGCCAGCCGTCACCAGCCAGGGGAGGGGTCCACACTTCCACCGCTGTTCCGTCAACCAGCTCCAGCTCCAGCCGCTCCCCTTGCAAAGCCTGCTCAGGCGAGAGCTCTACCAGACTCTCCTGGTCGCTTGAGGCCTGCACCGGAGGAGGAGATGGTGGTGAGGCGGTAACGAAACCAGAGGACTGATAAGGCTTCTCTACAGGAGGTTCAGACTCGGATTCATCCCACTCGGGAGCGGCAGACGAACGTTGACGGCGACGTTCACCGAAAAGCTCTTCGAGATATTCCTCAAAGTCTGGAAAACCGGAAGCAAAGGGATCCTGGGGCACCCGGCCTGTGAGGCCATCAATGGGCATACCCGCCTCCCAGACCTGGCGACGGCGCGGATCTGAGAGCACCGCATAGGCCTCGTTAACGAGCTTGAAACGCTCTTCCGCAAGCGGGTCATTGCCATTGAGATCGGGATGCCAGCGGCGGGCCTGAGCCCGGAAAGCCCGTTTGAGGTTGCTGGCATCAGAGCCAGGCTCGAGGCCCAGCACCAACCAATAGTCGGCCGGAACGGCAGGGCTAGATGTCACCGGTAGGGACCATCACCCCAGGGATCTGAGTCGCTGCGGGGACGGCGCTGGCGGGCCACCGCTTCAGGTTCGCGATAGGGATCTCGGTCGTAGCGACTGGGAGGGGATCCCCATGGATCACTGCCAGGTCGGTTCCAGTCATCCCAGTCGTCATCTGCGAACAACTCGTCTTTGAGCGATCCCAACGTGTTCTTAAGCCCCTGCAGCGGCCCCTGCTCTGTCTTGCGTTCACTCAGCAGGCGGCGATTGAGACCAAACAGAGCTTCCTGCAACTGGCTTACGGCCAGTTCCAGCTCCACCAAATCGTTGGCAGCGAGCAGATCCTGCACATCGCGCAGGGCCATCTCCACGGAGCGCTGCTGACGCTCGGCGCCGTAGGGACCCAGCTCAAGAGATGCGTCACGTAGACGGCGCTCAGCCTGAGCCACCAGGGTTTGGGCCCGGTTGCGGCGATCAATCTCGGCACGCATGCGCCGATCCTCACTGGCCTTTAGATCGGCCTCCTCAATCAACTTGGTGATCTCCTCCTCGCTGAGGTTGGAGCCCCCCTGGATGCTGACGCTCTGTTGACGCCCTGTAGTTCGGTCTGTAGCCGACACCTGCAGCAAGCCGTTTGCATCGATGTCGAAGGACACCTGCACCTGGGGTACACCCCGGGGTGCAGGCGGTATGCCAGATAGACGAAAACGCCCCAGGCTTTTGTTATCAGAGGCCATCTGCCGCTCCCCCTGCAACACGTGGATTTCCACCGAGCTCTGATTCGGCTCGGAAGTGCTGAACAGATCGCTTTTGCGAACCGGGATAGAGGTATTGCGCGGAATCAGCACCTTCATCACGCCGCCAATGGTTTCAAGTCCCAGAGAGAGAGGCGTGACGTCGTTGAGCATCAGATCACGCAACTCACCGGTGAGGATCCCCGCCTGCACCGCAGCGCCGATCGCCACCACCTCATCTGGGTTCACTGACTGGCAGGGTTCCAGCGGAATCAAAGTGCGCACCGTCTGCTGAACCATCGGCATGCGGGTACAGCCGCCCACCAACACGACGTCGTCGATGTCTTCAGCCGCGAGGCCCGAATCCCTCAGGGCCCGCTGCACCGGCCGGAGCAAGCGATCCAGCAGATCGGGGCAGAGGGCCTCAAACACCCTCCGCTCGAGGGTGGTTTCGATATGCAGCGGTCCCTCGGGGCCAGTGGCAATAAAAGGCAGCGAAATCGGCGTACTCTGCACACCGCTGAGTTCGATCTTGGCTTTCTCAGCGGCTTCGGTGAGCCGCTGCAAAGCCTGGCGGTCCCGACGCAAATCGATGCTGTGTTCGGCGAGGAAAACCTCGGACAGCCAGTCGACGATGAGTCGGTCCCAGTCGTTGCCACCAAGTTGGGTGTCACCGCTGGTGGCTTTTACATCGAACACCCCTTGGGCGATGCGCAGCACCGAAACATCGAACGTGCCACCCCCCAGGTCAAACACCAACACCCGCTTGACAGTGCTGCGGTCGAAGCCGTAGGCCAAGGCTGCCGAAGTGGGCTCATTGAGTATCCGCTCAACACTGATCCCAGCCAGGCGGCCGGCGTCTCGGGTGGCCTGGCGCTGGGCGTCATTGAAATAGGCCGGAACGGTGATCACCGCCGCTTCGACAGGCTCGCCGAGGTACGTAGCGGCGTCATCACAGAGCTTACGGAGCACGCTGGCAACCAACTCTTCGGGGGCGTATTCGCGTTCAGTGGCTGGACAGACCACCCGCACGTTGCCCTGGTCATTGGCTCGCACGCTGTAGGGAACTGAAAGGCTGCCCTCCTCGAGCTCATCCCACTGACGGCCCACGAAACGCTTGAGGTTGGCGAAGGTGTTGCGGGGATTCAGAACAAGCTGACGCCGGGCCAGCTGGCCGACGAGCAACTCCTGGTCGCGGCTAAAGCCCACCACCGATGGTGTCGTGCGGCTGCCCTCAGCGCTAGCGATGACCTGGGGACGGCCACCCTCTAGTACGGCTACCACTGAATTTGTTGTACCTAGGTCGATGCCAACTATTCGGGACATGGCACCCCTTCGTTTAAAAGCATGCGGCTGGAACCCCGTCGACCCATGAAAACGGCGGCTCAGCCCCGCGCTGTTGAAACCCAAAACTAACTGCCTTCCAGACGTTAATCACTGCTTAATCGGCAGCAAGTGGTGCCCTCCGTAGATTCAGCTTGGATCGGCCGCTCAGCGCTGACCGATGCAGAACCATCCCATGCCATGCCGAAGGACTCCAGCCAAGTGGTCTCAGGCCCTATGAATTCCAATCAGCTTATAGAAGCTGACGCCTTCACCTTGCGTCGCCGTCCAGCCTCGGAAAAACTCATTGATCTTGGCTTTAAGCAGCTGACCCTGCTGCTTGCCTCAGCCGTAGCAATCGTATTGCTGGGCATATTCCTCACCGTGTTTCAAGGGGCCCGTGAGGCAATTTCAAGCTTTGGGGTCAACTTCCTCATCACCTCCAGCTGGGATCCGATCAACGAGCAATACGGCGCCTTGGTTGCGATTTACGGCACATTGGTGAGCTCACTTCTGGCGATCGCAATTGCCGTCCCTTTGGGAGTGGGAACGGCAATCTTTATCACCGAAGACCTGATCCCAAACTCCATGCGGGAGGCGATTGGCTTAATGGTGGAACTACTTGCTGCCATCCCTTCCGTAGTGCTCGGACTTTGGGCCATCTTTGTGATGGAGCCTGCTATCCGCCCTGCGCTGAACCTGCTGCACATCCTTTTGGGTTGGAATCCCTTTTTTAACACCGTGCCACAGGGGCCTGGAATGGCTCCGGCCGTTCTGATTCTGGTGGTGATGATTCTGCCAATTATCACGTCCATTTCTCGAGATGCCCTTAATCAAGTACCGATGGAGCTGCGCCAAGGTGCCTACGCAGTGGGCACTACCCGCTGGGGTGCGATTTTTAGCGTGATAGTGCCGGCAGCGATTTCGGCCATTACCGGTGGGGTGATGCTTGCGCTGGGAAGGGCTATGGGGGAAACCATGGCGGTCACCATGATTATCGGCAACGCCCTCAATTTTGATCTTTCACTACTTGCCCCGGCAAATACAATTGCCTCGATGCTCGCCAACCAATTCGGCGAGGCAGATGGTATTCAAGTATCAGCTCTTATGTATGCAGCGTTAATTCTAATGTTGCTGACATTTATGGTAAATGTCGGTGCTCAGTTGATTGTTCGACGTCTAAGCCTGCGCTACTGATCACCATGGGTAAGCAATCATTAATCACCTACGACAACACAACCCTGTTTGAGCGGAGGCCTCTGCACTTCGATCCAAACCTGCGGCGCAACCGACTTAATCTTCTTTTTACCAGTATCGCTGGCATATTTGCTGCCATAGCAGTGCTGCCTCTGCTGCTTGTTCTATTCCACGTATTAATGCAAGGAGGTCGCCTGATCAGTGTGAACTTGTTTACTCAAATTCCTCCGCCTCCAGGATTGGATGAAGGAGGTATCGGCAACGCCATCATTGGCACAATTTTAGTGACCATGATCGCCACGCTAATCGCTATCCCGGTGGGAGTGGGAGGGGGTATCTACCTCAGCGAATACTCAAGCAAAGGATGGTTCGCTAAGTTTGTTAGCTTCGGTAATGACATTTTGGCAGGGGTGCCGTCGATTATAAGCGGCGTATTCGTTTATGGAATAGTCGTAACAACTCGGATATTCTTCGACCAGAGCTACAGCGCCGTGGCAGGGGGCATCGCGCTTGCGGTGTTGATGCTACCGACTGTAATCAAGACTACAGAAGAAGGGCTAAAACTAGTGCCTCAGGAACTGCGTTGGGGTGCTTACGGAGTTGGTGCTTCGAAGTTTGTAACCGTTACTAGGATCACCTTGCCATCGGCCTTCACTCCGATAGCAACTGGCGTAGTGCTAGCAATTGCCCGAGCCGCCGGTGAAACGGCTCCCTTGATATTTACGGCGCTCTTCTCACCCTTCTGGCAAGAGGACGTGTTAAGTCCAATCGCAACTATGTCGGTGTTGATCTTTAACTTCGCGATCATGCCTTATGAGGCCCAGAACGAACTCGCATGGGCAGCCTCTTTTATTTTGGTTTTAATGATCCTAGCTGCCAACCTGTTGGCACGCTGGATAAGCAGATTGGCGAGGGTCTAAACCAGTAAGTCAATTCTTTAACTTTATCAATCTTCTACAGAACCATGACAAGCAGCCTCCCTTCAAAGAATTCCGTCGACTCAGCCGTGCAGGATACGTGCATGTCTTTGCAGAATGTGACCATCTCTTATGGAAAGTTTGAGGCTGTAAAGAATGTATTTATGGATATACCGCGTGGCAAAGTAACCGCCTTTATTGGTCCCTCCGGTTGTGGCAAATCGACAGTATTGCGTGGTCTAAATAGGATGAATGACCTGATTCCAGGTTGCCAACTCAAGGGCCGGATAGTATTTGACGGTCATGACCTCTACGACCCAAAGGTGGATCCTGTAGAAGTGCGAAGACGCATCGGCATGGTGTTTCAAAAACCCAATCCCTTCCCAAAATCGATCTACGAAAACATCGCCTTCGGCGCACGGATTAACGGGTTTAAGGGTGATATGGATGAGCTGGTAGAACGTTCCTTGCGTAAGGCAGCTGTATGGGATGAATGCAAGGACAAATTGCGGGAGAGTGGCTTTGCCTTATCAGGTGGGCAGCAGCAGCGCCTCTGCATTGCCAGGGCGATCGCAACTGAGCCAGAAGTAATCTTGATGGATGAGCCATGCTCCGCGCTTGATCCAATCTCCACGCTAAAGATTGAAGAAACGATGCATGAACTAAAGCGCAGCTACACAATCATCATTGTGACCCACAACATGCAGCAGGCCGTGAGAGTATCTGATCAAACGGCCTTCTTTAATGCGGAGGCCGTAGAAGGCGGCACTGGCAAAGTGGGGTATCTGGTGGAATTTAACAACACCGAACGAATATTTAATGCTCCCGTCCAGGAGACAACCCGGGATTATGTTAGCGGGCGTTTTGGCTAATTAATTGCTAAGTAAAGCTGACAAATTGCTTGCAACTATTCAATTAAAATTAGTCCACAAAAAAGCCGGCCGCAAGGCCGGCTTTATAACGGAGAAGGAGGGATTCGAACCCTCGATAGAGTTGCCCCTATACAGCATTTCCAGTGCTGCGCCTTCGACCACTCGGCCACTTCTCCAGGGGCAAAATGGGGCAACCAGATGGCAATGTAGCAGCATGACTCGCACCCATCCAATCACGGTTCATTTGCGTCAAAACGGGCAATTGATTCGCCACGAGGTCCCCGAAGGGGAATACATCCTGCGCAGCTTTGAGCAGCAGGGAGATCCGCTACCTTTTAGTTGCCGCAATGGATGCTGCACCGCCTGCGCCGTGCGGGTGATCAGCGGCGAAATCGATCAGCGCGAAGCCCTAGGTCTTTCGAGGGAACTACGTGAGCGTGGCTATGGACTTCTTTGTGTAGCCCGCGCCATCGGCCCCTTAGAGGTGGAGACGCAGGACGAAGACGAGGTCTATGAACTGCAGTTTGGACAACACTTCGGCCGCGGCAAAGTGCGAGGCGCCCTGCCCCTGGAAGGGGAATGAAAGCAACAAGCAGCGCTGCATATAAGCAATCGGGGCTAAGCAGCGGAGAGATTGAATATTTAACAGCTGTGGCGCGCCGTGCTGCAGAGGTTGGAGGAGAGCAACTGCGCCAGCACTTTGGCAGCTTGAGGCAGGTGCGCGAAAAGGGGCGCTCCGGTGATTTGGTCACCGAAGCAGACCATGCCGCTGAGGCAGCGGTGCTTGCGCTGCTTGAGGCAGAAACACCGCATATTGGCGTTCTTGCCGAGGAGAGCGGACGCCGACCCATGCCGGGTGATCTCGAGTGGTGCGTTGATCCTCTAGATGGCACCACCAATTACGCCCACAGCTATCCGCTGTTTGGCACCTCGGTGGGGTTGTGCTGGCGAGGGCAGCCCCTACTCGGTGCACTGGCAGCCCCAGGGCTGGAGCAGCTCTACTGGGCCGCGCCAGGCTTGGGCTCCTGGTGCAATAACAGCAGGTTGACCGTTAGTGGCTGCCCCAAGCTCGAGCAGGCACTTTTAGTGACAGGCTTTGCCTACGACCGCCGCACGCGGCTCGACAACAACTACGCGGAATTCGCCTGGTTCACACACCGCAGCCAGGGCGTGCGACGGGGGGGCTCAGTGGCTCTGGATTTGGCATTCGTAGCTGCCGGAAAGCTCGATGGCATTTGGGAGCGGGGCCTATCGCCCTGGGATCTAGCCGCAGGGGTGGTTTTAGTGGAGCAAGCCGGCGGTGTGGTGAGCGCCTACGACGGCTCAGCCTTTGCGATCAATTCAGGGCGGATTCTGGCCTGCGGAGCAAGCCTGCAACCAGCCCTGATCGAGGGACTAGCGGCTTGCTGCCCCCTGGCCGGCAGTAGCTATGGAGCCCCTGAGCTCGACTCCCCCTAATTGGATCCATAGGATCAGCCCACCCACCCTTTCCCTTACAACGCCCCAATGGCCTTACAACCTGCCGCTGGCGTTCGGGATCTCAACCCTCGTGAAGTTGAGGGAAACCGGCGCATCGCCGATCAACTCGCCGCGGTTTATCGACTCTGGGGGTACCAGGAGGTGGCGCCGCCAAGCTTTGAGCGGCTAGACACCCTTGAGGCAGGTGGTGGCATCGACGGCCGCGAGTTAGTGAGGCTGGCAAGCGATGAGCCCCTAGGACTGCGTCCGGAGCTGACCGCATCGATCGCCCGCGCCGCCAGTACACGCCTAGCCGAGCGGCCCCGTCCCCTGAGACTCTGGGCCATGGGCAGCACCTTCCGGAGCTCCATGGCTGAGGGTGGCTCGCAACGACTCCACGAACAGTTGCAGAGCGGCGTAGAGCTGCTCGGGGCCAAAAGCGCCGCCGCGGATGTGGAGCTGATGCGCCTGTTGCTTGCCGCCGTAGGAAAACTTGGATTTCAAACCCATCACCAGCCCAGATTGCTAGTGGGTCACAACGGGCTGCTCAGCGCCCTGCTACGCCAGCTGCCCGAGCAGCAGCAGCACCCTGCCCGCGCAGCCTTAACAAGCTTCGACCCCCTGGCTTTGGCCCAACTGGCTTTGCCAGATTCTGATCGGATGCGACTGTGCAATCTGATGCGACTACGCGGAGATCCGGAGCAAGTGCTGTATCAACTTGAGCAATGGCTGGGCCCAGTAGCCCTAATAGCGGAGCTTGGCGAGATCCTGGCAGCGGTTGCGCCAGCAGCTAAGCGCCTTGGAGTGCAGTTGCAGCTAGACCCGAGCTTCCAGCCCCACTTCGCTCTTTATGACGGTCTTGTGCTGAAGCTGGTATGCCAGGGGCAGGAGGTGCCGGTCGAGATCGCCAGCGGTGGTCGTTACGACGCCCTAGTGGGTCGCTTTTGCCCAGAGCCAAGCGAGGCGGCGGGAGTGGGATTTGGCTTCGATATTGGAGCGGTGCGGGAGCTGTTGGCGCATCCCTTAGAGAGCCATTCTCCGGTGCTGGTGACCTATGGCTCACCCCAGCAGCTAGGCGAAGCCCTCGATCAGCTGGAGGCCCTGCACCAGGCTGGTATCTGCGCCGAACTTCTCAGCGGGGCCTGCGCTAACCAGACAGAAGCTGAGTCCCTCGGCCAAGCCCGCGGCTGCGGCCGTACTCTCTGGATCTCTTCCTAAGGTCATTTATGGCTCACACGATCGTCACTAACGTCTGCGAGGGCGTAGCCGATTGCGTGGATGCCTGCCCAGTTGCTTGCATCAACCCCGGCCAAGGTGCCAACACCAAGGGCACAAACTTTTATTGGATCGATTTCGACACCTGCATCGATTGCGGAATCTGCCTGCAGGTCTGCCCGGTGCAAGGGGCCATCCTTCCAGAAGAAAAGCCCGAGCTACAGCAAGCCAGCTGAGCACCCAATTGGCCAGCTCAGCCGAGACTTAGCCAGCGCTGGGTTCGGGGACCCCTCCCTCAGAGCCATTGAGCCGGAAGGCCCAGGCTCCGTAAGGTTTGGCCCAACGACAAAACGGTTGCCATGACGGTGCTGGAACAGGGCCAGATTCAGATCCACACTGAAAACATCTTTCCGATCATCAAGAAGGCCGTCTACAGCGGCCATGAGGTGTTTCTGCGGGAACTGGTGAGCAATGGCGTGGACGCGATCAGCAAGCGACGCATGGCAGCCATGGCTGGCGACTGCAGCGAAGGACCTGAAGCCAGAATTTCGATCCGCATCGACCGCGAGGCGAAAACCCTCACCATCTCCGACAACGGCATCGGCATGAATGTCGACGAAGTGAAGCAATACATCAACCAGGTGGCATTTTCGAGTGCCGAAGACTTCCTGGAGAAATACAAGCAGGAAAGCGACGCGATTATCGGCCACTTCGGTCTCGGTTTCTACTCGAGCTTCATGGTGGCCAAGCAGGTGGAGCTGATCACCCTCTCAGCAAGTACTGGCGCTGAGGCGGTGCGCTGGAGCTGTGATGGCTCCCCAAACTTCACCTTGGAACAAGCCGAGCGAAGCGAGCCCGGCACTGACGTGGTACTTCACCTGATGGAGGAGGAGCTCGAATACATCGAGCCAGCGCGCATCCGCACCCTGATAACCACCTACTGCGACTTCCTGCCGGTAGAAGTGCAGCTGGAAGGCGAAACCATCAATAAACGCGAGGCACCCTGGCGCAAGAGCCCTAGAGATCTCACGGACAACGACTACATCGAGCTTTATCGCTACCTATATCCCTTCCAGGGAGATCCCCTCCTGTGGGTGCACCTCAACACCGACTACCCCTACAACCTGCAGGGCATCCTGTTTTTCCCAAAATCCAGCGGAAGGGCTGACTGGGAGAAGGGCGAGATCAAACTCTATTGCAACAACGTGTTTGTAAGCGACTCGATTAAGGAGGTAGTGCCCCGCTACCTCCTGCCCTTGCGCGGGGTGATTGATTCGCCTGACATTCCCTTGAATGTGAGCCGATCAGCCCTGCAAACCGACCGGCGGGTGCGCTCGATCGGCGGCTTTGTGGCCAAAAAGGTTGGCGATAGGCTGAAGGAGCTCCTTAAGACAGATCCCAAGCGCTACGCCGAAAGTTGGGAGTCGCTGGCTCCGTTCATCAAGATCGGCGCTATGGAGGATGAAAAATTCGCAGACCAAGTGGCCGATCTGGTGCTTTTCGGCACCACTGCGTCAGCCATGGCGCAGGAGTCAACTGACGGCGAGAACGTCGACCCCATCCCCGGTGAAAACGGCAAGGCCTACACGACTTTGGCTGGCTACCGCACCCGTCTGGATGCCGCCATTGACAAGCGAATTCTTTATTGCACCGATGAGGCCGGCCAGGCCGGGGCATTAGCTCTCTGGAAGAGCCAGGGAGCCGAGGTACTGCTAGCCGACACCTTCATCGACACCCAATTCATTCCCTGGCTCGAATACCGCCACGAGGAACTGAAATTTCAGCGAGTCGACAGCGAGCTGGACGAATCTTTGCAGGAGAAAGAAAGCGAGATCAGCGACGCAGACGGCAAGGACAATTCCGAAAAGCTGCGCGATTTATTTAAAGGTGCTCTGGCCAACAACAAAGTGACCATCCAGGTGCAGGCCCTAAAGGGTGACAACGCCCCCGCCGCCTTGATCCTGCTGCCTGAGCAGATGCGCCGCCTCAACGACATGGGCGCCCTGATGGAGCAGCGCCTACCTGGTTTGCCCGACCATCACGTGCTGCTGGTGAACCGCAAACACAAGCTGGTGGAGGGCCTGCTCAAACTTTCTGCGGGTTCGGTGATCACAACCAGTGGCAGTGGCGTCAGTTCACCCAGCCAGCAACTGGCAGATGATCTTGGCCGCCACGTATATGAATTGGCGCGCTTAGCAGTGGGCGGTCTAGAGCCAAACGAACTTGCCGGCTTCCAGCAGCGCAGCGCCGATTTGATGGGCAAGTTGATGGAGCGTGGGCTCTGACTTCCTTCGGCAACCAGCGACACAACCAATGGGGTCAGGATCTGCCCTTTGGTAGGATGTTTATTAAGGTCTAAGGCCTTAAGTCATTTGGAAATCGGTCATGTCCCGGGTCTGCCAGCTCACAGGCAAGCGCGCCAACAACGGCATGGCCGTCTCCCACTCTCACGTCCGCACTAAAAAACTTCAGCAGGTGAATCTGCAAGAGCGCCGTCTGTGGTGGGCCGAAGGCAACCGTTTTATCAAGTTGCGAGTCTCAACACGCGCTCTAAAAACCATCCAAAAGAAAGGCTTGGGCGCATACGCCAAAGAGTTGGGTGTGAATCTCGCCAAAATCTGAGCCTGCGATGCGCCGTCGGGCAATTTTGCAGGGCATAGCTGCTCTTCTACCCGCAACAGCTGGTGTAACAAGCCTTTTAGCTAATAGCCGGCGGGCTTTTGCTTTGGGTGGCACCCTCCCAGACATAAATCAACCCGCCCCTTCTTTCGATTTAGCTGGTATTACCCCAGCTGCCGATGGTGAAGTAGTACCTACACGGTTGAATTTGGCCGATTTCCAGGGCAAATGGCTGGTGCTCTACTTCTATCCACGTGATTTCACCGGCGGCTGCACCCTCGAGGCTCGTGGTTTTCAAAAGGAACTAGACAGCTTCCGCGCCGCCAATGCATCCGTAGTTGGGGTTAGTGCCGACGATGCCGAATCCCACGCGGATTTTTGTAGTAGCGAGGGTCTTGCATTTCCATTGCTCTCTGATCCAGCAGGAACTGTGAGCCGCGCCTACGGAAGCTGGATTGCTCCCTTCTCTCAGCGCCACACCTTTCTGATCGATCCCTCCGGCATTTTGCGCTCAACATGGGTCGCGGTTCATCCCAGCGGACATAGCGCCGAAGTGCTTACCACTCTGAGGGCACTCCAGGTCAGCCAGTAGGTCACTCCAAGCGACACGGTTATAAGCCGTTTCCAAGCGAGCTAACCACTGGCGCTGCTCCACTCAGAAGCTGAGCCAGCCCATGGAGCTAGCCAGCTGAAATCCGACGGTGCCAATAAGCGCGCCTACAAGGCCGCCTGCAAAGGCAAGCAACCCGAGCGGAGCACCCATGGCCTCGGAAGCCGCGTTTGGCTCCGCCAAACTCAGGCGCTGAGCCGGAGAGGACTGGGCATCCTGCTGACGACGGACAAGGGCTTCGAAATCAGGCATTCGATCTCCTGGGCTACGGATTGATAGGCCGACCAACCGACCATGCGACGGGGATCGGCGCGTCCCCGGTCGTCACAAGCAAGCGACACGGGCAGGCCCTGGGTCTCGGCCTTGTCAAAGGCACTCAGCAGCGGGACTTCAGCTGAGAGAACCTGCAGGCCGAAGGATTGCAGGGCCTGGCGAGCATCAACAATTGCCCGAGGCTGTCGCAGGTCGACTTTGGCCATCAACACCGCATGGGGCACGCCAACGCGGCAGAGCAACTGGGCTAGCTCGACAGTGAGCTCTACAGAACGAGCCTTTGGGGCCGTCGGCAGAAGCACCAAATCAGATCCCACAGCAAGATGTCTTAGCTCCTCCTCATCGCTGCTGGCCTGGCCATCGGTGATCACAATTTCAGCGTGGCGCGTGGCCTTTGCTGCTGCTTCAACCGGAACCACGGTGAAAGGCAGGTTTCCGCGGATTCCGTAAGCAAGGGCAGAGCGATTGCGATCAGCATCCACCACGCACACCGTTCGCCCCCTCTGCGCCCAAACACTTGCGAGATGGATGGAAGTGCAGGTTTTTGCTACTCCACCCTTCTGGCCGGAGACGGTGATAAACACCTTTTAGACACATCTAATTGAATCTTAGGGCCATATTCGGATTTGTTTTGTACTCCATGAAAATGTCAGCTTCTACAAGCAGGCTTGAATAGGGGAGCCAGTAGCTGGCGGTGCACCTCCGTGTGCTGTCTTAGCACTTTCAGGCAGCCTGCTGGCTGGGGCGAATCCAGCACTGCTGTCCAAGTTTCCTCAAGGTTCAAACCAGGTTCACTATCGAGACTCTGGCAAGGGCAATCAAAGGCGGCAGCTGCTGCAGCCACCTTGGGGTCGTAGCTGATGGCAGCGCAGGGGGCACCGGAGAGTGCCGCCAGAATTAAACCGTGCAGGCGCATTGCCACCACTAAACCGGCGCTAGAGAAAACAGCCATCGCTTCCCGCGGCTTATCAGCAAGCACTTCACGGCTGCGAGCAGCCAGGCCAGTCGGCATAAGCCCCGCCTGGCATAGCTCGATTAGCAAGCCCCGATCTTGATTGGCGTGGAAAGGCAGCCAGATCACCTCCCGATCATGTCTGGCCGCTAACTGATCAATTGCTGCCAAATAGGGCCTCCAGGCTGACCCCTGCAACTGTTGAGTAGGACGGAAGCAAAGCACCAACGGCCCCCCCAGACCGCGCCATTGCTGGGGCGCCATACCCCAAACGGGATCGCTGCCTACAGCCCCTTCACGACCCAGGCTTCTGGCAAGGGTCGCCGACTCTGGATCACGCCAACTCACGGCCGTAGCAAAGCGCAGCAGGCGACCCACTAACAATCGGCTGCGCCTTCGCCTAAGGGGCCCCAGTCCCTGGCCCCAAAACAGCACAGGCTTGCCCTGCAAGCGGGCGGCTGCTATCAGCGTGGCGTAATAGATCAGGCTTTTGAAACTGGTGGAATCCTGCAGCAGGCTGCCACCACCAAGCACAAGGGCCCCACAGTGCCGCAGCGCCTTAAGCACCAGTGGCAAACTGCGACGAGGGACCGTTTCAACCCCAAAGCGCTCCCGAACCAGGGCACCATCATGGGCAGTAACCGTGGCCTGAAACCCTCCTGGCAACTGGGCCAACAACACCTCGAGGAGAGCGTCATCGCCGAGGTTGTGCTCCCCGTAATAGCCGCAAAGCAAAAGCCGTTGCGCTGACTGATCCGTCTTCGCCGGCCTGATCACACGCACCTGAACCAGGTATCAGACGCACAGCTTCTCACCCTGCCAAGATCAGTCAATGCATGCCCTTTCCCTGCCCACCTGGTGGATTCACGTCACCTCGGTGATCGAGTGGGTTGTGGCGATGATGGCCGTCCAGCGACTGGGTGTGGCACGCCAGGAGGGTGGTTGGCGATGGTTGAGCCTGGCAATGTTGCCCGCCTTGGTAAGCGCTATGGCTGCCTGCACATGGCACCTATTTGACAACAGTCCAAACCTGCAGGGTCTGGTGGTATTTCAGGCGTGCCTCACCACCATTGGCAACGCCAGCCTGGCCTTAGCAGCCTGGAACCTGCTGCGCCAGCAAAGGCAGGAGGCCCCATGAGCGGCCCTCTCGGCTGGTTAGCCGCCATCGACCCAACGCCACTTTTTGTTATTTCGCTACTCCCTTATCTTGCCTTCCTTTGGTGGGCTGGAAGGATTGAGGGGTTTCCTAAGTTGGCCCTTCGGGGTTTTCAATTCACCCTGGTGTTTGTAGCCGTCACTATTGCTGCAGCCATCGTGGCCCAACTGCGTTATGGCGAGCAGCTGGCCAATGTGGATGCACTGCACGGGGGCGCTGAATCGCTGCTCACGATTTCAAACCTACTTGTGGTGCTTGGCTTCAGCGGCATCGGCGCCGTCATCACGGCACAACGATCCCACTCCTGATGCTCTGGACCCTGGCCATCGCCGTGAGCCTGGCCGCCGGGCCCAGCAAGGCTGAAGCGATATTAAGAGTCTCGTAGCGGATGGCTCCCAACCCTGCACTTACCGAGAGCGGGGGAGCTGGAGCGGCATGGCCGCAACATCCGCAACCTCAACGATCTTGCCGGCCAGCGGGTAGCCGTGCGGCCTGGCAGCGTTAGCCAAGACCTTTTGCAAAAGCTCAATAACACTGGCCTGCAGCCGCCGATTCGGCTGCGCGATCTGAATCAGGTTGTTGATGCCAACGGGATGCTTGCGTCAGATGCCGTTGATGCAGTGTTCGCCGACGACATACAGCTCGACTTTCTGCTGAAACAACTGCCAAAAAGCGCTACGGGCTAGTGCTGCGAAACCTCAGCCCCCAATCCCAGGCATTTTTCCTGGCAACAGGCCTCAGCGAATACCTGGAAACCCGAATCAATGAATCCATTGGAAGGCTCAAACGTGATGGCCTAGTCACCCGGCTGAGGCAGCAGCCAATGAACAAGTCTTAAGCCGACTGATCCATGGGCTGTCCTGCCCGGAAGATAGGTCGTTGGTACCTGCTCCATGATCACTCCTTTCCTTGCCCTTGCCCCAGCCACCATCACCTGGTCACCCAAGGTGGCGTTGGTGATGATTGTCTGCAACGTGATCGCCATCGCTGTGGGGAAGGCCACGATCAAACACCAAAACGTTGGCCTAAAATTACCTAGCTCAAGTCTTTTTGGAGGCTTCGGTCACGGCGCCATGCTCGGCACATTGAGCCTCGGCCACATCCTTGGTATGGGCGCCATTCTTGGATTAGCCTCACGTGGTGTTGTCTAAAAGCCTGATTTCAATACTCAGGTTTTAGCTCCAACCCCATAAGTAAGGCAACGCTTTAAGCCCATAACGCTCAAAGCGGTAGTCAAACAAGAGAGCGGAGAGATCCTCCGCTCGCCGGGTTTGCAAGCCCGCTAGCAGGCGCTCCAAGCGCGCATCTGCCCTGGCATCAGAGAGGCCTAGCCAGGTACGCCTAGCCAGGCGGCCACTCAGGATCCAGCGCCAGCCCAGCTCCCGCCGCAACAGGCTTGGGTATAGGTCCAGGCTGGAAGAGCTTGCTGGCTTGGCCAAGGCCTGCAGCAGCAGCGGTGCCAGGACCCTGGCGCTGGCTAAGGCGTGGCGAATGCCCTCGCCACCCAGCAGGTTAGCCGTGCTCACCGCATCACCCAGGCCGATCAGCCTGCCCACCCTGTGTTGTTCACGCCGCCGCACCGTGCTGCGAATACGGCCACCGTGGCGATCGAGGACCTCGGCTCGGCCAAGGCCACAGCGATCAATTAAGGCTCGCAGCTGCAGGGCCAACGCTGGCTGGGCCTTGCTGGGGTCGGCCAAGCGGCAAACTCCGACCTTGAGCTGTCCATGTGACATGGGAAATACCCAGCCATAACCCTGACGCACCCAATCGCTGCCGAGGAAAAAGCTGAGCTGATCGCCCCAGAGGCGCTGCTGCTCAGTATCTACCTGCAGCAACCACTCCACCCCCAGGCCAGCCACCAGCGGATCTGCCGGCGAGGCCGCTTCGCCAATAAGGGCGCGGCACTCTCCACTTGCATCAACCACCCAACGGCTGCGAAGCAGCCGACGACCACCCGAGCCATTACGAACCACGGTGCAAACGCCTGCGCCATCTTGATGCCAGCCAAGGGCCGTAATGCCGAGCTGCAGGCGGGCGCCCCAGACTTGGGCCTGACCAGCTAGCCAATGCCGCAGAGCGCCGAAATCAAGCACGGCACCGAGAGGTTGCTCCGCGCTCCAAAGACGCCGCTGCTCCCCAGGTCCGACAAGCTGCCAGCCACTCCAGCGGGCCGCCACTACTTGGGCGGGAATGCCAAACCGATCGAGTGCCTCAAGCGGCAGAGCCGCACTACTAAAAGCCGCTTGACCCAGCTGCTTCAGCCTGTCGACCAGCAGCACATCAACTCCAGCCTGGGCAAGTATGCGGGCAAGCTCAGCACCCGAAGGGCCAGACCCAACCACAAGCACCTCGCAGTCGTAGGGCTCCGGTTCAGACGGCAACAGGCGAAGCCGTAGCAGGCAGACTGTTCTGAAGGGGAGAAGCGAAACGAGCAATTATGCGCTCCGCCATCTGCGGCGGGGTGAGACCGAGGCTCTGCTTGCTCTGCTCCGGGCTGGCATGGTCTATGAGCACATCAGCAATGCCGATGCGCAACACGGACACCAGCACATCGTGGTCGCCGAGTGTTTCCACCACTGCAGCGCCGAAGCCACCCGCGAGGGAGCCTTCTTCCATGGTTACAACCTTGCCGATGCGCTTTGCCATAGGGAGGATCAGGGCTTCATCTAGGGGCCGAAGGAAGCGGGCATTAATAACCGCAGCCCTAAGACCTTTTTCCTGCAGCAGTCCGGCAGTAGCCATCGCCGGGGCCACCATCGCGCCATAGGCCACGATCAGTAGGTCGTCGCCATCGGTGAGTAGCTCTCCCCTGCCAATCTCTAAGGGTTCAAAACCTTCTTCAGCCAGAGGAACGCCCTCGCCTTCGCCGCGGGGAATGCGCAGGGCGCACGGTCCATTGTGGTGAATTGAGGTCACCAGCATGCGCTGAAGCTCAGCTTCGTCCTTCGGAGCCATCACCGTGAAATTTGGAACAGCACGGAAATAGCTGATGTCGTACTGACCCTGGTGGGTAGGGCCATCTGCCCCAACGATGCCAGCCCGATCCATCACAAAAGTGACGGGCAGTTTCTGGATGCCTACGTCGTGAATCAGCTGGTCGTAAGCACGCTGCAGAAAGGTGCTGTAGATAGCAACTACGGGCTTGAGGCCCTCGCAAGCCATGCCAGCCGCCATCGTAACGGCGTGCTGCTCAGCAATGCCCACATCGAAATACTGGGCTGGAAGAGCCTTCTCAAGCAGGTCGAGGCCCGTGCCCGTAGCCATAGCGGCAGTGATGCCCACCACCGTTGGATCCTGCTCACAGAGTTTGACAAGCGTCTGGCCAAAGACCTTGCTGTAGCTGGGTGGTTTCGGTTTGCTCGAGGGATAAGCCTTGCCTGTGCCCAGATCGAAGGCACTCTGGGCGTGATAGCCAACTTGATCGGCCTCTGCATATGCATAGCCTTTGCCCTTAGTGGTGATCACATGCACGAGCACAGGCCCCTCGGTGCGATGGGCCTGCTCAAAGGTGCGAATCATCCCGGCAATATCGTGACCATCAATCGGTCCGATGTAGGTAAAGCCCAGCTCCTCAAACACCGCACCTACCTTTGGCACCGCCAAACGCTTCATGCTCTCTTTGAGAGTCTTTAGCTCATTTGGCAACTCACCATGTAGGAAGGGCAGGTGCTTGATCGCCTCCTCGGCATTGCCCTGCAGGAATTGCAGCGGTGGGCTCAGCCGCATGCGGTTGAGGTAAGTAGAAAGGGCCCCAACCGGGGGGCTGATCGACATGTCGTTGTCGTTTAAAACCACCACCAGCCTTGTTTTCGGCAGATGGCCGGCGTGATTGATCGCCTCTAGGGCCATGCCACCTGTGAGGGCGCCGTCGCCAATCACTGCGACACATTTAAAGTCTTCACCGCGGCGATCCCTGGCCAGGGCCATGCCCAGTGCGGCCGAGATAGAGGTACTGGCGTGGCCGGCACCGAAATGGTCGAAGCGACTCTCGCTGCGTTTGAGGTAGCCGGCTATCCCATTCTTCTGGCGCAGGCTGTCGAAATTCCTGTATCGACCAGTTATCAACTTGTGTGGGTAGGCCTGGTGACCTACGTCCCACACCACTTTGTCGTGGTCGAGATCAAGGGTTTGATAGAGGGCGAGGGTGAGCTCTACAACTCCCAAACCAGGCCCCAGATGGCCGCCGATTGTGCTCACCACCTCCAGATGGCGCTCACGAATCTGGCGGGCAATGGCTTCAAGCTCCGCCGTACTCAGGCCGTGCAGCTGATTCGGATGACTCAGCTCGCTGAGATGCATGCACAACCCTTGAGGTGAGGGCCAATCTAGGCCTTGGCTTCCGCCTAGGGGTGCGAATTGCGACACTGGTGGGATGAGCGAGGCACTTGAGAGCTATCTGCAGCGGATCCTGCGGGCGCGGGTCTACGAAGTGGCCATTGAGTCGCCGTTGGATCATGCGCCGAATCTTTCGGCGCGCCTACATAACCGCGTGCTGCTGAAGCGTGAAGACCTACAGCCAGTATTCAGTTTCAAGCTACGAGGCGCCTACAACAAGATGGCGGGCCTCTCACCTGCTGAATTGGAGCGGGGCGTGATCGCGGCCAGCGCCGGCAACCATGCCCAGGGAGTGGCCCTAGCCGCCCAGAAATTGGGCTGCAGGGCCGTAATTGTGATGCCTGTCACCACGCCTGAGATGAAGGTGAAAGCGGTGGCCGCCCGTGGCGCTGAGGTGGTGCTGCACGGTGACAACTACGACGACGCCTGTGGTGAGGCCACGCGTCTGGGCCTCGAGCGGGGGCTGAGCTTCATCCATCCCTTTGACGACCCCGATGTGATCGCCGGTCAGGGCACGATCGGGCTGGAGATCCTGCGCCAATGCTCCTCGCCCCCAGACGTTATTTATGTGGCTGTAGGTGGCGGCGGTCTAATCGCAGGCATCGGCGCCTACGTCAAAACCCTCTGGCCGCAAGTGCAAATAGTTGGCGTTGAGCCGGTAGATGCTGATGCCATGGCCCGCTCCCTAGCCGCCGGTGAGCGGGTGCAACTGGAGCAAGTGGGACTCTTCGCCGATGGCGTGGCGGTGCGCCGCGTCGGCGAGCTCACCTTTGAATTGGCCAAGCAAACAGTGGATCGCATGGTGACAGTCGACACCGACGCCATCTGTGCAGCCATCAAGGACGTGTTCGAAGACACCCGCTCGATACTTGAGCCAGCCGGAGCCCTGGCCATAGCGGGCATGAAGCGAGATGTCTTGCAACAGGGCTTACACAGTCAAACCTTGGTGGCGGTTGCCTGCGGCGCCAACATGAACTTCGACCGGCTGCGCTTTGTTGCCGAGCGCACTGAGATCGGCGAAGACCGTGAAGCGATGCTGGCGGTGGAGATCCCCGAACAGACCGGCAGCCTGCGGCGCTTTTGCGGCGTGCTGGGCCAGCGCAGCCTCAGTGAGTTCAGTTATCGACTGGCAGATCCCCGGGTTGCTCACATTTTCGTTGGAGTACAGACCAGTGGCACGGCCGATGAGCAACAACTGATCAACGACGTGCAGAAAGCCGGCTTCCCCTGCCTCGACCTCTCCAACAACGAGCTGGCCAAGCTGCACTTGCGTCACATGGTGGGTGGCCGCCTGCCCGCCAGCGCAGGCGAGGCTCTGGAGAAGGGCGAAGAGCTGCTCTATCGCTTCGAGTTTCCAGAAAAACCAGGAGCCCTGATGGCATTCGTTAACGCCTTGCACGCCAACTGGAATATCAGCATTTTTCACTATCGCAACCACGGCGCTGACGTGGGTCGGATCGTGGTCGGGGTGCAGGTACCCCGCGCTGACCGGCCAGCCTGGCAGAAGTTTCTTGATGGCCTGGGTTATCAGCACTGGGACGAATCAGCCAACCCTGCGTACAAGCTGTTTTTGGGTCCCAGCTCAGAGCCCCTGCCGACCATGGCATGAGCCCAAAAAGCTGGGGTAACCTGCGGCTATGCAAAGCAAGTCGCTGATTCAGGGCGGTGCAGCGGCTGATGCGATCCAGGCCCTATCCCTGCCGGCCCGGATGGAAGCGATCCTCTACCTAAAAGGCAGGCCTATGAGCCTGGCTGAGCTGGCTGAGATCGCCGCGATTAGCCGAGACGAGGCAGAGCTTGGTTTGATCACCTTGATTACCGACTACGCCCACCGGGATACAGCCCTGGAAGTGCGCCAGGAGGGAAACCGTTACAGCCTGCAGTTGCGTGATGGGCTTGGCGACTTAGTTCAAAATCTTTTACCTGTGGACCTATCCACGGCTGCCCTGCGCACCTTGGCCACGATTGCCTTGAAAAAACGTATCTTGCAATCGGACCTCGTCGATTTGCGTGGCTCCGGCACCTACGAACACATCAAGGAGCTCCTCGCCCAAAACTTCATCGAACGCAAACGCCAAAGCGAGGGCCGCTCCTATTGGCTCACCCTCAGCGAGAAGTTCCACCGCACCTTCGCTATCAAGGCTGAGGCTGATCTCAGGAAGCAAGCTGCCTAGAATTAGCTCAATAACAGAATTTCATGAACGCCCTGAGTTTTCTGCTGCAGGTACTAGCTCAGACTCTCAGCATCTACACCCTGGTGTTGCTAGTGAGGGTGTTGCTGAGCTGGTTCCCCAATCTCGACTGGGGCAATCCCGTTCTCTCCACAGTGAGCTCGGTCACCGATCCATATCTGAATGCTTTTCGAGGCCTGATTCCGCCCTTAGGCGGCATCGACCTTTCAGCGATCGTGGCCTTCATTGCCCTGCAACTACTGCAAAGCCTTCTGGAAGGCGCGAGTATTTCAGTACTAGGAGCTGGTTATTGATCAGACAAAGCCTGTTCAAGGGGCAGGAGCTCGTCGTCGGCGCCGGCACGGCTGCGAACCGGGGCGCTGAATCCCCTGGCCTTGACATTGCGAAAGCTGAGCGGCCCGGGGGTGCCCGCCGGCACCGATAGGCGAAGGGCAAAGGGGAAAGTGCCCGGTGGCACATCACCTATTGAACCAACCCGAGTGCGGTTTTGAAGCACCGGCTCCCCACTTGAATCAACGATCAAGGCAAAGACGTCGGTATCAACAATGGGTTTGCGAGTGGAGTTCACCACACTGCCTCGCAAGGCATAGCAGCTAGCACCAGCAGGGCGCCGCAATTCCGGCTGGGCGCCGATGTCCTCGGTGGGGCAGGGCTCAATGCTCAGTTCAGATACCTGCAGATCTGCCGCCCAGGCAGGGGCTGGCAGCAGCAGCGCCGCAATCACTAAAAGTCCAAGCACCTGCCCCAGCCACTTTCTGAGCTCATGCCGTTGCCCAAGCTCAACGAGTTGCTTGCTCACCGCATGTCACCACTGCCTCCAATCACGTTACGAGCGGCTCGGCTGGCCAATTTGTCGAGATTGGCCTGAGCAATATTTTCTAGCTCTAGGCCGAGTTCTGTAGCGAGCTGGGCCACGTACCAGAGCACGTCTCCAAGCTCCAGCTGCAGCTCTGCAATCACTTCAGGCGAGAAGCTGCCCTGCCTATCGCGCAGAACTTTCTTGACCTTGTCGGCCACCTCGCCAGCCTCGCCGCAAAGCCCCAGGGTGGGATAGATGGGGTTAGTGCCTACATCTGGATAGCGGGCCGTGGCACGGGAGCGCTCTTGATAAAGCTGAAAATCCACCTACGGCATCTCATAGAAGGCCTGGATGGTAGTTTCCAATTGTCTGTTGGCGCATGCATGTCCCGGCCCGATCTCATGCGTCGCACCAAGATCGTGGCCACCATCGGGCCTGCAACTGAATCCGCTGAACGACTTCGCGAGTTGGTGGCAGCAGGTGCCACCACTTTTCGTCTCAATTTTTCCCACGGCGACCACAGCGAGCATGCGGCTCGTATCGCCACGATTCGCCAGGTTTCAAAGGAGCTGGGCATTGAGCTCGGCATCCTTCAAGATCTTCAGGGGCCCAAAATTCGTTTGGGCCGTTTTGCCGATGGACCGATAACCCTGGCCAAGGGCGAACAGTTCACTCTCACCTCTAGAGATGTGGCCTGCAATCAAAAGATTGCCACCGTCACCTACGCAGGGCTGGCCGATGAGGTGTTGCTCGGCAGTCGCATCCTGCTAGATGACGGCCGGGTGGAAATGGTGGTTGACAGGGTTGACAAACCCGAGCAAACCCTTTTCTGCACCGTCACAGTTGGTGGGGTGCTCTCTAACAACAAAGGGGTCAATTTCCCTGATGTTCAGCTCTCCATCCGCGCCCTCACAGAGAAAGACCGCATCGATCTGGCCTTCGGGCTTAAGCAGGGGGTTGATTGGGTGGCACTCAGCTTTGTGCGCAACCCCTCGGATATGCGCGAGATCCGCGAGCTGATCCGCAGCCATGGGCACAACACCCCAGTGGTGGCAAAGATCGAAAAGTTTGAGGCAATTGATCAGATCGACGACATCCTTCCTCTCTGCGACGGAGTAATGGTTGCGCGAGGCGACTTAGGCGTTGAAATGCCCGCCGAAGAAGTTCCCCTATTGCAGAAGGAGCTGATTCGCAAGGCCAACAGCCTCGGCATCCCTGTGATAACTGCCACCCAAATGCTCGATTCCATGGTGAGCTGCCCCAGGCCCACCAGGGCCGAGGTGAGCGACGTAGCCAACGCCATCCTTGACGGCACCGATGCCGTAATGCTTTCGAATGAGAGCGCTGTAGGCGATTTCCCAGTGGAAGCGGTTGCAATTATGGCCACTATTGCTAAGCGCATCGAGCGGGATTACCCCCAGCGGATACTCGATAGCCACATGGCAACCACTATCCCCAATGCCATCTGCCAGGCGGTAAGCAGCATTGCGCGCCAGCTGAATGCAGCCGCAATTCTCCCACTCACTAAGGGTGGTTCCACAGCTCGCAATGTCAGCAAGTTTCGCCCCAGCACCCCAATTCTTGCGATCACCAGCGAGGTGAATGTGGCCCGGCAGCTTCAGCTCTGCTGGGGCGTCAGCCCCCTAGTAGTTGAAGAGCAGGCCTCCTCCACCAGCACCTTCAGCCTGGCGATGGGCATGGCACGAGAGCTTGGCTTTCTTCGCGATGGCGACCTTGTTGTTCAAACCGCCGGCACCCTCTCGGGGATCAGCGGATCCACCGACTTCATCAAGGTGGGCATCGTTTCCGCGGTGCTTTCCAAGGGCACAGGCGTGGGAACTGGATCTGTTAGTGGTCGAGTGCGACTGGTCGACAGTCCAGAGGCAGCTGCGGCAATCCAATCTGGCGAAATACTGGTGTTGCATGAAACCAGCGACGAGTACGTCGAGGCGCTCCGCAAGGCCAAAGGGTTAATTACTGAAGCCGGTGGCCTCGACAGCCATGCCGCCCTGATCGCAGAGCGCACAGGCCTACCGACAATTGTGGGTGTTAGTAACGCGATTGCTAGCTTGCGTCAGGGGGAGATCGTGACCATGGACCTGCAGCGCGGTGAAGTGCATTGCGGCGCCCGCAGCCACAACGCCGACGACAGATCCGCCATCGTTTAAGACCAGCCACCACAGCCATGCCAACCAAGCTCCCCGTGGCAGAAACCGTGGGCATGGCCCTGAGCACTTTGCGCTCCAATCGGCTACGCAGTTTGCTGACCATGCTCGGCATCGTCATCGGCAATGCCTCCGTGATCACCTTGGTGGGGGTGGGGCGTGGCGCCCAGAACCTGGCCGAAGGGCAGCTAAGCAATCTCGGCGCCAACGTGTTGTTTGTGGTACCTGGAAATAACGACACCCGGCGCCAGGGCATCGACTTTCCCAAAAACCTTGTGCTTGAAGATGCCGAAGCAATTAGCGAGCAGGTACCCAGCGTCAAACGTGTAGCACCTCAGATCACACTAAGTGAGGTCGTTCAGGCGGGTGGCCTGAGCAGCACAACGTCAATTTCCGGAGTCACCCCAAACTTTCTACCGGTTCGTCAATTTGAGATAGCCCAGGGGCGCTTCTTCACCGCCAGCGATCTCAGTGGCGCTCGCAATGTCACTGTGGTGGGACCAGATCTGGGCACAAAGATGTTTCCAGGCAAGGCTCCAGTGGGGCGCCAGCTTCGTATACGCGACCAGCTGTTTGAAGTGATCGGCGTTCTTGAAGCAAAGGGAGCAGTTTTTGGACAAAACCAAGACGAAAACGCCTACGTTCCACTTAGCGCCATGGTGAGCAAGCTCTCAGGACGCGACCCCACCTACGGGGTCAGTCTTAACTTCATCAGCGTTGAAGCCCGTGACGAGCAGAGCACCGGGGCCGCGAGCTTTCAGATCACAAACCTGCTACGCCAGCGGCATCGGATCCTGAGAGAAGACGATTTCGCCGTCCGCTCCCAAAAAGATGCACTCACGATTGTGAGCACAATCACTGGTGGTCTGACCCTCATGCTTGCTGCCATTGGTGCTGTGTCACTACTAGTAGGCGGCATCGGCATCATGAACATCATGCTGGTATCGGTAAGTGAACGCACCGAGGAGATCGGATTGCGCAAAGCCCTCGGTGCCCGAAGTGGCGATGTATTGCTGCAGTTTCTAGTGGAGTCGTTAGTGCTGGCCAGCCTCGGCGGCGTCATCGGCAGTGCTGTGGGCATTGGCACAGTTGCTGTTGTCGCCGTTCTGACGCCCCTACCGGCCTCGATTGGTGCGGCCACTGTGTTGTTCACGGTGGGGCTATCCGGTTCGATCGGCCTTTTCTTCGGGGTAGTGCCCGCCCGCCGGGCTGCCCGCCTTGATCCAATCGTTGCCTTGCGAAGCCTCTGAGTGGCCAGGAGTGACTGAAATTAGCTGAGGGGAAAATTAAAAAAAAACCGTAAAAAATCAAAACAGTGGCATTCGTCACCAAACCCACACCAATCAAATGGCTTTATGGGTAAACAAATTGAGTTTTGATCTTGGCTCAAATGGCCTGCAGTTATCGCAATACAAGTGATCGCATGGTGATCCTGCGCTGCATCGGCCCCGAGGAATTCTTTCTAGAACGAGTGGTATTTCCCTTCGAACTGCTCAGCTTCCAGTGCCCGCTAAGCAGTGTAGTGAAGATCTGGACCCACAGCATCGGTGGGCCGGAATTAGTTGACACCATTGATGCCGGGGATTTGCTTGTCGAAGTCCCTTGTGAACCAACCCAGCTCGAGGCTTTGCAAAGCTCCCGCAGCTACACAGCTGGTGTCTTGGATGACGAGTTGCCCTTAGCAACAGCCAGCTAAAGCTGAGCTCGGGTAAGGGTCTGGCGCCGTTACGATTAGGGCAAATTGGTCTCGCTATGAACCAGCGCTGGCGTCTGATTGCCCTCTGGCTACTGCCTCTTGCAGTGGTCGCATTCTTCGGATGGCAGTTGCTAGGCAATGGAGATTCAGCCCGGTTCAAGCCAGAAGGAGCCACAGTCGCACCTCGAAATGCGGCCGTAGCGAGGATGAGCTACGGCCGCTTCCTCGATTACGTCGATGCGGGTCGGGTGACCGCAGTCGATATTTTTGACGGCGGCCGCAGTGCAGTTATTGAGGCAGTGGATCCAGACCTCGACAATCGGGTTCAGCGTCTACGCGTCGACCTGCCTGGCGTTGCTCCAGAGCTGGTTAATAAGCTGAAAGAGCAGGGCATCAGCTTCGATATCCATCCACCCAAAACCGCTCCGCCCGCGCTGGGATTGCTTGGCAACCTGCTTTTTCCATTACTACTGATCGGCTCGTTGGTCTTCCTCTCACGCCGAGGTAATGGCATGCCAGGAGGACCCGGTCAAGCCATGCAATTCGGCAAAACGAAAGCCCGCTTTGCAATGGAAGCTGAAACAGGTGTCAAATTTGATGACGTAGCTGGGGTTGAAGAGGCAAAGCAAGATCTTCAGGAAGTTGTTACTTTCCTAAAAACGCCCGAGCGCTTTACTTCCGTTGGGGCAAAGATCCCCAAAGGTGTGCTGCTCGTAGGACCTCCAGGCACCGGTAAAACTCTTCTTGCCAAGGCAATTGCTGGAGAAGCTGGAGTGCCCTTCTTCTCCCTATCAGGATCTGAATTCGTTGAAATGTTTGTTGGCGTGGGGGCTAGCCGAGTTCGTGACTTATTCAAGAGGGCGAAGGAAAATACACCTTGCATAATTTTTATCGATGAAATTGACGCAGTTGGACGTCAACGCGGCGCAGGTGTAGGCGGAGGTAACGATGAGAGGGAGCAAACCCTCAACCAGCTACTTACGGAAATGGACGGCTTTGAAGGTAATAGCGGCATCATTATTATTGCCGCAACCAACCGAGCCGATGTGCTTGATTCAGCCCTGCTGCGCCCGGGTCGTTTTGATCGACAGGTTCAAGTTGATGTACCAGACATTAAAGGAAGGCTTTCTGTGCTCAAGGTGCATAGTCGCGACAAAAAATTGGCCGACGATGTAAGTCTCGAGGTGATTGCTCGCCGAACTCCCGGATTCTCTGGTGCCGATCTAGCTAACCTACTTAATGAAGCAGCAATCCTCACGGCACGACGTAGAAAAGAAGCAACTTCACTCGCCGAAATCGATGATGCCGTAGATCGGATCATTGCCGGCATGGAGGGCAAACCCCTCACAGATGGCCGCAGCAAACGCTTGATTGCCTATCACGAAGTTGGTCACGCCCTAGTGGGCACCTTGGTGCAGGCCCACGACCCTGTTCAGAAGGTCACACTCATTCCACGCGGTCAGGCCCAGGGATTGACTTGGTTTTCCCCAGACGAGGAGCAAATGTTGGTAAGCCGAGCCCAACTAAAGGCAAGAATCATGGGGGCCCTCGGTGGACGGGCTGCAGAGGATGTTGTCTTCGGTCACGCAGAGGTCACTACTGGTGCAGGTGGTGATATCCAACAGGTTGCCTCGATTGCTCGCCAGATGGTCACGCGTTTTGGCATGAGCGATCTAGGTCAGGTCTCCTTTGAAGCGGGCAATCAGGAGGTGTTCCTTGGCCGCGACCTGATGACTCGCAACGATGGCTCCGATCGCCTTGCCAGCAAGATCGATGATGCCGTGCGTGAAATGGTACACAGCTGCTATGAGGACACGGTCAAGCTGGTGGCCGAGCACCGTGCCTGCATGGATCGGGTAGTGGAGTTGTTGATCGAGAAAGAAAGCCTCGATGGTGAAGAGTTCCGCGCCATCGTTGCCGAGTTTACGGCGATTCCAGAAAAGGAGCGCTATTCGCCATTGCTAGCCGGCTGATCAAGCATTAGCTATAGCTTTAATTTGATCAGAATCTCGTCACTCGCGTTGGCTTATTTCTTGGGCACTTCGTTAGCCAGCGGCTAGTGCAGCTAGATATTCAAAATATTATCCAATTAACCGGCTCAGCCTTGTCCACAAAGTAGTGAGGGAAAAATCTCAATGGCGCATTAGGTGTAGCTGAGTTTGCGCTTCTGCTTTTAAACACGCCTATAAATAAGATCTAGCCTGCAAAAACCAGTCAGTGCCCCTCTCAAACAGGACGAACCGGTCGCTTTTCGATCACCTTGTCTATCAGTCCGTACTGAACTGCCTCAACAGGTGACATGAAAAAATCGCGATCGGTGTCTTCCTCAATTCGGGGCAGCGGTTGACCGGTGCGATCGCTTAGCTCCTGGTTTAGCTTCTTCTTCAGGTAGAGAATTTCGTCAGCCTGAATGCGGATGTCGCTGGCCTGACCGCGGACGCCACCCAAGGGCTGGTGGATCATGATCCGCGAATGGGTGAGGCTGCTGCGCTTGCCCTTAGTGCCAGCCCCCAAAAGAAAGGCACCCATCGAAGCTGCAAGTCCTACGCAGACTGTTTGCACATCTGGCTTGATGTGCTGCATGGTGTCAAAAATTCCTAGACCGTCGTAGACAGATCCCCCCGGGGAATTGATATACATAAAAATATCCTTCTCTGGATCCTCTGCCTCTAGAAAAAGCAACTGAGCCACAACCCGGTTCGCCGATTCAGAAGTGACCGGTTCACCCAAGAAGATGATGCGCTCCCGAAGTAGCCGGGAGTAGATATCAAAAGCGCGCTCACCCCGGCCCGACTCTTCAATCACGATCGGGATCATGGAGCTGAATTCGCAGGTGAGTCGATCCTACTGAGCGCGAGCGGCTAGGGTCGACCATCCCTTGGCCTATTTCAGCGTGAGTGCAGCCCTCACCGTTGCCGACAGCAAGCGGGAGTTTCATCGCGTCTTCCCCCACGTGATCGCGCCGCTCTACCGCCGCATGGTGGATGAGCTCCTCGTAGAGCTGCACCTACTTAGCCGTCAAACCGGCTTTCGTAGTGATGCTTTGTTTGCCTGCGGTCTGATTCAGGTGTTCGACAGTTTTGCTAGGGGCTATCGCCCTGACGCTCAGCGTCTGCCCCTGCTTCAAGCCCTTTGCTCCGCTTCTGGATTCGATGCCAACAAGTTGCGCCAGCAACGTGATGGCGCCATGGCTGCCATGGGCACCCACAGCGTCGAACAGGTGAAGCAATGGATTGAACAGAAGGGTTCGGGCGCCCCCGAACCTCTTGCAGCAGCCCTTGCTGGCATCCGCCGTCCCGATTTCCACTATTCAAGGTTGATGGCCGTAGGTCTACTAAGCCTGCTGGAGCAAGCTCAAGGAGCCGACGCCTTGGATGCCTCCGCCCTGCGCAGCCATGCCCATGACCTGGGCGGCGCCATTGGACTGCTAAACGAGCGACTCGACAAAGACCTGAGCCTCTACGCCACCAACCTCGAGAAGATGGCCCAGGCTGTCGAATTAGTTGCAGAAACCGTTGCTGCTGAGCGCCGAAAACGTGAACGACAGCAACAGGAGGCCGCAGAGGCCACTACTGAGATTGCAGCTGAAGCTGCCCAGTCAGTTGGCTAAGGGCTGAACCAGGTAAAGACGGTGCTGCTGTCAGGCTGAGCTGGTTCGCCCGTTGAACAGGCTTCGGCAATTCGGGTGGCAGCAAACCCCGCTCCGCCAGAGCTGCAGGCCGTAGACGCAATTGCATTGAACCCCCAAGGCCTGGCCGCCTCAGCACAGGGATGAATGGTGCAGGTGGCTCTGGACCAAGGAACAGCAGCAGCTCGGGGCTGCTTGAACCAGCAAGCGTCCAACGCCAACCTCCCACCACCTGCCCATTCTGCTGCCGCCACTTCATCGCGGCTAAGACCTTGGAACCAGATGGCGTAGCCACGAGTCCCTGACTCTCCAGCGGCTCCACAATCCCGGCAAGCATTTGATTCCAAGGGCTTCTATCCCCTGAAACCGCTAACTCCAGCTCTAAACCCGTCTGGAAGGGGCCTTGGGCCAGCGGGCGCAGTCGCAAGGTGAAGGGCACACGACCCAACATGATCATTTGGGCATCACCGATGCCGTAGCGGGCAGCTAGGGGTTCCCTGATCAGCTGACGGCTAAGCAGCCCTTGCAGTAAGCCCTCAAGGGCAGGACCGCGCCACTCCAGCAGCAACTCTGCAGGCAGGGGGGGAGGCACAACGGCTGGCGCAGAGGGACCAGGGGCGGACAGCAGCCCGCTGGCGGCAGCTGCTTCTCCAGTGATCCCAAGGTTGGCAACATCGAGGGCGAGACTTAAGCATCCCTGCTGGAAGCGTTGCAAGAAAGGTGCCGCAGAGCCAGCCAACACGCCGAGGCCAAGGGGGGCCCAAAAGACCGCTTGCTCCTGCTGCAACCGCTGCAGACAGCGCTGCTCAAGCCCGCGGCGCTGAGGTTGGGCCAACTTGAGCTGGTCTTGTAATAGCTGCTTGGCAAGGGGATTCGCTGCTACGACGACGAGGTCATCAACCCGAATTCCATTGGGAGGTTGGGGGCTTGCTGAATCAAATTGATATGCAAGAAAGGCGCCAGCATCGCCGTCGCCCCCCCAGAACTGCCACCAGAAACGGCGCTGCTGTCGCCAGACCCGACGCGCCTCAGCCGCGCCGAGGCGCTGACTCCACAGAGCTGGCACCGGTCGCTCTGGGGCGGCGGGAAAGCTCTGCAGCAGGGCGGCCTGGCCAAGCAGCCGCTCCAGACCCTCGGCCCGGGGCCGGGGGTCTCGCAGCAGTAAGCCAGTGGGAAGCAGCAACAGCAGGAAAGTAAAGGTAAAAGTCCAGCGCAAACGAATCACGCCAAAGCTCCAGAAAGGCTGGTGCAGCGCCGTAGCGGGAGGCCAAATAGGTGATGGGACTGGCGTTGGCGCGGCCAAGCCCAACCCGCCAGCTCAACAGGACTATTTATTAACGGAGAAGAGCCAACAGGGCTCACTTGCGGCGTTTGGTTTCGAGAGCATCTCGACGGCGTCGATCGCTCCACTCAATGGTGGAAAGATAAATCACGCCACCGCTAACGAACATCAGAAGCAGCACCGCTATAGCGGAAAGCACCTGTGAGGCGGAAAAGGGCAACTCAGGCACTGAAGATCGTCAAAGCCAGGTCAGAACTTAATGCTGTTGTCGCCATGACGTCCCCAGATCACCATGGCGATGGAAAAGCTGAAAAGAGCAGCTAAGGAGGCCCAACCCGCAGAGATCAACATGGTTCATTTTTAATCCTTGAACTCATCTTACCTAAGGTGAACCCCTTAGAGCGTTCGTAGTTGCAGTCCGTGGTTGTGGTCCTTTCTTCCTCCAGCCCTGTTCAGGAGAGACTCCGCTTGCGCCAGCCATACCCCGATTTCAAGGTGGTTGTGCTTGACGACGACTTCAATACTTTTCAGCACGTGGTGGACACCCTGGTGCGAATCATCCCCGCCATGCTTGCCGAAAAGGCCTGGGACCTGGCCCACCGCATAGACGGAGAGGGTTCGGCAGTGGTTTGGTGCGGCCCCCAGGAACAGGCTGAGCTTTATCACCAGCAGCTCGGGGCAGCTGGCCTAACAATGGCTCCTTTGGAAAGGAGCTGATGGGCAGGGTGGTAATCACCCACAGCACCTACGTGGAGGGGCTGATTCCGCTGCTCAAGCAACTTGCCCGCTGCCCCGGCATAGATACCGTCACCCCGGCAGTGATCAGCCGCGTACGTGGTCGCAGCGCCCAGATGCGGCTTCGGGTTTCTGCTCCCATAACAGGTGGGCACAAGCTCGTCGCCCGGCGCGGCAGCAGCGTGCAGGAGGTTTTTGTAGTCACTGGCTGGAGCCGAGAGCAACTGCAGCAGTGTCTTGATCAGTTACTGGGTCAGGTACCGCCCATCAAAAACTCACCGACAGGGGAAGACTCGTAGAGCGCCGCTGCTCGAAACCTGGCAAAAGCGCCGCCCTCCCGAAACCAGGGCTCCATTTCCAGGCTGAGCCCATCTGGCTGCAGCTGCCAGCGCTGCTGAAGGTATGTGGCATATTCCTCAGGAGTGCTCTGGGCGGCGTGCCAATGCACCACAGCAAAGCTCAGAGCCATGACCTGCACGCCGCCCTCATCAGATTCCTGAATCTGCTCTTCAAAAAGAAAGGTGCGAAAGCGATCCTTGGCGTCGCGTCCCTCTAGGCAGTACTTGCGCAAGTAGAGCTCCCGAGCGCGGGGGAAAACAGGCCCTGGCGCAAGGGACAGAAGGGCGTGAAATGCCTGCTTAAAGGACTCCATCGAGGCTGCGGCCTAACTCGACCACGGCAGGTTTTAGCACCAGAATGACTCCTGATCCACAGCGTTGTCGCCAGCCACCATGCTGATCTCCCCACAGCAGATCAATGGGGCTATGGCCTGGAGCCCTGGAAATATTTGGAGATCAACGATCCCCTTGCCTAAGAGCGCACTCTCAAATTGGAGCTCGCGTTACCGCAGCTGCGTGGTGTGAGCGTCTGGATATCACTAAAGCAGCGATAAGTACGAGTCAGTGAAGAAGATCCGCTACGACGACGCCAAACTCATCGAAAAGCGCTGATTAAAAGGGTGGACCGCCGTGCCGTTTTGCCCCAGTGTTCGACCTGGTGGTACCAGAAGAGGGTCAAAGGCGGGGCGTCGTTTCCGGCTACGAGGCCGGTTTACGTTGCTTCCGCTGCAGACCCCCATGTCGAAAAGGGAGTCAGATCAGAAAACTGTAAAAGGCAGTCACCAACAAGGCAGTCCTCAGAAATTGTAGGCCGATTAGAACTTATTGGGGGGCAGGGGCCAAATGGATCTAATCCGCTCTAAAAGCTCCTCCGCCTGACCTGCCCGCTCCCCAGCTGTGATCCCTGGCAGCACCACGGTTACGTGTCCAAGCTTGCGTCCTGGACTGGAGCCATGCTTGCCATACCAGTGCAGCGTGGCTTCTGGTATGGCAGCTAGATCGTCCCGCTGAGCCTGGTAATCGGCTTCCGAACTTTCAAAGCCCAACAGGTTCACCATCAGTGCCCCCGGCACCTGCAGCTCTACAGACCCCATAGGCAGGCCAGCGACGATCCTCACCTGCTGCTCGAACTGACTTGTTTGGGCTGCCTCGATCGTGAAATGACCAGAATTGTGGGTGCGGGGTGCGATCTCATTGATCTGAAGCCCACCCGGACCGTAAAAAAGCTCAATCGAGATCACGCCCACGTAATTGATCGCCGTGAGCAGGGAAGCGGCAATGTTGCGGGCATAGGCCTGCACCGCATGGGGTACTGAAGCCGGCGCCAGCACCCAGTCACATACCTGCTGATGCTGTTGGGTCTGCACCAAGGGATAACACTGCACGTTCCCAGCACGGTCGCGACAGGCGAGCTGGGAGAGCTCCTGCTCAAAGTTGACAAACTCCTCGAGTATCCAGTCGCCTAAGGGCACCCTTGCCAGCAGGTCCGTGAGATCTTCCGGGCAGCGCAGTACTGCTGTGCCTTTGCCGTCGTAGCCCCCGGTGGAGGCCTTAGCCATTAATGGGTAGTTAAAGCCGTCAGGCAAGAGGGCGCTGGTGGGCAGATCGCACCAGCGCGGGCACGGCAGGCCCAGTTCCTGCGCCAATTGCCGCTGTCCCCGTTTACTTACCAGGGGAGCTAGAGCCTCCAGGCTGGGCAAAAAGGTGACTCCATCAAAACTGAGCGGTGCCAGGGCCGGTAGGTCTACCCATTCGTTTTCAAAGGTGATCGCGACACTGCGGCGCGCCAGCTCCCGGGTGGCCGCCACATCACCGAGTTCAGCCAGCATCACACTGCTGGCAAGGGCAGCGGCGGGGTCCTGAGCCCCTGGAGTCAAAACGTGCAAAGGCACATTGAGCTTGCGGGCAGCGGCAGCAAGCATCAAGGCCAATTGGCCGCCACCAACTACACCGATAGCAACTGGCTCAGTCACGGGGTTTGCATCAGCCAAGGATCTTGGACCGCGCCGCCTGCACCGTAGGAATCAGTAAGCCACGTTGAACTCGTACCGAGCCACATGCAGCTGATAGGCAGCAATGCGGCGAACCCAAAGCCTGAAATCACCAACGTGATCTGAATACCAATCCATTACTTTAAGGCGCTGGGTAGCGCGCAAGCCCTGACAACTGCTACCCAGCAGTAATTTCTGGAACTTTTTACTAAATAGGTGCTAGTGCGCCTAGAAGCTTCTCCAGTGGATCAATTCATCGAGTTGGCGGCGAAGAGATAGCGCACCAAGCTCAACATCAGCACGATCAAAAACAAAGCCAAACCAATCGTGCAGGCATAGCTGATTTCCAGCTCGGAAAAAGCCTGGTCGTAAACGTAATAAACGAGGGTGCGAGTCGAATCAGCAGGGCCACCCTGAGTCATCAGATATACCTCTTCAAAAACCTTTGTGGCCGCAATTGCGGAAATAACCGCCACCAAGGTGATGTAGGGCCGCAGCAGCGGCAGGGTGATGTCTAGATGCTTCCTCAAGCCGTCACTACCATCGAGGGCCGCCGCCTCATAGAGATCTGGGGAGATGCCCTGGAGCCCGGACAGAAAGATCACCATGTAGTAGCCGAGGCCCTTCCAGAGGGTCACGAGCATCACTGACGGCAGGGCCAGCAGCGGCGAAGTGAGGAAGCCGATGGGCTCAAAGCTGCTGCCAAACAGGGCTGTAAGCCAGCCGTTAACCAGGCCGTTTTCGGCATAGATCCAGCGAAAGGCAATTGCCGCCACCACAATCGAAACCAGCACCGGGGTATACAGAGCACCGCGAAACCAATTGATCCCAGGCAGCTGGCGGTTGACCAGCACGGCCAGGGCTAGCGCGCCGACCACGATTGGAGGCACCACTCCCAGCAGATACAAAAAGGTGGTGCCAGTGACCCGAAAAAACATCGGGTCTGCCAGCAGGCGCCGGATATTGGCCAGGCCAACAAAGCGCAGCGGTTCGCTCACATCGAGACCAGCTTGGCTGAAGCTCATCACCAACGCCATCGCTGCTGGAATAAGAACCGACAGCGCGATAAGCACCATGGCGGGGGTCAAAAAGCCCCAAGCTGTGAAGCTGCGCTTGCGGAGATTGGCCTCGCTCATGGAAGTCAAAGTACTTGGACTGGAGGATGATCACCCAATGGATCTGCAAACGATCAGGGTGGAGCTGCAGGCCTCCCCATACCCGGTGATCATCGGCTCGGCAGCCTTGCTTTGCCTGGGCGACCAGATTCGGGCCCAGGGTTTTAAAGCAGGCACAAAGGCGCTGCTAGTAACCAACGAAGTGGTGAAGTCGCACTACGGCTCATCTGCCCTGCAAAGCCTCAGAGAGGCTGGGCTAGACGCCAGCACTCTGGTTATCCCAGCTGGAGAAGATCAGAAAACTCCAGCCACCGTGGGGTTGATCCATGACGCGGCCTTTGCCCGCAGGCTCGAGCGGGGCTCGCTAATCGTTGCCCTTGGAGGTGGCGTGGTGGGCGACATGGCGGGATATGCAGCCGCCACCTGGCTGCGTGGCATTGCCGTGGTGCAGGTGCCCACCACCCTGCTAGCGATGGTGGATGCGGCAATCGGCGGCAAGACCGGTGTCAACCATCCCGGCGGCAAAAACCTGATCGGTGCTTTTCACCAGCCGCGTCTGGTGCTGATCGACCCCAGCAGCCTTGCCACCCTGCCGCAGCGAGAATTTCGCGCCGGCATGGCCGAGGTGATCAAATATGGCGTGATCGGCGACCCCGAACTGCTGGCCGAACTGGAGGCGAGCGGCGCTCAGCTAGCCAGCTTGAACACCCTGCCAGCAGAGCTGCTGCAGCAAATCCTGGTGCGATCTGCCGCAGCTAAGGCGAAAGTGGTGGCCGACGACGAACATGAAGGCGGTCAAAGAGCAATCCTCAACTACGGCCACACCCTCGGACACGTAGTGGAGACCCTGAGCGGCTATGGCACCTACCTGCACGGCGAAGCCGTTGGCCTCGGCATGTTGGCGGCCGGCGAAATATCCCTAGCCATGGGTCTGTGGAGGGCAAGCGACCAGGCTCGCCAACGGGCGGTGATTTCCGCTGCTGGGCTACCGACTTCCTGGCCATCCCTCCAGCCCGACGCCGTGCTGACGTGCTTGCAAGGCGATAAAAAGGTAAAAGACGGTCAGGTGCGCTTCGTACTGCCCACGGGCATCGGCAAGGTGGAAATCCGCAGTGACGTGAGCGAAGCAACGATCCGCAGAGCGGTCGCAAACTGCACCTAAAGGGCATTGCGGGGTGGGTGACCTTCTCCGCGCAATAGCTGGTGCTCCCAGCGGTTTAGCTGACGCAGCAGCAGCGCGCTGACGCCAAGCAGCACCAGCAGGGTCATCCGCGCCGTCAGCCCGGGCAGCCAGGCCGCCAGCAGCAGCTCCACCCCCAGGGCCACCAGCACTAGCGGCCGCCAGCGGCGCAGCCCGCGCAGAGCACCTGAACAGGCATGGCAATGGCGGCTGTGGCTGTCGTAGCGATCCATCAGGGCTGCCCTACCCAGTCGGGGGGGGAGGGCGGAGCCTGCGCATGGCAGGCCGGCAAAATCTTTGACCCATTTGTGCAATGCCCGCACGTAGATGTCGGCACTGGTGGGCAGGAAGTTCGCCTGGTTTTGAACCCGTTCTTGCCGGTGCAGAAACACCTGGTCGTCTTCGAGCACGGTGTGGTTAGCGATGTGCTGCAACCACACCGGCCGAGCCCGCAACAGCAGCCTGGGCATTAGCGAGCGAAACTGAAATGGGAAGCGAGCAAACAAGCGGCATTCCCCAGCCCGGATCGGCGTGGCATACACAACCGTGAGGAAGCGCGCAAATCCCTTCGCTGTGAGGTCGTGCCACATCAGGCCCGGCGCCTGAAAAGTGGTGAACTGGCTGCCCAAGCGCCCCCGACGCGGGCCCTCGGGCCAAGTGGCGGTGAACCCCTCCGCCCCGAAACTTGTGAGCTCAGCTACCACTGGAGCGGCGTTCTGGCGCTTACCCACAGTGCGGTGGTGGGTGAAGGGCACATGGCTCACATCGAGCACGTTCTCCAGCAGGGTGAGGGCATCCATCGGCAGGTCGCGGAAGGTGTCCTGCACCAGCCAGCCGGGTTCCTCAAGCACGGGCACCAGCGGCAGGGGGACCGCCGCAGCCGCTGCCGGGTCGCCGGCAAACACAAACAGCAGCCCCTGGGCGCTGGCTGTGGCGTAGCGGCGGCAGGAGCTGCGGGGGTTGGCGTCGATTGCGGCTTCGGCCTGGGGGATCGCGGTGCAGTTGCCCTGGGCGTTGAAACTCCAACCGTGATATGGGCACTCCAGCTCACCCCTCTCGTTGAGGCGACCTTCGCTCAAGGGCACGAGCCGGTGGGGGCAGACGTCGGCAAAAGCGCACCACTGCTGGCCTGCAGCGTCCCACCACAGCACCAGATCCATCTCCAGCAGGGTGAAGGCCGTGGGGCGGCGAGGATCGAGATCCTGCAGATAGGCCACCGGATACCAGCGCTGCAACCAGTGCTCCTGCCTGATGCTGGCGCCGCTAGCTGAATCCATAACAGGAGCTGGGATCACCATGGGCAGCGGCAGCAACTAGGGAGAACTGATGGATGGATGATGGCGCGCCCTAGCTGGAGGCCGATGTGTAAAAGCGCTGGGCGTAGCTCCACAACAGGCGACTGGCCACCAGGCACAGCCCGGCAGCCAGCAGCGAACCCAAAGCCCAGATGGCTGAGCCCCGCCCCAGCAGCGCCTCGGCGGGCACGGTTGTGAGGAAGGCTACTGGCAACACAAAGGTGAACAGCAACCGCAGCGCCGGCGGATAGGCACTCACCGGGTAGCGGCCCGCCACCAGGGTGTAGCGCAACACCTCGGTGGCATTCCACACCTTCACAAACCAGATGCTGAGGGCCGCCAACACAAACCAGAGGCTGTAGAGAATTACCAGGGCTGCAAACAGCAGCGCCAGCGAGAGCAGCACGGGCCCAGCCGCCGGCAGGCCGGATGGAGCCCCAGGACCCCTGTTCAGCAGGGCCCAAACGATCAGGCCAAAGCCAGCCAATATTCCTGGAAGCCCCCAGGGCGACACGGTGCGGGCCGACAGCCAGAACTGGCTATCAATTGGCTTGAGCAGCACGTAGTCGAGAGTGCCGGTCTGCACGTGGTTAACGATGCGGCTGAGGTTGGGCTGCAGCACGCAGGTGGTGAACCCATCCAGCAGCGTGTAGAGGCCCAGCACCACCAAAGCGCCACTCCAGCTCCAGCCCCCCAGCTGGGGCCCGCCACCAAACAGCAGCTGCAGCACAAAGACGCTGCCAGCCAGGTTGCCCAGCACCGAAAGCAGCTCGATCCAGGCATTGAGCGGGTATTCGAGTTCGGCCGCCAGGGAGCTGCCCCAAAAGCAGCGCAGGCTGCGCCAGTAGCGCGCACACTCCCTCATGCGCCCATCGCCGAATAGCGGCGCAGGCCAGCCCGCCACAGCCAGTGGCCGATCGGCAGAAGCAGCAGGCACCAAGCGGCGATCGCCCCAAAACCCAACGCCACATTCACCGGTTCGCCGGCCAGCAGCCGGGCGGGGAAATCCACCATCCAAGGAAATGGCGTGGCCATAGCCAGCCGCCGCACCGCTGGAGGAAAGGTATCCAGGGGTGCCACTATTCCCGATAAAAACAGATACGGGATCATCAACAGCCGATCGAGAGCCGCCGCCCGTTCACTCCAAAAACAGATGGTGGTAACGAGCACCTGCAGCAAAAAGCGCAGCAAAAAGGCCGCCACAATTGCCATAATTCCCAGCAGCAAAGTGCCTGCAGACGGCAGCCACAG
>JAQCGH010000013.1 GCA_027620015.1 Cyanobacteriota bacterium
GGCGGCCCGAGGCTTCAGCTTCCGGCTCGAGGGGCCGCTCGACATGCGCATGAACCCGGAGCGCGGCCAGACGGCTGGGGAGCTGCTTGATCGTGCCGGTGAGAGCGAGCTGGCCGATCTGATCTATGGCTACGGAGAGGAGCGCTTGTCGCGGAGGATCGCCCGCAAGATCAAGGAGCAGGGGCCCTGGGCCCAGCGCCACACCGCCGAGCTGGCCTACCTGGTGGCGGGTTGCTACCCACCGGCGGCGCGCCGCGGCCGCATCCATCCAGCCACACGCACCTTTCAGGCTCTGCGCATTGCCGTAAACGATGAGTTGGGGGTGTTGGACAAGCTGTTGCACAACGCCCCCGACTGGCTGGAGCCAGGCGGACTTATGGCTGTGATCAGTTTCCATTCCCTTGAAGATCGGCGGGTGAAAACGGCCTTTCTGGCCGATGCTCGGCTGGAGCGGGTAACGCGCAAGGCGATTAAGGCCAGCCCGGAGGAGGCCGAAGCCAATCCGCGCAGCCGAAGCGCCCGACTGCGGGTGGCACAGCGGCGCAGTGAGTAGCTGGAGGATGAATAGATGCTATGTAAGGGCGTCTGAGGAATTCAATTTGCCCATGCAAGAGAAACAAGCAAATTCGCTGGCGCTTGCAACATTCGTGATTGGATCCGTTATGGGGGGTGCACTCAATGCCACTCTTATGGGCAGTATTCAGTATGAAGCAGGTATTAACGAGATTTACCACTGCGCGCGAAGCTATCAATCCCAAGCGCTCTCGATGGATCAGCTCGAAGGATGTCGCGCAATTGCTCGCAAGCTGCGCGATCCTGATAGGTAAAATATTGAATCTTTTATTGATTTAAAACGCTTTTAATTGCTTTTCCGATTGTGCTTCCATGATTCTCTTCTTAACCAAAGCCCTGCAAGATAGTTAGCAAAGCAGCCGACCAAGGCTCCAGCTGCTACATCGGTTGGGTAATGGGCGCCGCTGCTGATTCTTGTGAATCCGCAGCCAATCGCCATCCCCAGTGCGGGCCATCGCAGGGTTGGGAAGATCGTTATCAAGGCGAGACTTCCACCAAAAGCAACTGCGGCATGTGAGCTCGGCAGTCCTAGTCCACTTGATGACCAGGCTCGTTCGGAGAAGGCCCGGAATACATACACTTCTTGGTCAATCGGACGCTCTCTGCGAATAATCAGTTTCAAACATTCTGCAATAAGCCCTCCTAGGCCGGCGCTAAGACAGATCGATATGGCAGCAGTTTTTAATGATGCGCTCTCTCCCTTAATCCTAAGCTCTAAGGGAGATGCAGAATCTGACCGGGGGAATGCTATTGCCATAGAAATTGAAATCAATAACCATGTCCACATACTTCCGCCAATCCTGAAAAGATAATAAAGGTCTCCTTTTAGGACCCAGGCATTTGACTTGAAGAAAGAAAGGACCTTGAAATCGCTTAGGGCTATAATTATTCCAGCCAATAAGTAGGTAAATAGTATAGTTTTTCGTGGTATATGACCACGTAAAATACTTGTGAGGGCCATTTTGATTAAATGAGAGGGTGTTGGTCGTGAGGGGGCGTGGATGGCGTATTTGACTACTGCTGCGGCTTCGGTCGACTATTTAGCTAGAATTATTTTCTTTGATCCAATCACTTTTTAGGACTGAAAGATTGATAGTCTTCCCTTTGGAATAGTTAAATCCACTATACGTACCAAGGATGTATATATTGCTGTAGGACGAAAGTTGCTCTCTTACTTTGCCTACGTCATTTGATTCAACTATTAAAATGGATGTAGGATGTTTTGCAGCGTGTTGAATTATCCCATGAAGATCAGTTAATGTTGTGTCTGTGCCCAGGTTGAAAACTAAGCTAGGTTCTTGGTATGAAGCAGCGGCGATGGGCAGTGTGCCAAAATCGTTGGAGTCAATAATTAATTTAATTTGTTTTGCAGGCCAAAGATTATTTAGGTTTGGCAGAAAAGCTTCAAAAATAAGCCCAAAAACAACGACCGCAGACAAAGCTGAAGTATATAGCTGTCCTTTGGAGGTCTTGATTGTCTTTAATGCCAACAAGCTGAAGATGCAACCCAGGGCTATTAGGAGTGCGGCAACGGTTATGCTGCCACTAGCCCAAATGCTTAGTAGGGGTACCCCAATAGCGAGAGCTAAGCCTGAAGCTATCCAGGCAAACATCCCAATTCTTTGGGGCCATTTAGATAGCCTAAGCAAAGGACCATCTTGAAGTCGATCGGGTTGAAAGATGCCAATGCCTGCCAGAAGGCATAGAGGTGGGATTAGTGGTAATACATAGTGAGGCAGTTTTGTGGGTACTAATTCAAATACAATCCAAGCTGGCACGAGCCAACCGCACAGAAATTGTGTTGTACGACTAAGTGTTTCTGAAGTTCTCCGTAGTCCTTCCCAAGCCTTGGGAAGCAATAGCCAGGAAGTAGGCCAAAGCAAAAATGGTGTGATTAACAGATATGTTCCTGGTGGGGCACCATGGCTTTCCTGGCCACTGACAATTTTGCGCAAAAAGTCCTGTTGGATAGAATCTCGTAGAAATTGCCCTTCGCTAAGTGCCTGAATGCTGAAAAGCCATGGGCCAATTAATATTAAAGGCAGTAGTAGCCAGGGCCACGGTTGTATTTTTATTACTGTTGAGATGCTGCGATCTTTCCAGCAGATCCATGCCAAGGTGAGTAAGGCAAGAACTGGAGCGACCGGCCCTTTGATCAATAATGCAACACCGAGACCGAGCCAAAAGAACAGGCGTGCGCGCAGAAGCTCATGATCCTTAGGAAAACAATAAATTTGAGCAAGGCCTGCCTGCATGGCAACTATGGCAGCTAGTTGCATTGCATCAGTTTTTGCAAGATGAGCCTCAACTCCGATTAAAAGGCTGCATGCCAGTAGAACCGCAGAACAAAATGACTGGAGATTGCCGACTATTTTTCTAAATCCCAAATAGAGAAACAAAACAGCGCTTGTTGCTCCAATTGTGGAGGGCAATCGATAGGGGCTGCGCTCAGTGGGGGCTATTCCTATTTGTTTGGCTATTCTGCTGAAAGTTGCTTGCAGCCAATAAATGCCCACAGGCTTTTTGTATCTTGGTTTATCTTGAAAGCTAATATTGACTAGGTTTCCAGTTGCCACCATTTGCTTTGTTGCTTGCATGTATCGGGATTCATCTCGATCTGTGGCTGGTAGGCTTGAGATGCCTGGAAGGTATAGAAATAAACACAGTAAAGCCAGCAACAATGTCGCGGTAATCTCATCAGTCTGGATTTTGACCCTGATCCAGTTGTGAAATTTTTGACATAAAATCTTCATCTGTGTTGCCGGCTTATTTGCCTCGGACGGCATGATTGGGTTTGGGTGCAAAAACTGCCGCCCCCGCTATTCCTATTGCGGCACCTATGCAAATATCGCTCAGGAAATGAGATAGGCTGTTTATTCTCTGAAATGATGCAAGTATCGCAAGGGCTATGAATACTGATCTTCCTCTTGGGTAAAACCAGCAGAGTGAAACTGCAAGGCCTGCCGCTACTGCCGCATGCCCTGAGGGAAAGCTCATTAGGGCCGATCTGCTAACGGAATCAGATTTGAGTAATTCTTGACCGAAAGTGTCGAGAAAGCTGGTTTGTAGATTAAGCAGTGCTGAATGGGGCCTTACGCGGTTTATCGTTAACTTTAGAAGGTCAACTATTAATGCCCCAAGGTAGCTTCCGGCGATTAGTTGGGAGGCAATTAATCGGTCCCTTTTTTTGCGCCAGTTGATTCGCTTTATCGCTAGCGCCGCAATGAGAATCATTGCGGCACCAGTGCCGTGGCCTCCTATTTCTGCAAGGCGGAGGATATTGCTAATCTCTTTCGGGAGCGGATGCGTTGAGGTAAACAGGGCAATTGGTACGTCAATCGTGAATGCCAAAAGTCCAACGCATATCAGTAGAACGCTGAGCCTTGCTGCTTGTTGACGCAGAAGTGATGAATTAAGGGGAAGTGCCCTAGGGCTTATTATTAAATAAAAAAAATATTGCGCTTGTGCTTTTAGAGTGCTGGCAATCGGAGGCACCGATGGATCTATAATTAACCCTTATTATGGTCGCAGGGGTTTAGTCGGGATTGTGCTGTTGAGCACAATAGACTTCTTTTAATCTACCCCTAAGGTTGCCTTAAAATTGAGTGCTCGATGCACTCTTGCTGAATTTTTAAATGTCAGCCGATCAGGCCGGTGCGGTCTTCGGCGCTAAACAGCTGTCGGAAGGCGGCAGTAGAGATGCACAGCACCAGCGGCACTACCACCAGTAGACCGCCGTAGCTGAACAGGGCCCCAATGACGTGGATCACGCCCTCAATTATTGCGAGCCACAGCACCATCCACCAGCTGGGATTCACCACGTTTAAGCCTGAACCAATAGTGTTTAAGGGATTGGCGGTGCCCAGCAGCGACACCTGGATCAGGAACTTCTGGGTGACAAGCAGCCAGATGTAAAAGATCGCCACCACGATCATTGGGATCACGCTGAGAGCTTCGTTGAGCCTGCCTAGACCTGCCCATATCAGGGTGGCGATGGCCCCGGCTACAGCTATGACGACCACGAGGAGGATGCCTGAACCAAGCAAGCGGACGCTGGCGGGACGGTCCCAGCGGGTGAAGTCTGCGAAGCAGGGCTTGCGGCCCTCCAGGCTCAGCCAGGCGCCGCGGGTCAGGCCGACCACGGTCCACAGGGCCACAATCACGTAGCCGATAACGCCCACTATGAAGGCAGCCCAGGCGCCGGTGGGGTGTACTGCCATCGCCTCATCAATCTTGGCCAGGCGGCCGGCACCTACGGCCGCCAGGGCTGCGAAGGGCAGCAGGATTAGGGCGGAGAGGGCCTGAAAAAGTAGAAAAGACCATGGGGCTCGGCAAAAAGCACCCCAGCCATCTTCCACGGCCTGGAGCACGCGCAGGCTGTTATCGCTGGAGGGGGTAAGGGCCATGATCAAGGGCAGTTGTGCCGGACAGTAGCGATGGAGACATCAGTGCCCATTCAAGTTGTGAAGCTTTGAATTACTGAGCTGGTCTTTGCCCTCAGCGCAATTCCCGCACGGCGGCACCTACCGCCGCTGTGGCCAGGGTGATCTCTTCGGCACCGCTGCTTCGTCCCAGTCCGAAGCGAATCGAAGCGGCGGCCTCGGCGCGGCTTCGGCCTAGGGCCGCCAGCACATGCGAAGGGGAGCCCTGGCTGCAAGCCGAGCCGCTGCTCACGGCCAGTTGGCTGCGTAGGAGTCTGTGAAGTTGGTTGCCATCTACGCCCTTCACCGTCACGTTCAGGTTGTGGGCCAGCCGCGGGGCGCCTGCGCCATTTAGCTCCACTCCCCCCAGCTTGCGCAGGTCCTCCCAGAGCTGGTCTCGTAGGCCACCCAGTCGCCCAGTCCGCTCCTCCCGATCAGCCTCAGCCCCCAGCAGTGCTTCGCCCAGCCCCACCACCAGGGGCACCGGCAGAGTGCCGGCCCGGCGGCCGTCTTGCTGGACGCCACCGTGGAGCTGGGCAGCGAGCTGGAGCCTCGGACGCACCAGCAGGGCCCCTACCCCCTTGGGTCCATAGAACTTGTGGCCACTGAGGCTGAGCAGGTCAATGCCCATGGCATTCATGGCAAGGGGGATGTGGCCGGCTGCCTGGGCCGCGTCCACATGCAGCAGCACTCCCCATCGCTGGCAGAGGGCGGCGATGGCGGCCAAGGGCTGAAGTACGCCTATTTCGTTGTTGGCGGCCATCACGCTCAGCAGCAGCACGTCGTCGCCGAGAGCTGCCTCAAGCTGGGCTAGATCCACTAGGCCATCTGGCTGGATGGGCACCAGGCTCACCGGGAACCCATGGCGTCCCAGATAGGCCAAGGGATCGAGCACGGCCCGGTGTTCGCTCACCAAGCTCACCAGCCTTCGCCTGGGTTTGCCAGCTGCCATGGCTGCTTCGCACACTCCCTTTATGGCCAGGTTGTTGGCTTCGGTGGCGCCGCTGGTGAAGATCACGGTTTCGGCGCTGCTGCCGAGTACTCGGGCTAGCTGGTCTCGGGCCCGCTCCACGGCGGCGGCAGCTTCCAGTGCTGGGCGATAGAGGCGGCTGGCTGGATTGGCGCAGTGCTCGCTCCACCAGGGCGCCATCGCCGCCACCACTGCCGGATCGCATGGAGTGGTGGCATGGTGGTCGAGGTAGGCGAGCATGGGGTGCTTGCAAGCTTCCATGTTGCCAACCAGAACCCTATTGCTGGCGCTTCTTGCATCACTGCTAGCGCCACCCTGCTGGGCCGAGGGTGGCGGGGTGCGGCCCCAGGATGTCCGGCCGCCGGGACTGCTGCTGCTGCAGGAGCGCCCTGGTCTGGGCGGCAAGCAGGCGATTGGCATTTATGGGGCCGTTGCCGATACCGAGACACCTGGCCTGTGGCGCATCAAACTTTGGGATGAGCAGCCCAACGACGTCAAGGTGCGCAGCGAAACGATCCGCTGCACGCCTTCAGCGCCGATGAGGGTCACCAGCGATGGCGCCAACTTCTTCGTCCGTGAACTAAACCCCGGCGGAGAGATCACGATCGCCAATCGCATCGACCACCTGGTGTGGTGGGCCACCTGCTTCTCGGAGCAAGCCGGTAAGGATCCAGCTGGTTTGGGCGCCTTGGCCCGCCAGCTCGGCTACAGCGGCAGCTTGCGGGAATCCGAGCAGATCGTGCCTGGACGCCCCCGCTGAACGCCTGCAGACTGACATCTGCAAAGTGGCCGCTATGAACCAAGAGCTCACCCCGGCCCAGGAACCAGAGGTAACGCCTGTGCGCTTGCTGCTGGTCGACGATGAACCCGGCCTGCGAACGGCTGTAAAGGCCTATTTGGAAGATGAGGGCTTCGCGGTGACTACCGCCAATGACGGCGAAGAGGGCTGGACCGTGGCCCAGGAGATGCTGCCCGATGTAATCCTTAGCGACGTGATGATGCCCCGCCTCGATGGCTATGGGCTGCTCCAGAAGTTGCGCGCTGATGAGCGGCTCGGCGGCACTCCGGTGATTTTCCTCACCGCCAAGGGCATGACGGCTGATCGCGTCACAGGCTTCCAGGCCGGCTGCGACGACTACATCCCTAAACCCTTCGATCCCGATGAGTTGGTGGCCCGGGTCAACAACGTCGTCAAGCGCCAGCAGCGCCTGCTGGCGGAGGCGGCCCGCTTCGCCGATGCCGACATCGGCCAGTTGTCTAAGCAGATCACCGAAATCCGTTCCCTACTCGCTACCGGTGGCACCAAAAAGCAAACCACCTCAACCGAGCATGTATTCACCCCACGGGAGGCCAGTGTGTTGCAGCTGGTGGCTGAGGGGATGATGAATAAAGAGATCGCCCGGCGCCTGGAAACCTCGATCCGCAATGTCGAGAAATACGTCAGCCGGCTATTCATCAAAACCGGCACCGCCAGCCGCACTGAACTGGTGCGCTATGCCCTTGAGCACGGGCTTGTTGACTGAAACAGGCTTGTTGCCTGAACCAGCCTGGTTGGCGCCTGCCCTCAATAGCGGCTTCGCTTACAGCGATCGCATCGCCTCCAGGGCCGCCGGCCAGAGCGTCAGCGCTTTTTATGCCGATTGCTATCGCCATTCAACGCCTATCGATTGGCTGCAGCGCCTCGCCGCCGGCGAGATCTACAGGAACGGCCAGCAGCTCCTGGCCGATGTGGCCCTAGCAGCCGGAGATGGGCTGGTCTGGCATCGGCCCCCTTGGCACGAGGCGGCCGTGCCGGTGTTGCCCAGCCCCCTGTTCGACAACGGCGACCTGCTGGTGTTCAACAAGCCCAGCGGCTTGCCGGTGCTGCCGGCCGGCGGCTTCCTGGAGCACACCTTGCTGGCCCAACTGCAGGCCCGCTGCCCTGAGGCCCGGCCCGTGCACCGCCTGGGCCGCTTCACCTCCGGCCTGCTGGTGTGTGCCCGCCTTCCCGCCAGCCGCGCCTGGCTTAGTGCCTTGCTGCGAGAAAGCACGGCGCAACGCCGCTGCATTAAGACCTACCGGGCCCTGCTGCAACATCCGGCACCGGAATCCCCCTTGCTGGCGCTGCAGCTCGACCAACAGCTCAGCCTCACCACGCCGATTGGTTGCTGTCCTCATCAGCGCCTAGGACGTATATGGGCCGCGGCCCCGACAGATGCTTCTGCCTTGCCGGCTTCAAGTGAGCTGCGCCTGCTGGAGAAAGGTGAGCGCGGCTGGCTGGTGGAGGTCACAATCGCCACGGGCCGGCCCCACCAGATCCGCATCCACACAGCCGCCGCCGGGGCGCCTCTGCTGGGTGATCCGCTCTACGGGCCGGGCGGTGTGGCCTGCGACCAAGCCCTGCCAGGCGATGGTGGCTACCACCTGCACGCCCACAGGCTGCAAGTGGTCTGCCCCGATGGCGGCCTGCTTGCGCTGGAGGCGCCGTTGCCCGAGGCACTGCGCGGAGCTGACGATGACTGAAGTGCAAGCGCCGGGTTTGCACCTGCGTCACTGGCCAGCCTGGTTGGCGCCCAGCACCGCTGCTGAGCTACTTGAGCGCTTGCAGCTCGAAGTGCCCTGGAAGCAGGAGTCGGTCACGATTTACGGCCGTCGCCACCTGCTGCCGCGACTCACCTGCTGGATGGCTGATCCCGGCTGCGGATACAGCTATAGCGGCCTGGCCAATGTGATTGAGCCCTGGTCGCCAGCTGCCGCCGAGCTGCGCGAAGCCTTGCAAGTGCTCACGGGCTGGCGTTTCAACTCCCTGCTGCTCAATCGCTACCGCGATGGCCGCGACGCCATGGGCTGGCATGCGGATGATGAACCCGAGCTCGATCCCACCGCTCCGATCGCCTCTCTCAGCCTCGGAGCCCCCCGTGATTTCCGCCTGCGGCCCCATCCCAGCCCGCGCCATCGCTCCGCTGTCGTCTCCGGTGCCTGCCAGGTGCCTGCAGGTTTTGGCGACTGCGCCCCATTCAACATGCAGTTGCACAACGGCGACTTACTGTTGATGGAGCCTCCAACCCAGCTGTGGTGGCAGCATGCCCTGCCGCGCCGGCTGCGGCTGCAGCAGCAGCGCCTCAACCTGACGTTTCGGGTGGTGCGCACCGTTGCATAAGGCCGCTCAAACCCGCTCGAAGGCAATCAGGCGGGAGAAGTAAAATGGCGCCTGATTAAGGCTGCGGCGCATGGGCTTGAAGCCGACTTCGGCAGCGGCGGCCACGATGCCCGCCTCACGCAGGGTGTAGGCGCGGGTGGCTTTGCTGGGGCCGGGGAAAAGCTGGCCGATGCTTTTGAGCAGGGCCAGAAGCGGCGTGTAAGGGGCGAAGCTCACGATCAGGTGGCGCTCGGCCATCGAAGCCAGGTGGCGCACCATCTCTTCGGCCGGTGCCTGGGGATAGTGGATGAACACATCCAGGCAGATCACCGTGTTGTAGCGGCCCTCCAGACTTTCGAGATCGGAGGCTAGGAAGCTGATCTGGCCGGGCTTGACGCCAAGTTCACTAGCGCGGCGCTGCGCCTCCTGCACCATCGCGGCGGAGAGGTCGGAGGCGGCGATTGAGCCCGCACCCAGCTGGGCCAAAGGCAGGGTCAAGCTGCCTACACCGCAGCCGGCATCACAGAAGTTGCGGCTCTCCAAGCCGCCCTGCTCTTGCAGCCAGGCCAGCACGTTATCGACTGTTTTTTGGTGGCCGATGCGGATGTTGCGCTGCACCCGATTGACGTCGGCGGATTCGCTGTAAATGCGATTCCAGCGCTCAAAGCCGGTGGTTTCGAAGTAGCCCTTCACCTCCAGTTTTTCTGCCTGTTTGGATTCCAGTAGCTGTTCGGGGGGCATGGGGATATCCGGTCGTGGCGCGGATCCTAGGGAGTGACTTCTGCTTCGGGCCGCTGCCAGCTGAGCCCGGCGGCCCCCTCCTGCCAGCGCAGGGTTTCTGCCATAGGCATGCCCAGCAGCATTTGGTCGATGCTGCGGTCATCGCCAAGCACCCTCCTGGGCAGCACGGTGGCCGAGGCGATGGCACGGGCTGGCTCACCGGTCCACTGGGCCAGGCGATGTACGCCCTCCAGTAGCGGCAGGGTGACGCCGGCAAGTGTGCCGTCTTCCAGCCGGCAGCTGCCGTTGGCCACGATCAGCAAGCGCTCATCCCAGCGGTACTGGCCTTCGCCGAGTCCGTAGGGGGATAGGGCATCGCTCACCAAAACCACTTGCTCTGGCGCCAGACGCTGCAGCAGCACCGCCATGCTGGGGGCCACGTGCACCCCATCGGCGATCAGGCCTATTGCCACATCCCCCCGCAGGGCGGCAGCCGCAATTGGCCCCGGTGCTCGGTGGTGCATGCCTGGCATGGCGTTGAAGGAGTGGGTGAGCATGGTCACCCCATGCTCAAAGGCTGCTTCGGCTTGGGTTTCGTTAGCGGCGCTGTGGCCCAGGCTCACAACGATTCCACGCTCTGCCAGGGCGGTGATCACGGGGCCTGCTCCTTCAAGTTCCGGGGCCAGGGTCACTAAGTCAATGTCGCTCTCAAAGCCGTCAATGCGCTCCAGCAGGGCGGACAGGCTTGGGGCGGCCAGGTGCTGGGCCGGATGGGCGCCCCGTCGACTGGGTTCAAGGAAGGGACCCTCCAGGTGGGCGCCCAGCAGCTGGCAGCGGCCCGGTCGGTGATTTGCTCGCGCTGCGGCCAGCACCGCCAGGGCCTGGCGCAGGGGTGCAACGCCGCAAGTCACCAGGGTGGGGCAGATCGCTTCGACACCATCGCGCCAGAACAGCTCCAGCAGTGCCTCGAGTTGCGGAAGATCGGCCTGCGTGAGCTCCGGAAAAGTCAGGCCCAGCCCACCGTTGACTTGCAGATCCACCCCGCCCGGGCTGAGCCAGTCGCCCTGCCAGTCATTACCGGCGGCCCGGCTACCGGGGGGCAAAGGCTCCACCAGGCTGATCAGATTGTCGGCATCGAGGCCGATGCGCCAGCGCTGGTTCGAGTCATCACTGCAGCGCTGGGCCTGGGGCAGTCGCACATTGCTGAGCCAGCGCATGGGCAGAAGGGACGCCAGACGGGACAATGCCATTCTCCGCCTGAGGCTGCGTGGTTGCCTTTTCTTCTGCCGGACCGTTATCGGGATCGTTCCAAGCTGCCCCTGCACCCCAGGTAGCAGTGGTGATGGGCAGCGACTCAGACCTGCCCACAATGCAGCCGGCGGTGCAGGTGCTGGAGCAGTTTGGGGTGGCAGTTGAGGTGCGGGTGCTCTCGGCCCATCGCACTCCTTTGGAGATGGTGGATTTTGCCCAGATGGCCCGCGAGCGGGGCTTCAAGGTGATCATCGCCGGTGCCGGCGGCGCCGCCCACCTTCCCGGGATGGTGGCCTCGTTCACCACCTTGCCGGTAATCGGCGTGCCAGTTCAAAGCCAGGCCCTATCAGGTGTGGATTCTCTCCATTCGATCGTGCAGATGCCTGCTGGTATCCCGGTGGCCACGGTCGCGATCGGAAATGGACTCAACGCTGGCCTGCTGGCGGCGCAGATCCTGGCCATCGTCGATCCTCGCCTCGCCCAGGAGATTTCGGACTACCGCGATGGGTTGCACGGCCAGGTAATCGCCAAGGACAACCGGCTCCAGCAGATTGGCAGCCGGGCCTACCTGGAGCAGATGGGCTGATGCTGGAACGACTTGTTCTGCCCCCCTGGCTTAAGGCCGGCCTGGCTCTGCCCCTGCTGGTGCTCAACCTCTGGGTGCTGCGTCAGCTGCTTTTGCCATTGGCGCCCTTCCCGGCAGTGTTTGTGGGGGCGGCCCTAATCGCCTTTTTGCTTGATCTGCCCAGCCGCTGGCTGATTGGCCGCGGCCTACCGCGCTGGCTTGCATACGCGCTGGTGGTGGGGATCACCCTGGGTTTGATGGCCCTAGCCGCCATCTGGCTGGTTCCCCGCCTGATCGAGCAGTTGGGTGAGTTGATCACAGCTTTGCCGGGCTGGCTGGCCCAAGGGGAAATCCTGCTGCAGGAGCTGCAGGCCTGGGCTGGCGCCAGGGGTTTGCCTGGCGATTTTGGCGACCTCAGCAGCGAGTTGCTCACCCGCACCAGCCAGCTGGCCCGTCAGTTCAGCCAGCAGCTGCTCAGCTTGCTTGGCGCCACCGTGGGCATCACGGTCAACACCGTGATAGTGCTCGTGCTGGCGGTGTTCCTGCTGCTAGGAGGCGAAGGCATCAGCGCTGGCCTTGCCCAGTGGTTGCCGCCGAGGGCGCGCAGCTTGGTGGTCACGACCTTGAACCGCACCTTCCGTGGCTATTTCGCTGGCCAGGTGTTGTTGGCCCTGATCCTCAGCGTTGCCCAAATCTTGGTGTTCACCCTGCTGGGAATTCCTTACGGAGTGCTGTTTGCGGTGGCGATTGGTTTCACCACCTTGGTGCCTTACGCCAGTGCCCTCACGATCCTGCTGGTGAGCTTGTTGCTTGCCCTGGATGATCCCCGCACCGGCCTTGAGGTGCTAGCTGCGGCGATCGCCGTGGGCCAGGTGGTGGATCAGGTGATCCAGCCGCGCTTGATGGGCCGGATTGTGGGCTTACAGCCTGCCTGGCTGCTGATCAGCCTGCCGGTGGGAGCACGACTGGGGAGCCTGCTGGGGTTGGGCGATTTGCTGGGTTTGCTGCTGGCGGTGCCGGTGGCCAGCTGTGCCAAAACATTCCTTGATAGTTGGGGCGAGCAATTGCGAGCCGCTGAGCGCAGCGAGGTCGAACCCATCCCAGCCCCACTCAGCTCGCGGGTGCCGTGATAATTCCGTGAATTTCAAGGTAGGCAACCACTGTTGCCACGCTTTCCTCCAGGTTTTGGCTGCCGGTATGCACCAGCAGCTCGGGGCTGGCCGGGGCCTCGTAGGGGCTGGAGATGCCTGTGAACTCCTTGATTTCGCCAGTCCGAGCTTTGGCGTAAAGGCCTTTGGTGTCCCGCTCCTCGCACACCGCCAGGTCTGCGGCACAGTGGATCTCAATGAAGTCGCCGGCCTCCACTAGGGCGCGAGCTTTGTCGCGGTCGGCCTTGAAGGGCGACACAAAGGCGGTGAGCACCACCACCCCCGCATCCAGAAAAAGCTTGCTTACCTCGCCAATGCGGCGAATGTTTTCCTCGCGGGCGGTATCGGAGAATCCCAAGTCCTTGCAGAGGCCGTGGCGGACGTTGTCGCCATCGAGCACGTAACAGGAGAGCCCTCGTTCAAACAGTGCCGAATTCACTGCGTTGGCCAGCGTGCTCTTGCCCGAGCCGCTCAGCCCGGTGAACCAAAGGATGGCGCTGCGGTGACCGCGCTGTAATGCCCGAGCAGCCCGATCCACCGAGGCTTGATGCCAGGCGATGTTGGTTGAGGCCCCTTGGTTGGTGACTTCGCCGTAGGTGGGGGTGGAGGGAGCGGCGGACATCGGCGCAGGGCGTTGGGGCGGATGGAGTCATTGTCTCCTGAGCCCCGCATCAAGCCCATGAGAGGTCCAGCTCAACTTTGGGAGTTGTTTTGCGGCGGCACTGGCTGAACGTGATCAATTAACCATCAGTAAGCCGCTTGGGTGAGCCTTGTGGCGCTTGCTTTTCAGCCTCCAGCCTGCTTGGCCCGGTAGCCCGCCTGTTCCAGGGCTGCGAGAGCTGGGGCCACCTGGTCTCCCTGCAGCTCGATCACGCCGTCCTTGACGGTGCCGCCTGTGCCGGCGGCGGCCTTGAGCTGTTTTAAAAGCATTTTTAGCTCTGCTTCCGGTGCTTTTAGGCCCGTGATGGCTGTAACGAGCTTTCCTCCCTTGCCCGCTTTGGTGCGCTGCACCCGCACCTGCTGCTGGGCCTTCGGGTTGGGTGCGTCCGCCGGGCCTGATCCAGAGTTGGTGGGCCTGGCCATGCTTGAGGAGTTGCTACCGAATTCCTGCCAGCCCCCTTTCCTTGTCATGACGAACCCTGCGCCTTTTCCCCAATTCTGATCGGCGCCTATGCCCTTCTGGAGTCAACAGAACAGCTCATCAAGAATGAGTGCAGTTATCTCCCTAGGCTGGCCTCACTGCGCTTAGCCACCGGTGACAAGCACCGTTCCTCCCATCTCCGCTGCCAGCGGGGTCGATCCGGCATCCCTTGAGCTTGCGGCCCGCCCCAACAATTTGGGTCGCTTCGGCCAATTCGGCGGTCAGTACGTGCCGGAAACTTTGATCCCCGCCCTAGCGGAGCTGGAGCAGGCGGCGGCTGAGGCTTGGGCTGATCCTGCTTTCACCGACCGACTCAACCACCTGTTACGAACCTATGTGGGGCGCCCTAATCCCCTTTACGAGGCTGAGCGGCTCAGCGAGCACTACCGCCGGCCCGAGGGCGGCCCGCGCATCTGGCTGAAGCGCGAAGACCTTAACCACACCGGTGCCCACAAGATCAATAACGCCCTAGGGCAGGCGCTGCTTGCCCTGCGCATGGGCAAAAAGCGGATCATTGCCGAAACCGGCGCTGGCCAGCACGGCGTGGCTACCGCCACCGTGTGCGCCCGCTTCGGGCTGGAGTGTGTCGTTTACATGGGCGCTGAAGATATGCGCCGTCAAGCCCTCAACGTTTTCCGTATGCGGCTGCTGGGGGCAACGGTGTCCCCCGTCACCGCCGGTACGGCCACCCTCAAGGACGCCACCAGCGAAGCAATCCGCGACTGGGTTACCAACGTGGAGAGCACTCACTACATCCTCGGCTCGGTAGCTGGGCCCCATCCCTACCCGATGCTGGTGCGTGATTTCCACGCCGTGATTGGTGAGGAGACAAAGCGCCAGTGCCACGAGGCTTTTGGCCGCAATCCTGATGTGCTGGTGGCCTGCGTGGGAGGGGGGTCTAACGCCATGGGCCTTTTCCATCCTTTCGTGCAGGACACGGCCGTGCGGTTAGTGGGAGTGGAGGCCGCTGGCGATGGCGTGGCCACCGGCCGCCATGCCGCCACGATCACCGAGGGCCGCGTGGGTGTGTTGCACGGCGCTATGAGCCTGCTGCTGCAGGACGAAGAGGGCCAGGTGCAGGAGGCCCACTCGATCAGCGCCGGCCTGGATTACCCCGGCGTCGGCCCCGAGCACAGCTACCTGAAAACTATCGGCCGAGCCGAATACGGCGCCGTAACCGACATGGAGGCCCTAGACGCCCTGAAGCTGCTCTGCCGCCTAGAAGGCATCATCCCTGCCCTGGAAACGGCCCACGCCTTCGCCTGGCTGGAGAAGCTCTGCCCCACTTTGGCCCCCGGCACCGAGGTGGTGCTCAATTTGTCGGGCCGCGGAGACAAGGACGTCAACACTGTGGCCGAGAAGCTCGGCGACAAGATGGGTGGCTGAGCTCAGCTGCTCTAACGCAAAAGCCTTTCCAGCGCTTGGGCTACCGAGCCCACGGCGGCTCGGGCCGTGGCGTAAGCCATACGCATTGGCCCCACTAGGGCTATCTGGCCGACGCCACCGTCACCTGTGTGGTAGTTGGCCTGCACCACGGCGCACTGGTGCAGGGCCCGGTGGGGATGCTCAGCACCGATCCAAATGCCCGGCTGGGGTAGGAGCTGTTTGGGCGCATCCTCCACTAGCTCCACTAGAGGGCGCAGGCTGAGGGTCTGGCTGAATTCCGGCTGGGCAAGCAGGCCAGCCAGACCCATGGCTACAGCGCCTTCTCCCTCCAATTGCCGCGACTGCCTATGGCTAGCGATGGCTTGGCGCAATACCGAACCGCTGCTGTTGAGGTGGGACGGCAGTGATGCCCAGTCGATGCTGCCGCCATCCAGCTGGGCAGCGACCCAGCGCTCCAGGGATGCCAGTTCTGCTTGAGCAAGGCAGGGCAGCCGCAGGTTGAGGCTGCTGGCGGTGGCGCCCCCCTCCACCAGGAACACCAGTAGGCGTTCGCCACTAGCAACCATCCTTAGAGCCTGCAGCTGGGAACGCTGCCTTTGGGGCCTGGTGATCAGGCTCAGTAGACCAGTGAGATCTGCCAGCCGCCGGCTCAGATGCAGCAGCAGATCGTCGAGGGCTGACCACTGCAGGCTGAGTTCGGTGAGTTCGCGCTCCAGCTGCAGGGCGGCAGCTCCTGGCGCGGGCAGCAGCTGATCAACGTAGGCCCGGTAGCCCTGCTGGCTGGGGATTCGGCCTGAGGAGGGATGGGGCTGGGTGAGCAGGCCGCGTTGCTCCAGGGCACCCATGGCGGAACGCACCGTCGCCGGGCTGGCCTGCAGGCCAAAACGGCGCACCAGGGTCTGGCTGCCCACCGGCTCCATAGTGTCGACGTAGTGGCGCACGGCGAGCTGCAGTACTTCCTGCTGCCTGGCGGGCAAGGGCCTGGGGGAGGCGGACTGCAAGCGGGCGCCGCTGGAATGACGTGATCGTACGCAGCCCTGCAGGTTTCAATAGCGGGGTACGGCCGGATCCACCTCCATGCTCCAGGCGTCGATGCCCCCTTGCACGTTCCAGACAGCACTAAAGCCTTGTTCTTGCATCAGCCAGCAGCCCAGCTGCCAGCTGCGCACACCGGCGTGGCACAGCACGGCTATTGGGCGGTCGCGGTCGAGCAGCTGGTTGAGCTGGCCTATCCATTCGTGAGATCGCCCCAAGGGCAGATGCACCACGGCATGGGGCAAGCGGGCCAATTCCAGTTCGGAATCTTCGCGCACATCCACTAGCTGGATCGCCTCGCCCCGCTCCAGCCGCTCTTGCAGGTCGCGGGCCCGAATTGTCTGCGGTGTCGTCTCGATGGGTGCCATGGCGGGCATACGGGGAGGCTTGGGGTCAAGATGGTCCCATCCTGCGTTGGGCGCATGAAGGCCCGCCCGTTTTTGGCAGTCGTGCTGGCGGTGGCATTGCTGTTGCTGAGCCTGGCGGCTGGCGGCTGGTGGCTGGTGCTGCAGCGCTCTCCCCTGCAGCTGCAGCATCAGCAGCTGGTGTCGCCTCGGGCGGCCAGCTTTGTGCCTCGCCAGGCCGCCCTGAGCATCTATTTGCTAAGTGATGGCGAGCAGCCGGTGGGCTATGCCCGGGCGGTGGCTCCTCCCCGCCAGCGGCGCCAGGCGGCTGAGGCGGTCGCAGGCCTTAGGGATGGCGCTTTCGCCGCCGCTGGCCTCGATTACCCCGCGGAGCTGGCTCCTTGGTTGGGTCGCGAACTTGGCTTTGCCCTACTGGCCTCCGAGCCGGGGGCAGCGCCCGATGGCTGGTTGCTGGCCCTGCGCAGTCGAGATGCCGATGGCGCCCGCCGCTTCCTGCAGCGCTTCTGGCAGACCCGCAGTCTGGCGGGCACCGACCTGCAGATCAGCAGCTACCGCGGCATGGGCTTGATCAGTGGCCGTGGTGCCCTGGTGGGCACCACCCCGGTGCCGATCGCTACGGCGCTGATCGACGACGACCTGGTGTTGATTGCGTCGGGCCGGGGGGTGCTGGAGCAGGCCCTCGATGTGTCCCAGATTGATGAGCTCAACCAAGCGGCCAGCCCCCGCTTTAAACAGGCGGTGCAACGCCTTGAGCAGGGGGCGCTGCTGCTAACAGCCCGGCCAGAAACCCTGGGGCCTTGGTTGGGGTTGCCGGGTGAGTTCACTGCGCCGGGGGTAGTGCAGGAGCTGGTGGCCAGCCTGCGCCCCGACAACCGCTCCTTGGAGCTGGATGCCCTGCTGCAGTTAGCGGCAGATGCTGCAGTGCCGGCTCCCTCGGCTGATGCCACTGGGGAAATTGACCCCATAGGAGCAGCTTTGTTAGGGGCCCTTCAGGGCCCCTCAGAGAGCTTGGCCCTGATCCAGCGCCCCGCCGCTTGGCCGGCCTACTGGCAGCCCCTGCTGGCGGCATTGCTGCAGACCGAGCCGGGATCGTTCCCGGCCCTGGTAACCGCCGCCGCCGATGGCCCGCTTCTGCGCAGTGAGGCAAGTCAGGGCTGGCTGCTAGGCACTGGCGCCAACCAACCGCAGCCGGACGCCCTCGCTGGGGTGCTGGCCGCCGAGGGATTGATCTCCGCGCCGCTGCCGGTGGAAGGGGACCCCGATCTGCAGGTGTGGACCAGGCTCGAGGCTGGTCAGGCTGGTCGCCGGTTTGCTCGGGGCGATTCCAACCAGCTGCAGGCAAGCTTGGAGGGCGCCCGTTCAAGCCAGGGCAGCCTGGCTTGGTGGGGTCAGACCCTTGCGGTGCTGCAGCAGCAGCGTGAATCTCACCAGCCTCCCCGACTACGCCTGGAGCAGCTCGCCGGTCTTGATCTACCCCAGGCTCCCCTGCAGTTGGCTATGGCGGCGGGCAGGGCCCAGGCCTTGCTGCAGCGCTGGAGCACATGGCAGCTGTTGTCTGCCATGGCCGGCCAGCCGCTCGCCCCGGCCGTTCAGGGCCTGAGCTTGGGCTGGGAAGCGCAGCCTGACGCAAGCATGCACCTGAAGGCTCGCCTTCAATTTGGTTGATGGCTAGGGCTGAGCGTGAACCGGCTGAGCGCGAACTGCTTTTGTGGCGCCATGGAATTGCCGAGGATCACCATCCTGATCTCCCTGATCAGGAGCGTGCCCTTACGGATGAAGGCCGTCAGCGAACTGCGGCCGTGGCGGCGGAATTGTGCCGCTTACAGCTTCAATGTGATTGCCTGCTGAGCAGCCCCCTGCGGCGGGCGCTTCAGACCGCCGAAATTGGCGTGGAGGCCGGTCTTGCGCCGGAGCTGGTATTGGAAGATCTCCTGGTGCCCGGCGGTGATCCGCGGCCGCTGCTGCAGGCGGGTAGTTGGCGGCGCCTTTGCCTGGTGGGCCATGAGCCAGACCTGGGCGAGCTGGCCTCGAGCCTGCTGGGGGTGCCGGCGGGCACAATCTCGGTGCGCAAGGCCGGCATCGTGCTTTTGCGTATAGCCACAACCGGCGCAAGCCTGGAGGCCTTGATCGGCCCACGGTTGCTGCGGCTACGGCGGGATGGCTAGCGGCAGCCGTAAGTTCGCCTTAGTGAGTGCGGTGGAGAAGCTTGGTAGTAACAGGAGCGGCGACGCCAGCCCCATATCGGCCGGGTTTGGAAGGGGTGCCTGCTACCCAGTCTTCGATCTGCGACATCGATGGCCAGCGGGGGGTGCTCACCTATCGCGGCTATCCCGTAGACCAGCTGGCATCTAAAAGCTCCTTCCTGGAGACGGCCTACTTGCTGATCTGGGGCGAGCTACCCACCGCAGAGCAGCTGCAGGGGTTCGAGCAGGAGGTGCAGATGCACCGCCGCGTCAGCTTCCGCATTCGGGACATGATGAAGTGCTTTCCCTACGGAGGGCATCCGATGGATGCGCTGCAGAGCAGTGCCGCCTCCCTGGGACTTTTTTATTCCCGTCGAGCCCTAGATAACCCCGAGTACATCGTTTCGGCGGCCGTGCGGCTGATCGCCAAGATCCCCACGATGGTGGCGGCCTTCCAGTTGATCAGAAAGGGTCAAGATCCGATCCAGCCCCGCGACGATTTGGCCTATGCCGCCAATTTTCTCTACATGCTCACTGAGCGGGAGCCAGATCCGCTCGCAGCCCGCATCTTCGATGCCTGTCTGATCCTGCACGCAGAGCACAGCCTCAACGCAAGCACCTTCAGCGCCCGGGTGACAGCAAGCACCCTCACCGACCCCTACGCCGTTGTGGCGTCAGCGGTGGGCACCTTGGCGGGCCCCCTGCACGGCGGAGCCAATGAGGATGTGCTGGAGATGCTCGGCCAGATCGGCAGCCCAGATCAGGTGGAGCCCTGGCTGGATCGGGCGATTGCCGGCAAGCAAAAAATCATGGGTTTTGGCCATCGGGAATACAAGGTCAAGGACCCTCGTGCTGTGATCCTTCAGCGCCTCGCAGAGCAGCTTTTCGATCGCTTCGGTCACGATCCGATGTATGACCTGGCCCGCAAGCTGGAGGAGGTCGCAGCTGAGCGGCTCGGGCCCAAGGGCATTTTCCCCAACGTCGACTTTTATTCAGGTTTGGTTTACCGCAAGCTCGGCATCCCTGAAGACCTCTTCACACCCATTTTTGCTATCGCCCGCACGGCCGGCTGGCTTGCCCACTGGAAGGAGCAGCTGGGGGCTAATCGCATCTACCGACCCTCCCAGATCTATACCGGTCAGCCCGCCCGTGACTGGCAGCCCGTAGGGGCCCGCTAAGTTGCCCCCATCTGAGCTGCTGCCATGCTGACCACCACAGCTCCAGGCCTGGATCTAGAGGCCAGTTTTGAGCAGGCCCTGCAGGGCTTTGGCCTGAGCCCTGCAGCTGCACACCTTTTGTGGTTACCCCTGCCAATGGTGCTTGTGCTGGTCGCGGCCGTGGTGGGCGTGTTGGTCAACGTCTGGCTGGAGCGCAAGATCTCAGCAGCGGTGCAGCAGCGCATTGGACCTGAATATGCCGGCGCTTTAGGGGTACTGCAGCCACTGGCCGATGGCCTCAAGTTGGTGTTCAAGGAAGACATCGTTCCGGCCCGGGCTGACGGCCTGCTTTTCACCCTTGGCCCGGTGCTGGTGCTGATTCCGGTGATTCTTAGCTGGTTGGTGGTGCCCTTCGGTCAGCACCTGCTAATTAGCAACGTTGGCATCGGTATTTTTCTTTGGATCTCGCTGAGCAGCATCCAGCCCATTGGCCTGCTGATGAGTGGCTACGCCTCCAACAACAAGTATTCGCTGCTGGGCGGTCTGCGAGCGGCGGCCCAGTCGATCAGCTACGAGATCCCCCTGGCGTTGGCTGTACTGGCGGTTGTGATGATGAGCAACTCCCTCAGCACCGTTGACATCGTCAACCAGCAGACCGGTGCTGGCATCCTCAGCTGGAACATCTGGCGGCAGCCAGTGGGCTTCGTGATTTTCTGGATCTGTGCCCTAGCTGAATGCGAGCGTTTGCCTTTCGACTTACCCGAGGCCGAAGAGGAGCTGGTGGCTGGTTACCAGACCGAATATTCCGGCATGAAGTTCGCCCTTTTCTATCTGGGCAGTTACATAAACCTGGTGCTCTCGGCCCTGCTGGTGTCGGTGCTTTACCTAGGAGGTTGGGGTTTCCCCATTCCAGTGGAGTGGCTGGCCAGCTGGCTGCACCAGCCGATCGATGCACCCTTGGTGCAGCTGATCACAGGCTCTGTAGGCATCGTTATGACGGTGCTGAAGGCCTACCTGCTTGTTTTTCTGGCGATCCTGCTGCGGTGGACCACGCCGAGAGTTCGCATCGACCAGCTGCTCGATCTGGGCTGGAAGTTTCTGCTGCCGATTGCCTTAGTCAATCTGCTAATCACAGCAGCTCTCAAGCTGGCCTTCCCTTCTGTATTTGGCGGCTGACCGCCCCAGCAACTCCCGCTTTTCTCAAGACCAGCCATCATGGGCTGAGACATTCAGACCGCCTCCCCCCAGCGCCAACTCCATGTTCGGGTTTCTCAAGAAAGTCGGTGACTACACCCGCGATGCGGTGGGTGCGGCCAACTACCTGACCCAGGGTCTGGCGGTGACCTTTGATCATTTGCGGCGCCGGCCGATCACAGTTCAGTACCCCTACGAGAAGCTCATCCCCTCGGAGCGCTATCGGGGCCGCATCCACTACGAATTTGACAAGTGCATCGCATGTGAGGTGTGTGTGCGGGTCTGCCCGATCAACCTGCCAGTGGTTGATTGGGTTATGAATAAAGCCACCAAGAAAAAAGAGCTGCGCAACTACTCGATTGACTTTGGCGTGTGCATTTTTTGTGGAAACTGCGTGGAGTATTGCCCAACCAACTGCCTGTCGATGACAGAGGAATACGAACTTGCGACTTTTGATCGCCATAATCTCAATTTCGACAACATCGCTCTTGGTCGTCTGCCTACAAGTGTCACTAGCGATCCAGCAGTAGTCCCACTGCGGGAGTTGGTCTACCTGCCCAAGGGTGTACTCGATCCTCACGATGTGCCGGATACTGCTCCGCGTGTGGGCAAACTGCCAGAGCAGGTGCTCGAATCCCTGCCAACCGGAGACGCTTCATGAATATCGCTTCAATTACTCAGTTGATCTGCTTTGTGGCTCTCTCAGCCACCTTGGTGCTGGGAGCGCTAGGGGTAGTATTGCTGCCCAACATTGTTTATTCGGCCTTCCTGCTGGGAGGAGTATTTCTTTCGGTGGCAGGGCTCTACCTGCTGCTAAATGCCAGTTTCGTGGCCGCGGCCCAAGTGCTCGTCTACGTGGGTGCTGTCAACGTGTTGATCCTCTTTGCGATCATGCTTGTCAATAAGAAAGAAAATCTGGCTGCCATTCCTGGGCTTGGTCTTCGGCGCCTGCTTTCAGGAGCTGTCTGCGGTGGATTGTTTCTGCTCCTGATTCGGGTGGCCTTCACAACTCCCTGGGCCCTGCCTGGCCCAGAAGCTGTTGGCGAGGAGGCCACGATTCGTATTGGCGAGCATCTGTTCAGCGACTATCTGTTGCCATTTGAGCTGGCTTCGGTGCTGCTGCTGATGTCAATGATCGGAGCAATAGTTTTGGCTCGCCGCGACGTGCTTAGCAGCGATGTGATCACAGGTGAATTGGTTGACCAGGGCCTAATTGAGAAGGAGCGCACCCCCCTGTTACTGGAAAACTCTCCTCGCTAGCAATAGTTTCTTCGCCCCAAGCCCTTCATCAAATTTTCCTCCCCCTCGCAGCATCATTGCCACCGCCATGGAGTTAACCATCCCCAGCACTATTCCCCTGCAGGCCTACCTGGCCCTGGCAGCGGTGTTGTTTTGTACTGGCGTCTGGGGATTAATCAATAGCCGCAATGCGGTGCGGGTGCTCATGAGCATTGAGCTGATGCTTAATGGCGTCAACATCAATCTGATGGCTTTTTCCAACTATCTTGATGGCCAGTTGATTCGCGGCCAGGTGTTTGCCATATTCGTGATCACCGTCGCTGCGGCAGAGGCGGCCGTTGGTCTGGCGATCCTGCTCTCCCTTTATCGCAACCGGGAAACGGTCGATATGGAGCGCTTCAATCTCTTGCGCTGGTAGCCGGTCCTTTAGCGATGCGGCTTGAGCGGGTCTGGCTGATTTCACGGTCTGGCAGCCAGGCGGCGCTCCGCCAGTCAAAGCGCTGCGCTGAAGACCTGGTGGCCCAGGGGGTGAATGTGGTGGTGGCCTCCAGTGGCCTGGCCCGTAATCCCTTTCCTGGCTTGCTGGCTACTGAAGCCGAGCTGCCGGATCTAGCCCTAGTCCTGGGGGGTGATGGCACCGTGCTGGGGGCGGCCCGCCATCTAGCCCCACTCGACGTGCCGATCCTTAGTTTCAATGTGGGCGGTCACCTCGGCTTTCTCACCCACGATCGCCGCTTGCTGCGCTTAAGCACCGACGCTCTCAAGAGCGAGGAGGAGAGCCTCTGGGATCGCCTTCGTCAAGACCGCTTTGCCTTGGAGCGGCGCATGATGTTGCAGGCTCATATCGACCGGGGTGACGGCGTTGATGGTTCAGAAATCGCCCATCTTGCTCTCAATGATTTCTATTTCCGTCCCTGTCTCGATGATGTATCTCCCACCTGTGTGCTGGAGCTGGAGATCGATGGTGAGGTAGTGGATCAATACCGCGGCGACGGGCTGATCATCGCCACTCCCACAGGGTCTACGGGATACGCCATGGCTGCCGGTGGACCAATCCTGCACCCTGGCATCGAAGCGATCGTGGTCAATCCGATCTGCCCGATGAGTCTTTCTAGCCGGGCTGTAGTGGTGCCGCCTAGGGCCCAGCTTTCTGTGTGGCCCCTAGGCGAATCCAGTCGCCGGGTCAAGCTTTGGAAAGATGGCGCCCACGCCACCGTGCTGGAACCAGGAGATCGGGCCTTGGTGGAGCGCAGCCCCCACCCAGCACTACAGGTGCTGCTGGAGCAAAGCCCCTCCTACTACCGCACGCTCACCCACAAGCTGCATTGGGCCGGCAGCCTCACTGCTACCGAGCACTCCCACAACTGAACCGCACGCCATGGGCCTAGAAATTGAGCGCCGCTTCCTGGTCCATGGGTGCGACTGGCGACGCCATGTCTGTTGGCAAGCCAATCTGCAGCAGGGCTATCTAGTGGCGAGCGCCGATGGTTTTACTGTGCGGGTCCGCCGCGCCAGCGGCGATAAAGCCGTTGCCGGTGCCTGGCTCACTCTCAAGGCCCGCTCCGAGCAATGCCTTGAAGCCGTAGATCTCCTGCCGGAGGGATTGGTGCGTCAGGAATTTGAATACACCATTCCAGAGGCGGATGCAGACGCCCTGCTGGCATTGGCGCCCCAGCGTCTTTGCAAAGTGCGCTACGGCCTTGATCTGCCAGGCGGGGAGTGGGTGCTCGACGTCTTTGAGGGTGCGAATGCACCGCTGCTGGTAGCCGAGGTGGAACTGGAGCCTCAGGACCTAAAGCAAGGCCTAGCCCTCAAGCCTCCTGCCTGGTGCGGGCGTGAGCTCACTGGGCGCCATGAACTAAGCAATCTGGCCCTGGCCCGCCGGCCCCTGGCTCTCTGGCCAGAAGCGGAGCGCTTGGCCCTCTTCGAGCCTGCAGATATCTAAGACTTGCCGAACTCAATCGAGCAGCAGTTGAAGCCATCACGGCAGATCTTGCCATGGTCCATTGCCCAATTCAGCAGTGCTACCCGGTTCTTGGCACCTGTTTTGGTGAAGATGTTGCTCACGTGGTTGTCCACTGTGCGCTTGCTGATTGTCAGCGATTCGGCGATCTCCTGGTTGGTTAGGCCCTTGGCCACAAATTCGATGATCTCGATTTCCCTCTCCGAGAGCTCATGGCGCACCTGGCCTAAAGAGTCTCCCCTGACGTGAATGGTATCCATGGGCTTCTGCCTCATGATTGCAAGCACTGTAAGCAGTGCGCTGTCCCATGATGCGCATAAGTGGCACGATTAGTTTGTTGCTTCAACAAGCCCTTGCCAGCGGGCAGCCAGCGCTCACCGCAGAGGTGATGCCACCGCGGGGAGGAGACCCCTCGCACGCTTTGGCAGCTGCAGGGGCCCTACGGGGCTGGGTCCACGCAGTGAACGTCACAGATGGAAGCCGAGCTGTTATGCGGATGAGCAGCCTGGCCCTATGCCGGCTTTTGCTTGACGCCGGCATCGAGCCTGTGCTGCAGCTGGCCTGCCGCGATCGCAACCGCATTGCCCTGCAGGCCGAACTACTTGGTGCCCATGCCCTGGGCGTGCGCAACCTGCTTTGCCTTACCGGCGATCCGGTGCGGGCCGGCGACCAGCCCGGGGCTCGGCCGGTGAATGAGCTGGAGTCGGTGCGGTTGCTGCAGCTTGTGCAGCAGTTCAACGGTGGTAAGGATCCGGTGCAAGGTGAGCTGCCAGATGGACCCACCGACCTATTTGCCGGTGCCGCTGCCGATCCCCAGTCTGGAAGTTGGAGTGGTCTTAGGAGCCGGTTGTTGCGCAAGAAGCAGGCCGGCGCACGCTTCGTGCAAACCCAGATGGTGATGGACACAGAAGCTCTCAAGCGCTTTGTTGGTGACCTCGCAGCACCGCTTGATCTGCCCGTGCTCGCAGGTGTGTTTTTGCTCAAATCGGCGCGTAACGCCGCCTTTATCAACCGGGTGGTGCCCGGTGCCAACATTCCCCAGACCGTGATCGACCGGCTGGCCGCAGCACCAGATCCGGTTGTCGAGGGGGTAGCCATCGCCGCGGAACAGGTGGGCGCCTATCTGCAAATAGCTCAGGGGGTGCACCTAATGGCCATTAAGGCGGAAGAGCGAATTCCGGAGATCCTGCAGCAAGCCGGGCTGGAGCCCCTGGCGCCGGGCTAGTTGGCGTTGCTCAGGGCCAGGTCGGTGCCAAGCAGTTCGGCCATCGCTTTTTGCTGCGGAGATGGCGACAACACGTCCTGCCGGCGCACATCGGTGATCAGCCAGTCGAGGGCCGCCTCCTGCAGGTCGAAGTGGTCGCCGTTGCGATCAACGCAGTAGCGACCAAAGACCAGCTTCTCAACTAGGCGCACTCCAGCTCCGATGCGGGAGTAATCAAAGATGATCGAGTTGTCGATCGTTGCTCCTTCGCAAATGTGGCAATTGGGGCCAATCATCGCCGGGCCAATAATTGTGGCTCCATTCTCAATGCGAGTCATCCCCCCTACATAAATGGGGCCGGTGATGTTGATCTGATCCCAGTTGGCGGCCACGTTGAGACCGGCAAATACCCCTGGCCGCACTTCTTTGCCAGGGATCTGCACCTGGCGCACCTGGCCCTGCAGAACGCTGCGGATCGCTTGCCAATAATCGGGCACCTTGCCGATATCAACCCATTCAAATTCCATCGGCAGCGCATAGAAGGCTGCCCCACCTTCCACCAGTTTTGGGAATAGGTCGGCGCCGATATCGAAGGGCTGGTCGCTTGGCACAAAGTCGAGCACCTCTGGCTCGAAAATATAAATGCCGGTATTAATCATATTGCTGGCGGCCTCATTCACCGCCGGCTTTTCCTGGAAGGAGCGCACCCGGCCGTCTTCGTCTGTGACGACCACGCCGTAGCTGCTCACCTGATCCATGGGCACCCGCTTGGTGATCATGCTGGCCATGGCGCCCTTTGCCTTATGGCGACGCACCGCTTCGCTCAGGTCAAGGTCGACGAGAGCGTCACCGCAAAGCACCACAAAGGTGTCGTCAAAGAAGCGCTGAAAATTCTGGATTTTTTTTAGCCCTCCTGCCGATCCCATCGCGTCGCCGATCAGCTCACCGTCTTCGATGCGGCCTTCGAAGCTGTATGCGATTTCAACGCCGAAGCGCTGACCATCGCGGAAGTAGTTCTCGATCTCCTCAGCTAGGTGGGAAACGTTCACCATGATTTCGGTGAAGCCGTGCTCTCGTAGCAGCTCCAGCAGAAACTCCATGACGGGTTTCTGCAGGATGGGGATCATCGGCTTGGGGATCGTGTGCGTGATGGGTCGCACCCGTGTTCCCTTGCCAGCAGCCAGAATCATCGCCTTCATGGGCGGAAGCCTAGACGCACCGCTTAAGCCGCCAGCGCCTGCTCCGTCGTAACGATGGTTGGCACTAGTGGCAGTTGGCGGGTCTCGCCAGCGTGAAGCAGGCGCCGCAAGTGCAGAGGGCCAAACAGCCCGCCCTGCTGGTCGAGTTCAACCTTGCCCTGGTGGCAGAGAAACAACAGGGCCCAGAACACCCCCACCCGGTCACGGTCCAGCTCGGCGTCAGCATCCTTGGCTTCCACGTTGGCAGCCCAGTCATGCACCAGGTCGTTGAAGCCCGCCCAGGCGTGGGCAGGATCCCAGCTGAGTAAAAACTGGCTCAGGGCGGCGGTGGTTTCCGGTAACTTCTCGCGGTGCGCTAGAGCCGCTACCTGCTCAATCGCGGCTCTTTCGCTGTAACGCTTGGGGCGGTGGCGCGGCCGAATCCGACCCTCATCCGCTTCGAGTCGCTCAGCGATATCTTCGAGCTGGCGGATCAATTCGCCCAGGGTCACCGGGCGTTGCAGAGGTGGCGGAGCTACGGGCCGGCGCAATAGGTGCCTTTCTGGTCGCTGCGGTAGGGCCAGGCTGGGGTTCACTAGCCAGCCTTGGCCATCGGCATCGAAATCAAAGCCGATGTCGTCTTGGTCTGGGGTTTCTTGCGCAAAGGTGGCTGCTTCCAGCACCTCGGCCTTGAGGCTCACCAATACCGATGCAGCTAAAAAGGCCTCACTGGTTTCGGCCAGGTCTTGTTCGTAGCTGCCACCCCGGCTCGGTGCGTTCGCCACCACCAGGCGGGGAACCTCAATGCGCTGGCGCAGCTGGTCGAGAAAACCATCCACCACGGCGATCACGTCGACATCCCACGGGTCGAGATCACCCCGCTCCGCCGCGTCCTGGAGCAGGCGTATGGCCAATCTTGCTCCTCCTTCAGCCAATCGCGCCCCGCGGCTTCCGCTGAGTAATTAATCCACGCTACCGGTGTTGGCCGTTCTGCACCAGCACCCCTGCTCAGGCACCATCGCTGGAGTCAGCCAACTGACACGGCCATGGCATCTGCGACATCGGGATTGGTGGGAGCCGAGCTTTGCCCGGCTGCTGGCAGCAGCCCCAGCTGGGCATCCACCGTGGCTCGGTAGCGCTGCAGGTCGTTTTCCAGCTCCTGGATGCGCACCTGTTGGGCTGCGAATTCCCCCTGGCTTTGCACCGCTTCGACCTTGCGCACCACACCTGTCCACACCGCAAACACCCAGGCAGCGGTAGCGCCGATGCCGCCCACTACTAGCAGTAGAGCAGCTAGGGGCAGGGTTCCGCTCAGGCCTGGCAGGAAGTGGACCGTGGTGGGCGCTGTGTTCTCCAGGGTGAACATCACCATGGCTAGGCCGAAGCTGAAGATCAGCAGAAAGTTCAGCTGTTTCATCTCAGGAGCGTAAGTAGGGCACCCCGGAGGTGAACTGACCGCAGGCTATCTGCACAGTTTTGTTACCCAGTGCTGTGGATCAGGCCGGCAGGGCAGGTGCTGAAAGCAGGGGTTGGCGGATCAGGTCACCTGGCGGCGGCTGAATCACCTTGGCAAGGGCGGTGGTCTCCCGTTGCACTAGAGCTTCGATGGAGGCCCGGTAGGTGTCAGTCATCACACGGGGATAGAGGCCGATGCCCACGATCGGCACGAGCAGGCAGCTGATCACGTAGATCTCCCGCGGCTCCGCATCCACCAGGTGGGTGTGGGAGGTGAGCTCGGTGTTTTCCTTGCCGAAGAAGATCTCCCGAAGCATTGATAGCAGGTACACCGGGGTGAGGATTACGCCAACCGCCGCCAGGGCCGCCATGACGATGCGGAAGCTGAGCGAGTAAGCCTCGCTGGTCACGAAACCGGTGAACACCATCAGCTCGGACACGAAGCCGCTCATGCCTGGCAGGGCAAGCGAGGCCAGGCAGCAGATGGTCCAAAGGGCAAACATCTTGCGCATTTTTTGACCGACCCCGCCCATGTCATCTAGCTGCAGGGTGTGGGTGCGGTCGTAGGTAGCGCCCACCAGGAAGAAGAGGCTGGCGCCGATCAGGCCGTGACTAATCATTTGCAACATGGCGCCGCTTGTGCCTAGGGCGCTGAAGCTGCCGATGCCGATTAGCACGAAGCCCATGTGGCTGATTGAGCTGTAGGCGATCTTGCGCTTGAGGTTGCGCTGGGCAAACGAGGTGAGGGCGGCGTAAATGATGTTCACGACCCCCAATACCACCAGCAGCGGCGCAAATTGGGCATGCCCCTCAGGGAGCAACTGCACGTTGAAGCGCAGCAAGGCGTAGCCGCCCATCTTGAGCAAAATGCCTGCCAGCAGCATGTGCACCGGAGCTGTGGCCTCGCCGTGGGCATCGGGCAGCCAGGTGTGCAGCGGCACGATCGGCAGCTTGACGCCGAAGGCAATCAGCAGGCCGGCGTAGGCGAAGAGCTGGAACTTCGTTGAAAAGTCCTTGGCCATCAGATCCGTGTACTCAAAGCTGGGGGTGCCACCGCCGTAAAAGGCCATGGCCAGGCCCACCACCAAAATGAATAGGGAGCTACCAGCTGTGTAAAGGATGAATTTGGTGGCGGCGTACTGACGCTTTTTGCCACCCCAGATAGCCAGCAGCAGATACACCGGCAGCAGTTCCAGCTCCCAGGCCAGGAAGAACAGCAACATGTCCTGCACGGCGAACACGGCGATCTGGCCGCCATCCATAGCCAGCAGCAGGAAATAGAAAAGCTTGGGTTTGAAGGTAACTGGCCAGGCCGCCAGAGCCGCCAAAGAGGTGATGAAGCTGGTGAGCAGGATTAGGGGCATCGAGATGCCGTCCGCTCCCACCGACCAGGCCAACCCCAGGCTGGGCAGCCACTCCACCCGCTCCACCAGCTGCAGTCCTTCAACCGCCGGGTCATAGCCGTTGAGGTAGGCCCCCACGGTGATCAAAAAGGTAATCAGGGTGATGCCAAGGGCATACCAGCGAATCCGTTTGCCGTCGCCGGCATCGGGAATGAAAGGAATTGCCAGGGCCGCGGCGATCGGGAACAGGATCGACGCGCTCAACCATGGGAAGGGCACGAACCAGGCCTCGCCGTTTGAAAAGAGTGTAGAAATGCAGTCGGGCCCGGCACTCTGCTGATGGGGGATGTCACACAGAGTTGTGCTTGCGCGGCGTGAGGGTCTCTGGGCTTAACGGCCGAACGCTCAGCCCAGAGAGCCGAACAGAAGAACCAGGGCGATGACGCCGCCGAACACGATCAGGGCATAGAACTGGGCTCGGCCGGTTTCGAGATATTTGAGACCCTCGCCGCTGCCCAGGGTCACTAGGCCGGTGAGGTTAACGACCCCATCAACAACCTTGGAATCAACCTCCAGCACCTGTCGGGCCAGCTTGCGGCTGCCCTGAACAAACAATTTGTCGTTGATTACGTCGAGGTACCACTTGTTGGCCAGGAAGGCATTAAGCGCAGGGAAACGGGCGGCTACTGCTTGGGCGAGATCGATTTTGTGCAGCGCGTAGGCCAGCACAGCCACAGTTATTCCGGCGATGGATATGCCCACCGAGGCTCCAGCTAGTGGAAGGAACTCACTCCAGCTGAAGTGTTCCGCTACCTCGGCAGCCTCCTTGGGGTCGAGAAGGTTGCCAAAGCGGCTGTTCCAGGGAGTGCCCAGAAGGCCTACCAAAACAGAGGGCACGGCCAGAACTGCAAGGGGCATGGCCATCTGCCAGCCGGATTCGTGGGGATGGCTGGCGTGGCCATGGGCGTCGCCGTGGCTATCGCTCTGGTCATCAGTCGGTTTCCCTGCTTCAGCCAGTAGATGGGCACGTATGGCCTGATCATTGCCGCGAAACTCCCCCTCAAAAGTGAGGAAGTAGAGGCGGAACATATAAAAGGCGGTCATGCCCGCGGTGATGAAGCCAGCCACCCAAAGCAAGGGGAAGGAACCAAATGCAACGCCGAGGATTTCGTCCTTGCTCCAGAAGCCAGCCAGAGGCGGAATGCCGGCGATGGCAACGCAGCCGATCAAAAAGGTGGTGCTGGTGATCGGCATGTGTTTGCGCAGCCCGCCCATCAAGCGCATGTCTTGGGCGAGCACGGGCTCATGGCCCACCACCTCTTCCATGGCGTGGATCACTGAGCCGGATCCCAAAAACAACATCGCCTTAAAAAAGGCGTGGGTAACGAGGTGGAACATGCCGGCCACCGGAGCGCCGCAGCCCATGGCCAGCATCATGTAACCGAGCTGGGAAACGGTGCTGTAGGCCAGACCTTTCTTTAGATCCATTTGGGTGAGGGCAATCGAAGCCCCCAGCACCAGGGTGATGGTTCCCACTACGGCGATCGTGGCCTGCACTGCCGGGAAGGGTTCGTAAACAGGCTGCAGCCGGGCTACCAGGAACACACCGGCGGCCACCATGGTTGCAGCGTGGATCAATGCGGAAATTGGGGTCGGGCCCTCCATGGCATCCGGCAACCAGACGTGCAGTGGAAATTGGGCCGATTTGGCCATCGGTCCCATGAACACCAGCAGGCACAGCAAGATCGCCGCTGCATTGGAAACGCTGCCTCCGGCCACGGCCTCCTGCAGCCGGCTGCCAATTTCCTCAAAACCAAAGCTGCCGGTGGCCCAGAACAGACCCAGGATTCCCAGCAGCAGTCCGAAGTCGCCAACCCTGTTCACCACAAAGGCTTTTTGGGCGGCATTGGCAGCACCATCGCGGTCGTACCAGAAGCCCACAAGCAGGTAGGAGCACATCCCCACCAGCTCCCAGAACACATAAATCTCCAGCAGGTTGGGGCTGATCACCAGGCCCAGCATCGAGCTGCTGAAGAGGGCTAGGTAGGTGAAAAATCGTACATAGCCTTTGTCATGGGCCATGTAGCCGTCGGAATAAACCATCACCAGTACGGCGATGGTGGTCACCAATGACAGCATCACGGCGCCGAGGGCATCCACTCGGAAGCCCATCTGAAGGTTGAAGGTGCCTGCGCTGGCCCAGTTGAACAGAACTTCAGTAGCTGGGGCGCCCGCCAATTGCTGGGCCAATACGGCATAGCTGAGAACTGCAGCTGCCCCCACACAGCTAATCAGCAACCAGGCCACTGGTTTGCGCAGTCGATTGACGGTGCGGTTGAAACTGATCAGCCCCAGCCCGGTAATACAAGCCCCAGCTAGGGGAAGCACCGGAATCAACCAGGCGAGTTCTGCGGCTGACGGCATGCGCTGCAAGCTGGTTAAAGCAAGTGTAGGCAGCCAAACAGATGCTTCCCCTGGCCTGTGAGGGCTCGCCCATGGGCGGGGAACTTTGCGGAGAGCAGCGTTTAGCCCAGCAGATGGGCCAAGCCTGTGCGAGCGAAGCTCGTAGCTCCGAGGCCGATGAAGCGATGGGCCCACCAAAACACCCCTACGGCAACGGCAATGCCCAGCTGGGCTGGCCGTAGAAATTCGCTGGGCACCAGCTGCTGACGCCCAGTCAATATCGCCCTAAACGGAAGTATCGATGTGCTGACCCGCAGCTCCTCAAAGGCGCTACCGAATCGCTTGGCCAGGCGCCGGTCGCCATTCCAGATGGCGAAAAGATGGTGGGCGATCAGGCCGGCGCAGGTGGCCACCATGAAACTGCTGCCGATCCAGAGCAGGTGGGTTGCGCACCAGAGGACCTGGCCTACTGCCTGGGGATGGCGGCTGATGCGGATGATGCCGGTGGCATAAAGCCGCACCTGGGGCTTGAGAACCGCTGGGATTTCCAGCAGGTTGTAGGTGGCTGGATAAAGAAATAGAAAGCTGATGGCGGTGCCGGTCCACACCACAGGCACGATCCAGGGCTGGTCCTGGAGATTCCAGAGGCGCACCCCGTCGTAGCGATGGGCCAGGAAATAACCGATCACAAGCACGGCTGAGGGGATGCTTACCGCGGCAAACAACAGCCGCCAGGCCCGCTCGCCGATTTTTGCCGCTCCCCACACCCGCAGGGATGCTCCGCCGCTGTGAACTACGGCGAAAGCCAACAGGAGGGCGAGCATTACCCAGCTGCTGTGGTGCAAAGAGCTGGGGAGCACAGGCCGGATGGGGAGTTGTGAAGTTGTTGATTCTCGCTGCCAGACTTCCCCCTTAGAGTTTTGGACTCGCCAGCTGGCAGGCTCAGGCCGATCTAGGCAACCCAATGGCAGATCTGCCTTTCACCCTTGATCAGCTCCGCATCCTGCGGGCCATCGCTTCTGAGGGGAGCTTCAAGAAGGCCGCAGACAGCCTTTATGTAACTCAGCCGGCGGTGAGCCTGCAGATTCAGAATCTGGAGAAGCAACTCAGTGTCAGCTTGTTTGATCGTGGTGGGCGCAAGGCTCAGCTCACCGAGGCCGGCCACCTGCTGCTGAGCTATTGCGACCGAATTCTGAGCCAGTGCCAGGAAGCCTGCCGTGCTCTTGAAGACCTGCACAACCTGCGCGGCGGCTCTCTCATCGTTGGCGCCAGCCAAACCACCGGCACTTACTTAATGCCGCGAATGATCGGTCTATTTCGGCAGAAGTACCCCGAAGTGGCGGTGCAGTTGCAGGTGCACAGCACCCGCCGTACTGGCTGGAGCGTGGCTAACGGCCAGGTGGATTTGGCGATCATCGGCGGTGAGCTCCCTACTGAGCTGGGTGAGCTGCTGCAGGTGGTGCCCTATGCCAGCGATGAGCTGGCACTGGTGCTGCCGGTGAAGCATCCGCTGGCCCGCTTGCCCGAGCTCACGAAAGACGACCTATACCGGCTGGGCTTTGTCTGCCTTGATGCGCAGTCGACCACCCGCAAAATGGTTGATCAGCTGCTGGCTCGCTCCGGGCTGGATGTGGGCCGTCTCAAGATCGAGATGGAGCTCAATTCTTTTGAGGCGATCAAAAACGCAGTCCAGTCTGGGCTTGGGGCCGCCTTCCTGCCGGTGGTGTCAATTGAGCGGGAGCTTTCGGCTGGCAGCCTGCATCGCCCCCAGGTAGCCGATCTGCTTGTGCGCCGACAGCTAAAGCTAATCACCCATCCAGCTCGCTATTGCTCCCGGGCTGCCGATGCCTTCCGCAAGGAGGTGCTGCCCGTATTTGCCAGCCCCGATAGCCCCCTGCGCCGGCCGCTGCAGCAGCAGGAGGCTCTCACTCAGAACTGATCGGCTTCGGGGGTAACTCCCACCGTGTCATCAGCCACGCCCTTGGTTAGGAACTTGTTTTGACTGGTATCGGTTTGGTAGACGCAGCGCACGATTGGCTTGTCTTTGACTGAGCCGGTGTAGGCGAAGGTGTTCATGCGCTGTTTGCACTGGCGCATCTGTTCGTTGGTTACGGCTCCTTCCTTTTGCAATACGCTCCAGTTTTCCCTGCGGATCACGCAACCGGCTTTGAGCTCCGGCTGGGTCACGAAGCTAGAGCTGGGGTTCATGGTGGTGTAGAGCTCCACGTCCATCACGAAGGCACTGGCGCCCCATTGGCGGCAAAACTCCGGATCGGGCACCGCCATGTCGAGCTGCTGGCTGCTGGCGATGTTGCCCTGGTTGCCCTGGGTGGTGCTGGAGATGGCGGTGCCCAGGCCGATGCCCACCACCAGCACCCCAGCCAGGATCGCCAGGGTGCCCACGTTGAACTGAAAGGGCCCAGTGCCCGTGCCGCCGGCAGACCGTCGGGGTTCATTGCGGCGATCGCCACGGTCATAGGCATCCTCTGCATAACGGCCGCCGGGTGAGCGCCCCTCTCTTGGGCGATCACCGGAGTAGCGATCTGAGTTGTAGCGGGAGGGGCTCACAGTTTTTCAGTGCTGCGGGGCAGGCCCATTGAGTAGTTGAGTACTCGGGCATCGGGGTTGTAGCGGAGCTCGCCGGCCTGGAGCAGTTGGCGGATTAGCCCTTCAAGCTCCGAACCGATCTGGCGCAGGTTGTATTCAGTGAGGTCGGCGCCGGCTTGGGCCGCCACTAGCTCGCGGAAGTGGTCTTGCACCTTGGCCAGCACCGGTGCATCCCATAGGAACTCATTGTCGGGATCCACATCCATAGTTAGTTGGCTGGCATCAGCCAGCAGGTTGCCGTCCTCCACTCGGGCGGTGAACAACCGCACGTGGCGGGTGGTGGATTTCAGCAAGATCTCTGCAGGGCGGGATTCAGCAGGGAGTGAGTCGGCCATGAGGGAGGGAATTATGGGCACCCAATTCACCAACTCTAGAAACCCCCTCTCAATCCGCATGGATCAGGCGCTCCCCCTAGGGTTGCATCTGAATTTTTGAAAGGCGGTATGCGCGTAGTCATTGCCGGAGCTGGGCTCGCAGGTCTTTCGTGCGCGAAGTATCTCTGTGATGCCGGCCACACGCCGGTGGTGGTGGAAGCTCGCGACGTGCTGGGCGGCAAGGTGGCGGCCTGGCAGGACGAAGACGGCGACTGGTATGAAACCGGCTTGCACATCTTTTTCGGCGCCTACCGCAACATGCGCCAACTATTTAAGGAGCTGAATATTGAAGACCGTCTGCAGTGGAAAAGCCACTCGATGATCTTCAACCAGATGGAGACTCCTGGCACTTACAGCCGCTTCGACTTCCCTGACATTCCCGCACCCTTTAATGGTTTGGCGGCCATCCTTAGCAACAACGACCTACTCACCTGGCCCGAGAAGATTGCCTTCGGCATGGGCTTGGTGCCTGCAATTCTGCGCGGCCAGCAATATGTAGAAGAATGCGATAAATATTCCTGGACCGAATGGCTGAGGCTGCACAACATTCCGGAGCGGGTTAATGACGAGGTGTTCATTGCCATGGCCAAGGCGCTGAACTTCATAGATCCCGATGAAATTTCCAGCACTGTGGTGCTCACCGCCCTAAACCGTTTCCTGCAAGAGGGTGATGGTTCAAAGATGGCCTTCCTTGATGGGAACCCTCCGCAGCGGTTGTGCCAGCCGATCGTCGATTACGTCGAGGCCCGTGGTGGTGAAGTACACCTCGACTCACCTTTGCGCCAGATCGAGCTCAATCCAGATGGAACGGTGAAGGCTTTCCAGATTGCTGGCATCAAGGGCCAGGAGCCCCGAACGCTTACGGCCGACGCCTACGTGAGCGCGATGCCGGTGGATCCCTTCAAGCTGCTGCTGCCCGAGGCTTGGAAGGAGATTCCTTATTTCAAGAAGCTCGACGGCCTCAATGGTGTTCCGGTGATCAATATTCACCTTTGGTTTGATCGCAAGCTCACCGACATCGACCACCTGCTGTTCAGCCGCAGCCCGCTGCTGAGCGTCTATGCAGATATGAGCAATACTTGCAAGGAATATGAAGATCCGAAGCGTTCAATGTTGGAGTTGGTTTTTGCACCTGCCAAAGACTGGATTGGTCGCTCTGATGAGGACATTGTGGCGGCCACGCTGGAGGAGCTCAAGCGCCTGTTCCCGATGCACTTCACGGGCAGCGACCAGGCCACGTTACGCAAGTCGATCGTGGTCAAAACACCGCTGTCGGTTTACAAAACCGTGCCCGGCTGCCAGCAGCTGCGGCCAGATCAAGCCTCCCCGATTCCCAATTTCTTTCTGGCCGGTTGCTACACAATGCAGCGCTACCTGGCCTCAATGGAAGGGGCGGTGCTTAGCGGTAAGCAGTGTGCCCAGGCGATTGGCACGGCGGTCTAGTCGTGGTGGTGACCTCGCTCCCTAATTTGGAGGAGGCCTACGAGGCCTGCCGGCAGGAGACTGCTGAGTGGGCTAAGACCTTTTATCTAGGAACTTTGCTCATGCCTCCGGCCAAGCGCCGGGCGATTTGGGCGATTTATGTGTGGTGCCGCCGCACAGATGAGCTGATGGATAGTGCGGAGGCCCAGGCCCGCCCTGTGGCCGAGCTGGCAGATCGCCTAGATGCCTGGGAGGCACGCACTAGGGCCTTGTTTGCTGGCGAGGTTTGCGATGGTCTCGATCTAGTTATGCGGGACACGATGGAGCGTTATCCCCAGCCCATGCAGGCTTACTTAGACATGATCGATGGGCAGAGGATGGATCTTCACTTGCATCGTTATCCCACCTTTGAAGATCTAGAGCTCTACTGCTATCGCGTGGCTGGCACTGTTGGCCTTATGACTCAAGAGGTGATGGGACTTGACCTTGCCTACACAACTGCCCCTTGGAGTGATCGGCCAGACACCTCACAGGCTGCCGTAGCCCTCGGCATCGCTAATCAGCTCACTAACATTCTCCGCGATGTGGGGGAAGATCGTTCCAGAGGGCGTATCTACCTTCCTCAGGAAGATCTGGAGCGGTTTGGCTATAGCGAAGCTGAATTGATTGCGGGCACGGTGAATGAAAACTGGCGTGCTCTGATGCGATTTCAGCTTGAAAGAGCCCGAACATGGTTCGCCCGTTCAGAGGCTGGAGTGCGCTGGCTTGCTCCCGACGCTCGCTGGCCTGTTTGGGCTTCGTTGCGACTTTACAGAGGCATCCTTAATGTAATTGAGGAGCACCACTACGATGTTTTCAATAAGCGAGCCTTTGTTCCTAGGGCTGGCAAGCTATTCGATCTCCCTTTCTCTTATTTGGTTGCTCAGGTGCGCTGAGTAGCGTCGCCCTGAATCCACTCCAGCAGAATTGAATTCACCAGCTCAGGGGCTTCGTCATGGGGGCAATGTCCCAGCCCAGGGAGCACTCGTAGATCCTTGATGCAGGAGTATTCCTCGGCCCAACGGCGTGCTTCAGCAGGATCCTCCCAAGGATCGGCTTCTCCCCAGATCATGCGCACTGGCAGCGGCGTGGTGGAGGCGCATAGGTCGCCCAGCAATTCGGGTGCCAGGTGATCGTTAAATAGGTTTACGAAGCCACGAAAGCTTTCTGTGGCACCTGGATCTGTGCTGGGCCGGTGCAGCAGAGCTACCAGCTCGTCGTCGATGTGAGCTCCACTTGGGTAGGCCCGAGCCAGCACGCTGCGAATGAAGGCGGGCTGGGCCAGTAGGCGAAACAGGGGTGCGATCACCCAGCGCTGCCTCACCAGCTGCTTCACCAGTGGTCTGCTAACACGTTCCCAGCCCGGCAGTTGGGCAGCCCGTTTGTCGTCGAGGGTGCGCTGGGCACAGTCGATCAAGATCACTTGAAAGGGTGAGTAACCCTCTTCCAGTAGCAGCCTGGCGGCGGTGAGGGCCACCATGGCTCCGATGGAGTTACCGACTAGGTGTATGCGGGATGGTTCTGGGCCGCTAATAGGTTCATCTAGTAGTAATTGCCGCACCGCGTCAGCTACCTGGCGGCCCCAGAGGTCGAAGCAGTACTGAACAGCGCTCTGTCTTTGTGGCTCTTGATCTAATCGGGAAACAGGTTTGTCACTTGCTCCAAAGCCCAGTAGGTCTAGAGCGAGTACCCGGGCATGGGGAGCGAGGGCTTTCAGGTTGTGGCGCCAATGGCCCACAGACGCCCCAAATCCATGTATGAGCACAATCCGGTCAGCGCTGCTGGGCGCCCCAGCTGTAAGCAAGTGGATCCGATGACCCTGCCAGTTCCAGTTGCTGGAGATCAAATCGGTCTCAGTAGATGCTTGGCTCAGACAGCAGCCTTCTGATTAGCCAGCAGGTCCTTGAGCTTGGCCAGTTCGCCGGCCCAGCGAGGATCGGGAGCTTCGCTATCGACGTTGTCCGTGTGCACAACCTTGTTGACGGACTTGCGTGCAGCGGTGGGAGCGGCGCCACCGGGGCGACGCTCGCCGGGGGCAGGGCTGCGGCTGTCCTTGCGCTCGGAGATTTCGATGCGCATGGCGTTTCCACCAAAATCCTTACCGTTCAGTTGCTCGATCACCGTTTCGGCAGTCTTTTGATCTTCCACGTTGGCAAAGCCGAAGCCTCGGCAAGCGCCGGTATCCCGGTCATTGACGGCCTTGAAGCGAACTCCTTCACCTACGGCACTGAACAGAGCCTCGAGCTCTTTGGCATCAAAGGTCTGCGGCAGGTTGCCGACGTAGAGGCGAATGCTCATGGGGGAAGAAAAAGAACTTTCTGCAGGCGAGGAGAAGCCTCTCTATGCGCCTAACTATCTGAAAGTTAATCACGCCGCCGGCCCTTTCCTCATTCCCGCCCGTTCTGCTGCCACCAGCTTTGTGCTGCAGACAGAACTTCCGCTCGGGCCTCAGGCCCTGCTGCTAGGCGCCCAAAAGCTCGTTCGAGGGTGAGGTGTTCGAGCAGGCGCCCGAGTAGGCGCCCTGGGGGTATCGCAAGCTCCTGCTGCAGGGTGCGGCCATCTAGGGGCGGCGCTGGATGGAAGAGGGGGTCGTTCGGAAGGCGCCAGCGCTCCAGCAGGCCTGCTGCCGACTCTGGCAGCAGCAACAGCAGGGCGGGTAGATCGGCCTCCAACTCGCTGCATAGGGCCAGGCGTTCAGCCTCCGGCAGCCCATCCCATCCACGCGCCAAACCCAGCTCCTGGCGCCAGTGGCGTAGGGCCCGGCAGCGTTCTTGCAGGCGCCGGCTGCTGCGCAGGCCTGCCAGGGCTTCTGGTGGCAGCAGGGCGGTTAGCCGCGCCAGCGGCAGAGCCCAAGAGATTTCTTCGGCTTGCAGGCCTCGATCTTGGGCTTGATCCATGCTCAGCGCGCTCAGGTCAGGGGCAGGATCGGCGCCCCAATTGCGTAGAAGGCCGCATCCCAGGGCCAGGGCCAGGCCTGTTTCTCCGTAGGCATCGCTGGCCAATTTTTCCAGCTCCATCAGCACCCTTTCCCCGGCTACCTGGGCGAGCTGGCTGGCATGGCATTCAATCCAGCGGCGGCTGGTGGGCTCTAGTTCAAAGTTCAGGCAGCAGGCGAGGCGAATACCACGAAGTAGACGCAGGGGGTCGGCGAGCAGGTTTGCTTCGCTCACCGCCACCAGCTGGCGGCTGGCCAAGTGGCTGATACCGCCGGTGGGGTCCACCAGGGCTGCCGCAGCGGCGCCGGCGGAGGGGAGGGGCAGGGCGATGGCGTTGATTGTGTAATCCCGCCGCCTCAGGTCTGCTTCCAGACCTAAACCCTCCTGCCTGGCCAGGTCTAGGCTCCAGCCCCCCAGCACCACTCGGGCGATGCTGCGATCGGCATCCAGCACCACACAAGTGCCGCCATGGTCCCTGGCGAGCTGGCGGGCCAGGACTAGGGCATCTCCAGTCACTACTACGTCCAGGTCCGGCTGGCGCTCGAGGCGCCCCAGCAGACCATCGCGTACGGCGCCGCCCACCAGGACCGTCCCCGGCGGCAGGGCTTCTCGAGGAAGCGGCCAGGGCTCGGCCAGCAGGCGCTGCCACAGCTCTTCTGCCACCTCGCCAGCGGGGCGGTGAGCCGTCACAATGGGTTTCTGGCTACGCCTGGGCAGCATGTGCATCTGCGTGGATTGCCACTGGGTCGACCGCTGTCAGGCCTACCACGCGGTGGAGCGGCAGCACGGCGCACCCCACCTCTGCCTGGCTCCCGATCTCAGCCCGACCGAGCCACGCATTCATGTGCAGGTGCAGGATCTCCCCGCAGGTGGGGTCGGAGTGGAGTGGGATGTGCGCGCCTGCGGCAGTTTTCAGCTGGATGCCGGCCGCTGGCAGCGTCTCTGCCCGGGCGCAACCCTGCCGCGATGAGAACAATCTGATGGCTGCTGTTTTGGCCTTGCATAGCTCCAGTGAGGTACTCGGTGTCGGAGTCCGCTGGTTGGAGGGGCCAAGCGCTCTGGCGAACTCCACTGTGGTGCGCGCCTTTCCCCTCGGCCGAGATTTATCTAATCAGCTTTTCAGCTGCATTGAGCAGCTATTGCCCGCTGAGCAGTGGCCCCAGATCAGCCGTTTGGCCGTGGCCACTGGTCCGGGTGGGTTCACTGGTACCCGGCTCACGGTGGTGCTGGCCCGCACCCTTGCCCAGCAGCTGCAGTTGCCCCTTGATGGAGTGGGCAGCTTTTTGCTGGTGGCCAGGCGGCTGGGGATTGGCGAGCCAACATGGCTGGTTCAGGAGCTGCCGCGCCGTGGCGTGGTGGCAGGGCTTTATGCCCCTGCAGGCCCAGATAGCGGCATCATCGAGCTGCAGGCGCCCCGGCTGTTTGGCCCAGACACTTCCTTACCGCCTGGCCCTCAACTTTCAGCAGCGGCCCTGTTGCCGGAGGATGTTGAGCAATTGCTGGAGCTGAGTTTGCAGGCGGCAGATCAGGGTTTGGCAGCTCCCTGGCAGCCCGTGTTGCCTTCCTACCCCACCTCGCCGGTGGCCCATCTCTGATGGTGTTCCCAGCGGGTCCGGTGCGGCGCCGCCGGCGTCGATCTAGCCCCTGGGGGTTGGTGGCGCTGCTGCTAGCGGGTGGCCTGCTTTGGCTATCGCGTGGCTGGTGGTGGCCGGCGCCCCCGCCTGCCCAGATGATCCTTGTGCTGGGCGGCGATGTGGCGCGGGAGCGGGAGGCTGCGGCTTTGGCGGCCCGCCAGGGTCTGCCTGTGGTGGTGAGTGGAGGCAGCAATCCTGAATATGCCCACTGGTTGTTTGAGGAACGCCAGGGATTGCCGCCCCACCAGGTGCAGCTCGACTACCGAGCTCGGGACACCCTCTCCAATTTCACTTCCCTGGTGGACGATCTACGCCAGGCCCGCATCCGCCACGCACTGCTGGTTACCAGCAGTGATCACATGGACCGGGCACTGCTGGTGGGGCGGATCGTGGCCGGCAGTCGCGGCATTCACCTCACGCCGGTGCCTGTTTCCTGTGGTGATCGCTGTCAGCCGGAGGGGCGGCGCAAGCAGTGGGGAGATGGTCTCCGAGCTGCTGTGTGGGTGCTGAGTGGTCGAGACCTCAGGGGCTGGGCGGGCCCAGCTGGCGGCCACTGATCAAGCCCTGGTCGAGCAGGGCATTGATCTGGGCCTGACAGGCCGCCGTGGCGATGTCGAGGTCGGCGCGCCGCCGCGAGGCCGGCGCTGGAATAGGTGTGCCAATGCGGATGTGAATGGGCAGTAGCCGTGCCCCCTCTTGCCCAGGCCCCAGGGCTCGGTGGCTGTTGATGATCGCCACCGGCAGCAGGGGCGCGCCGGCTCGAGCGGCCAGCAGGGCGGCGCCAGCCTGGGGATCATTGACCCTGCCATTTGCCTGGCGGGTGCCGTCGATAAATACGCCAGTGGCCCAACCCTCCAGGAGTCGTTCTGTGGCGGTGCGGATGGCCTCGCGGTCGCTGGCGCCACGGGAAACTGGGTAGGCGCCGCAGGCTCGGATGATGGCGCCGAGAATCGGCACTCTGAACAGTTCGGCCTTAGCCATGAAGGCCACTGGCCGGCCAAGGGCATGGCCTAGTAGGGGGGGGTCAAGGTGAGAGCCGTGGTTGGCTACCACTACTAAACACCCTTGCGATGGCACGTTGCCGTTGCCGGCGGTGCGGCCGCGAAACAAAAACCGGTAAATCGGAAACACCAGCAAGTAGCTGATCATCCGGTAGGTGAGGCTCGGCCGTGGTGTGCGGATCAGGTTCGGTGGCTGGCTGGATTGGCTCATAAGGCCAGGTCAGCGGTGCTGCTGATCTGGGCGGTGTGTACGCCCGTGCAGCTGCGTTTAATTAGGCCGCTGAGCACTGCTCCAGGACCAATTTCCACGGTGGTGTCGATGCCCAGAACCTCGAATTGCGCCATGGTCTCTCGCCAGCGCACGCCGGTGGTCATTTGATCCACCAGGCGGGCCTTGAGCGCCGCTGCGTTGGTTTCGGGGCTGGGATCAGTGTTGCTGAGCACTGGTATAGCCGCATCGGCGAAGGCCACCGCCTCCAGCTCGCTGGCAAAGGCGGCTGCGGCCTCAGCCATGAAGGGGGAGTGGAATGCACCGCTAACGGCAAGGGGAATCGCCCGTTTGCATTTCAAATTGCTGCTGACGGCGGCCACCGCCTCGGGGGTTCCAGAGATAACCACCTGGGCGTCGCTGTTGTCGTTGGCAATTACCACCCCTTCGGTGGCTGCCACAAGGGCATTCAGCTCGCTGCGCTCAAAGCCCATCACCGCCGTCATGGCGCCGCCGCCGGAAGCTGCCATCAGGGTGCTGCGGCTTTTCATCAGCTGCAGTCCGGTGGCGAAGTCGAACACCCCCGCTATGTGCAAGGCGACCAGCTCGCCCAGGCTGTGGCCAGCTACTAGATGGGGAGCGCGGCCCTGGTCCTGAAGGGCTGCTGCTAGCAGGCTTTCAATCACAAATAGGGCAGGTTGGGTGTTGCGGGTGTCGTTGAGATCGCTTAGATCGCCGCCACCTCCAGTGCCTAAGCAGATCGCCAGCAGGTCACGGCCCAGCAGGGCTGAGGCTTGGTCGAAACGCTCCCGAGCTCCAGGTAGCTCCAGCACCGGCTCTGCCATGCCCACTTTTTGTGAGCCCTGGCCAGGAAACACCCAGGCAATGCCCATGCCGCCACCCTTTGACGAAGTCGGCTGGAGATTAGGGCTCAGCCGGCGGGGCCCTGCCAGCGAAGGAGTGCTGCACCCCAGCTAAGGCCTGCGCCAAAGCCGCTGCTGGCTAGCAGATGGCCAGGCTGCACTCGGCCGTCTTTGACAGCCTCATCCAGCATCAATGGAATCGTGGCGGCGGAGGTGTTGCCATAGAGGGCCAGATTGCTCAACACCTGGCTGTGATCTATGGCGAAGCGGTCCGCAACGGCGTCGAGAATGCGTTGGTTGGCCTGGTGCAGCAGCAGCCAGTCGAGTTGCTCGGGGGAGGTGCCGGTGGCTGCCAGCAACTCGCTGAGGATTGCTGGCACCTCTCGAACCGCAAATTTGTAGACCTCCTGGCCGTTCATCTGGATCGGTGCAAAGCCGCCCTGCTGCGCCGTGAGTTCCCCGAGTAGTGGTGCGTATTTATCCAGCTGGGCAAGTGTTAGGCAGCCGTTGCGGCTGCCGTCGGAGCGCATGCGGAAACCCAGTAGGCCGTTGTCTTGCGCTCCGCAAGCCTCCACCGCAACGGCGCCGGCACCATCGCCGAACAGCACGCAGGTGCTGCGGTCGTCCCAGTCGACCCAGCGACTGAGCTGGTCGGCGCCGATCACCAGGGCCCGCTTAAAAGCGCCGCTGCCTAGATATTGGCTGGCCGTGATCAAGGCAAACAAGAAGCCGCTGCAGGCCGCGGTGAGATCGAAGGCCACCGCCTGCCTGGCCCCTAAGGCCCCCTGCACCCGCGGCGCTGTGCCGAATAAATCGTCGGGGCTAGAGGTCGCCAGCAGGATCAGGTCGACATCCTCTGAGCCCCAGCCGGCATGGTCGAGGGCGGCCTGAGCGGCGCGGCTGGCCAGGCAGGTGAGGGATTCGCTGGGGCCGGCGATCCGGCGGGCGCCAATGCCAGTGCGGGAGCGGATCCACTCGTCATTGGTGTCAACCCTCTCGCTGAGTTGCTGATTGGTGATGCTGGCTGCTGGCACTGCGCTGCCACATCCAACTAAAGCCATGCCAAGCAGGCCCATTGCTTTTAGTTCTGATGTTTTATTTCCGCCGAGCGACACCGCGAACGGTCCACAATTGACTCAGTCAATCACAGGTAACTGGCACCTCGGCACTGTTCGTTTCGCTCAGGGCGTGGAGGTTTGCCATCACACCGCGGCTGGCGGCGGAGTGGGCCAAGCGCAGGGCGCTGAGCACCGAGAGGGCCTTACTGCTGCCGTGGCCGATTACGCATACCCCGTCAACGCCAAGCAGTAGGGCACCGCCATGTTCGGCATGGTCGAGGCGTTTTTTGATGCGGCGTAGGTTGTTGATCAAAAAGGCCGAGCCCACCTTGCCGCGGCGGCCCCTGGGCAATTCCTCTTTGATTACATCCAGCAGCACGCTGCCCACGGATTCAAGGAACTTCAACAGCACGTTGCCGGTGAAGCCGTCGCACACCACAACGTCGAACTCCCCCGAAAGGATGTCGCGCCCCTCGCAGTTTCCGGCGAATACAAAGCGCCCCTCTTCTGCAAGGAGGGGGTAGGTGCGGAGGCAGAGCTCGTTGCCCTTGCACTCCTCTTCGCCGATATTCACCAGCCCGATACGGGGATGAGTCACCTGCAGCACATCGCGGCTGTAGATGTGACCAAGTAGCGCCCACTGGTGCAGGTAAGCGGGCTTGCAATCCATGTTGGCGCCCACATCCAGCACCAGCACCTGCTGTTCTGTGTCCTTAGTGGGGAACAGGGCCCCGATGGCGGGGCGATCGATACTTTTGAGTCGGCCCAGCCGGAAGATCGCCGAGGCCATCACGGCGCCGGAGTTGCCTGCGGAATACACCGCCGTGGCCTCCCCCTGCTTCACCAGGTCCATGGCCTTATTGATGCTTGCGTCGCGCTTCTTGCGAACCACCGTGGCCTCTTCGTTCATGCCCACCGAGGGGCCGCTGGCCACAAGCTCGATCAGGCCGCTGGATACGGCTTCGTTGAGTTCGTCCTGGAGGTCCAGGGCGGCCACGGCGGCCTGTAGCAAGGCCGTTTCGGCCACGAATCGCACCCGCAGGGGCAACAGCTCCACTGCCCGCAGGCAGCCTTCCAAGATCGGCCCAGGGGCGTGGTCCCCACCCATGCCATCCACGGCTACCCAAAGGCGGTCGGAGTCGTTGATCGGGGTGTCTTCGCCTGGGCCGCCCAGGCCCCGTTGCAGGCGGCGCAGGGGGTCGAACACAAGCGGCTGCAGCACCGTATTGGCCATGCTGCCGGCAACGCTGGTGGCGGTGCCAGCCACATTTCCAGCCGTATTAGCGGCAGAGCTGGCAGCAGAAGTGGCGCTATCCACCAGGCTGGTCACCGCCGCATTGCGGCGATACCAAATAACCAGCCGGCGGATGGCCCGACTGGGCTTGGGGCGCTTGTCAGGTCCCTTCGGAGGCAACGGAGTCAACGATGCGTTGGAACAAATAACCGGTGCCGCGAGCAGTGAGAATCAGCTCGGGATTGGCCGGATCATCCTCCAGTTTGGAGCGCAGCCTTGAAATGTGGACATCTACCACCCGGGTGTCCACGTGACGCTCCGGGGTGTAGCCCCATACATCCTTGAGAATTTCACCTCGGCTGAAGGGTTCGCCGCTGCGGCCCACCAGCAGCTCCAGCAGGCTGAATTCCATGCCGGTGAGGCGGATGCGCTCATCACCTCGATACACCTGCCGCTTGTTGGTGTCTATGCGCAGATCGCCCACCGTGATCAACCCGGAATTGGGAGAACCAGCGATGGACTCCTTTTCCACCCGGCGAAGCACGCAGCGGATGCGGGCTTCAAGCTCCTTGGGGCTGAATGGTTTCACGACGTAGTCGTCGGCGCCGAGCTCCAGGCCAGTGATGCGATCCGCCACATCACCAAGGGCCGTGAGCATCACGATCGGTACGTCCGATTCCTTGCGCAGCTCTTGGCAGACGCCGTAGCCGTCCAGCTTCGGCATCATTACGTCGAGCACCACCAGATCAGGCTGAATGGTCTTGAACAACTCCAGGGCCTCGATGCCGTCGCAGGCCGTGACCACTTGGTAGCCGATCATCGATAGGCGGGTATCCAGAATGCGCCGGATGCTTGCTTCGTCGTCAACGACCAGGATGATTTCCTTGTCGCGATTGTTGCCGAGGGTGGTGGTGGGGGCGGAGGCCGTCATCACTGCAGCCGGGCTGCTACATCAGACAAACCCCACTGAAAAGGGGCAAGGGGTGAAATTTCATTCAATGCCACCTTTCTTCATACAGCCTTCACTCATCAGCCCTTAGGTCGTGGCCAAGCCCAGCACTTTTTTTGTTTGCACCAGCTGTGGAGCCCAGACCCGCCAGTTTTTTGGCAAGTGCGCCAGCTGCGGCAGCTGGAACACATTGGTTGAGCAAAAAGCTGCTCCTGCAGCTGACAGTCGGCGCCGGCGGCCGGTGGGAGAGCCTGCAGCAGCCAAAGACGTTGTGGCTGGCCAGCCGCGACGTTCCGAGCCCATCCAAACTGTGGGCGAGCGTGCTTTGCAGCGGCTCAGCAGCGGCTACGGCGAATTCGATCGGGTGCTGGGCGGCGGCCTGGTTCCCGGCTCCCTAGTGCTGGTGGGGGGCGATCCGGGAATTGGAAAAAGCACCTTGCTGTTGCAAAGCGCCCGCGCCATGGCGGGTCGGGCGTCGGTGCTCTATGTGAGTGCGGAGGAGTCCGCCCAGCAGGTGAAGCTGCGCTGGCGCCGATTGGCCGAGGCCACCCCTGGCGAAACCGAAGTTGGGGCTGATTTTCAGCTGCTCGCCGAAACCGATTTGGAGCTGGTGCTGCAGGAGCTGGAGGCGTTGCGGCCAGCGGTGGCAATTATTGATTCGATTCAGGCTCTCCATGACGCCGAACTTGGTAGCGCCCCAGGTTCGGTGTCCCAGGTGCGGGAATGTGCCGCCGCGCTGGCCCGCATCGCCAAGCGCCAGGACACCGCCCTGCTGCTGGTGGGCCATGTGACCAAGGAGGGCGCCCTGGCGGGCCCGAAGGTGCTCGAGCACTTAGTTGATGCGGTGCTGACGTTTGAGGGTGATCGCTTTGCCAGCCACCGGCTGCTGCGAGCGGTGAAAAA
>JAQCGH010000014.1 GCA_027620015.1 Cyanobacteriota bacterium
TGGAACCACCGCATGGGCGCACTGCTAGGTCGAATACCCTCAAGCGATTCGGAGGGTTGTCTTCAAGATATCCACTGGGCTGAGGGCATGTTTGGCTATTTCCCGAGCTATGCACTGGGCCATCTGATCAGCGCCCAACTAGCGGAAACCATGGAGCAGGAGCTTGGAGGCTCGGGTGCAATCGAGGCCGCTATCGCAGCAGGCCAGGAGGGCAGATTGCAGGCCTGGCTGGCGAGCAGGGTTTATCCACTGGGCCGCAGCGTCAATGCAGAAGAGCTGGTGGAGCAGGTGAGTGGCGAGAGCCTGAGCGCGGCGGCCTTCCTTCGCTATCTGCGCACCAAGCTGGAGCGCCTGCAGGCAGAAACATAGGATTCCTCCGAGCTTCTCAAATTCAGCTTCATGGCGAACATCGACCACGCCCCGAGCCGCACAATGCTCAACTTGCTGCACGTGCTGCCGGCTTTCGCCGATGAAGCAGAGCTGCGATTGAACGCGATCGTGGAGCTCAACTCCATGACCATCAACAAGTACGAATTGATCACAGAAACCGGCCACCTCAAGCTGGATCGCGTGGGCTATTCGTCACTGGCCTACCCCTTTGCTTATGGCTGTATCCCCCGCACTTGGGACGAGGACGGCGACCCCCTCGATATCGAGATTGTCGGAGTCACCGAGCCCCTTGTGCCTGGATCACTAGTGGAAGCACGAATCATCGGCATCATGACCTTTGACGACGGCGGCGAGGTCGACGACAAGGTGATTGCAGTGTTGGCCGATGACAAGCGGATGAACCACATCACCAACTTCAACCAGCTCGGTGAGCAGTGGGTCACGGAAACTCAGTACTACTGGGAGCACTACAAAGACCTCAAAAAACCCGGCACTTGTAAAGTAAATGGCTTCTTTGAGCCAGTAGAAGCCGTGCGAATTATTAAGGAGTGCGAGCAGCGTTATCTTGAAACCATCGATTCAAAATTAGTGAACTAAGCGACTGCATCATCAGGGCTGACCACCTAAATCCCCTCTTGATTGCGGCAGCAGCCCTGAGCAAGCCCGGGGCAACAACAGTGAAATCGAGCTGAAACTTTGCAAGCGCACGATCAGCCTAATTCGTATAGGTCATTTCTCGGTTCAGAGCACGATGGTTATCCCCAAATACCAAGGGGAAAGTCGGTAAGCAAGTATTAATGCAGCGCTGAAACCAGCTAATTGTCGGAAAATATTCTGGAGATTCCCGCAGTTTTGGCCGCTAGCTGAGGTACGAGTATTAACTTGTGGAGCCAAAACAACGGAAGGGGCCTTTCGTCTGCGGTTATGTCAACGGTTTCCGAATCCAATCACTATTGCGAACCCCTGGTGAGCACCACTTTGAAGTGGGCCAGTGATGGAGAGCTTTCAGCCCTCGATCTTGAGCGGATTCTGGCCAGGCTAAGTGCGGTTGATCCTGTAGCCCAGGCTATATGTACTAGCCAGTCGCAGAATCAAGATTGAGTAGCTGCCTGGGTGGGTGTGAGCTGGCGGGCTAGAGCCCGGGCCATGCCATCTCGAGTAGCCAAGCCACGCAGAGAAGTAACCGGCAGTCCGGGATTGGGGAGACCATGAGGCAGGGCTGCAGCCGCCGCAGCCGGCACATCAAAAACCGGCAATTGGCGCAAGCCATTTGGCCTGAGCTGGTCTTCAAGTTGAGCAAGCTGGGCAGATATCGGCAGCCAAACCAAGTCACTGCGGCGACAGGAGAGCAAGGTGGGCACTGGCAAAGAGCCGTCTTCATTAAATTCCCGCTCGGCACTTAGGGTCCGCTGCAGATCAGCAAGGGTGACCAGACCCACCACCCACGCGCCATCCGCGACTACTAAACAGTGGCAGTGAGCGTCTACCAGTTGAAGCAAGGCCTGCTGTGCTGGTAACTCAGCTGCCAGCACAAGGGGAACCTCGGGCTCGAAAGCCTCAGCCACCTGCAGATTTGCTAACTGGTGGCGGCGATGCTCTTCTTGGGGGTCAGGCCCGAGCAAGCCCGGATCAGCAAGCCCCTGCCAGCGCTCCACCAAAGCCGCACTAAGACCTGCGGCGGCCATCAGGGGCAGCACAATTCGAATATCGCGGGTCAGTTCAAAAAGAAGCAACAGGGCCGTCAGGGGAGCCCGGGCACTACCGGCCAGCACAGCCGCCATGCCCACCATGGCGTAAGCGGGTGGTTCAGCAACTGGCAAGTGCAGGCCACTATCACCAAGCAGCTGGCCGTAACAGTTGCCGAGCACTGCTCCAAGGAACAGTGATGGGGCAAAACCACCGCCAACAAAGCCGGTGGCATTGCTGATACCAGTGGCCACAAGCTTGGCCCCCAGCAACACCAGCAAGGTGAGCAGGGGCACGCCACCCTCACTACCAAGCAACGCCTCAATCGTGTCGTAGCCGACACCAAGCACCTGGGGAAAACCAAGTGCCATAGCACCTACAGAGGCACCACCCAAGGCGGTTGGCAGGCCTGGCGGCAGCTTGCCCAGCCAGGCCTGCAGCCGCTCGCTGCGGCCAGCGGCAAGCAGGCTCACCAAAGCCCAGGACATCAGACTGGCCACCAAGCCCAAACCCAGATAGAGGGGTAACTCCAGCGGTGAACGCACCTCGTAAGCAGGCAACCTCAAAATCGGCGTATCGCCGAGAAGGAGTTGCGTAACTAGCGATGAAGCCACCGCCGCAACCAGCACCGCCCGCAAGCTGGGCCGCCCCTGAACAGCACTGAAGCTTCCTTCAAAAGCAAAAAACACCCCGGCAATGGGTGCCTTAAACCCCGCCGCCAGACCTGCTGCCACTCCGGCAGCCACCAGGGCTTTCTGGCTCTGGGGCGAGAGCCCACCGCGCAGGGCTACCCAGAGGCCAATATTGCCTCCGCTCTCAACGCTGGGCCCCTCCGGACCGAGTGAGGCACCACTGCCCAAGCTGAGGGATGCACCCAGCAGGCGTAGAAAAGGCAATCGGGGCCGGGCGTTAACGGCACCATCGGCCATCGCCATCAAGCTGGGTAGGCCAGGGCCAAGGTCACCGACATAGCGACGCAAAAGACCAACAGCCCAGCCCCCCAGGGTGGGCACCACAACCACCGGCCAGAGACTGATCCAATTGGGTAGAGAGGAAACCGGAAGGGGAATGGGCTCAGGGACTGCCGGAGGCGGAGGCAGGAAGCCAAGCCCACCGAGACCCACCTGGAGCAGAGCCCGCAGCGGTGTGCTCGTATCAGGAGCCACCGCCAGCGGCAATTCAGGGGGTAGCTCAGGCGGCTGAATACGACCAACTGTCATCAACCCCTCCACAAAAGGGCCAAACAGACCGTTATTGATGAAGCCCAGCAATTCGTGGAAGGCAACAACTGCAAGCCCAGTGAGCCCTCCAATCAGGGCAGCCCAGGCCAACAGATTCCATTGATAGGGAAGGGAGCGTGCCTCCGCTTCAAACGGCCTGGTGGCGGCTAGCGCTGGTTCAGGCTTCGGGCCGGACTGTTGCAAATATCTCCTCCAGGATCTCGCCAGCGCCCTGGGCCTTCAAAGCATGGGCAAGGGCGATACCAACAGCCTCAGGGTCGGCCTTGGGACCGCAAGCCTCGTCCCGAATTAGGCGTAGGCCGTCGATGCTTGCAACCATGCCCGTCAACACAAGCGTATCCCCGTCGAAGCTGCTATTAACGCCAATCGGCACCTGACAGCCCCCCTCCAACTCCCGCAAAAAGGCACGCTCAGCTAGGCAGCGAAGGGTAGTAGGCAAGTGCTCCAGAACCTTGATCTGCGCGAGCACGGCGACATCTCCCTGCCGACACTCAATACCCAGGGCACCCTGCCCGACGGCGTGGAGGGAAATAGAGGGGGCGATCAGTTCGTGGATGCGATCACCCAAGCCAAGCCGTCCCAAACCAGCGGCTGCCAGGATCAGACAGTCGTAATCACCCGAATCAAGCTTCTCCAGTCGGGTGATCACGTTGCCCCGCACATCCTTGAAGCTGAGGTGAGGGAAGTGGTGACGCAGTTGGGCAAGACGGCGTAGCGAACTGGTGCCCACCACGGCGCCGGCAGGCAGGGTTGCCAGGCTCTTATCGCGATGCTTTTCATGCACCACCAAAGCGTCGGCGGGATCTTCCCGCTCTGTGATGCAGCCAAGCATCAGACCCTCGGGCAAATTGGTCGGCAGATCCTTGAGGCTGTGAACGGCGATATCCGCCTGGCCAACAAGCATCTGAGCTTCTAACTCCTTAGTAAAAAGTCCTTTGTCGCCGATCTTGGCAAGGGCCACATCGAGGATCTTGTCGCCCTGGGTGGCCATTGCTTCGATAGTGATCTCCAGACCGCTGTGGGCCTGGGCCAGTTCATCTCGCACCCAGTTGGTTTGCACCATGGCTAGCTGGCTGCGTCGGGAGGCAATGCGCAGGGGGTTGGCCATCAGGGGCAGATAACAGCCACCCAGATTAAGGGCCGAAGAAATCAAGGGGCAACGGACCCCAAGTGTCCTCAGCCGCTGGATCTGCCGAACAGTGACCGCTGATTATTAGACCCTCACCTAAACCAGTTTCAGCACGCACCAAAAAACTACCGCTGTTCTGGTTGGCTTTGAGAAAAACCGGACCCTCGATCGAATCGAGAGCTACTCCGACTGGATCTAGCTCCAATTGGGTCCAACCCAGAGCCGTCTCCGCCTGGCGAAGACAGGTCACAGCCGCCAATGCAGAAGCGGCCATCACCCCCGCCGTAAACCAGTCGCAGCGAGCAAGCAACGGGTCAAGCTCAGCCCGCAGAGCCGAGCAGGTTGCGGGGTCGAGCGATGGAGCACTGCGCAGCCCCCGCAGGGAGGCCAAGCCCTGAATCACTTGATGTACTCCTTGAGGACGCCGTTGCGATTGGGATGGCGCAGCTTGCGCAGAGCCTTCGCCTCAATCTGACGAATGCGCTCGCGGGTCACATCGAAGATCTGGCCAATCTCTTCAAGGGTCTTCATACGGCCGTCGTCCAAGCCGTAGCGCAGACGGAGCACATCACGCTCCCTGGGGCTGAGGGTGGCAAGCACTCCCTCAAGGTCTTCGCGTAGCAGGTTCTTGGCCACATCCTGCTCAGGGTTTTCGATATCGGCCTCAATGAAGTCACCGAGACGGGAATCCTCCTCTTTGCCAATCGGCGTCTCCAGGGAGATGGGCAGCTGAGCGCTTTTGGCGATGAAGCGCAGCTTCTCGATGGTCATTTCCATCGACTCGGCGATTTCCTCTTCAGTCGGCTTGCGGCCGAATTCTTGGGAAAGGGTTTTCGTTGTCTTCTTGATCCTGGAGATGGTTTCGTACAGATGCACCGGAAGGCGAATGGTGCGGGACTGATCAGCGATTGCGCGGGTGATCGCCTGACGAATCCACCAGGTGGCATAGGTGGAAAATTTGTAGCCCTTCTCGTGGTCAAATTTCTCCGCAGCACGGATCAGGCCGAGGGAGCCCTCCTGAATCAAATCCTGAAAGCTCAAGCCCCGGTTCATATATTTCTTGGCGATCGAAACAACCAGGCGCAGGTTTGACTGCACCATTTTTTCCTTGGCTCGACGGCCAAGCATCAGCCGACGGCGAAACTTGATGGAGGGCATCTCCACCAATGCAGCCCATTCCTTGTTGTCGGGTTGGCGGCTGTGATCTGCCTCAAACTGAGCGGCAATTTCTTCTAGCTGGAGAAGATCGGCGATCTTGCGGGCTAGCTCGATCTCCTCATCGGGTCGTAGCAGACGGATACGACCAATCTCTTGGAGATAGACCCGAATGGAGTCTTCGGTATAGACACCTTTGGGGCCAATCTTGATGCTGGCTAGGGCCTTGGCAACCTTCTCGTCCTTCTCGGCAGAGCTGCCGGCTGGGTCTAGTTCGTCGCCATCGTCTAACTCGACGGTGACTAGTGGAGCCACGATCTTGGTCTTTATCCCAGGGGCTTTTGGGGCTGAGGATTTACTTGCGGCAGCCTTTGCCTTAGGAGCAGCCTTTGCCTTAGGAGCAGCCTTTGCCTTCGGAGCGGCCGGGGCTTTGGGAGCAGCCTTTGCCTTAGGAGCAGCCTTTGCCTTAGGAGCAGCCGGGGCTTTGGTGGAAGTTTTTGCTTTTGGTGCAATCTTTGACTTTGGTGCAACCTTTTTAGGCTTTACTTGCACTTCTCCATCGGCCGCCGTAGCCATTATCAAGATTTCTGGGGTTGCTTTCGGCTGGGCAGCAGCAGCAGGGCTCATAAATGACAAAAACGAAATAACAAAACAAATGGACGGGACGCATCACCTGAAATCGCGTCTAGGTATTTCTTGCCTGCAACGGGCAAAAAATCTAACCAGAAACTCCGGGGTTAGCCGTAGAAGCTGGTGAAAGGCTACGAAAGATGGAGGCAAACCTCTGAAACAGTGGTGTTGGCAGGTAAGAAACGAAAGCGACCCGTCAAAAGCATGGGGTCGATTGGCCGAAGCCTGGACAGTTGGCCGAAGCCTGGACAGGGCTGACAGGGGTGGTCGCAGACCGGGAAACCGAATAGTGGGAGGCTGGCTCCCGGGGTCTCACTTCAGGTCTTCCCGCTGGAGGGAACTCTGTTTGGTTCCGACAGCAGTTTTTAAACTGCTAAGCATTCACATCCTAAGAATGGGCTGTGACCTTTGCAAGCTTGTCGATCCCCTGGCTGCAGATCTGGCTTGAAGCTGGGCGCGAAGGCCAGGTATTCACCTACGCCAACTCCCCGGAAACACCTGCCGGGATTGGCGATTTGGTGCGGGTCACGCTGCAGGGCCGCCCGCACACTGGCTTGGTGGTGGGCTGGCTTGATCAATTACCTGCCAGTCTCAGCAGCAAACGAATACAACCAATCCTGGAGATTTGGCAGCGGGCCGCAGTAGATCCCGATTGGCAAAACTTAATGGCAAGCGTGGCAGCGGAATGCCATACAAGCCTATTTAAAACTCTAAAAAGCGCCCTACCACCTGGCTGGCTTGGCCAGCGCAACAAGGGGCCCAGCAGGCCACGCCCCGCAATCTGGCAAGTCGAGCGCTCCGATGTTGCACTCCCCAGCCAGCCCCTCACCGAGCGGCAGCAGCAACTTCTTGAGCACCTTGGACGCCACAGCGCTCCAGTACCTGTGAGGGATCTCTGTAGGAAAGGTGGCTTCAGCCGCGCTGTGCTCAAGGGGCTGGAGGCTCGAGGTCTGGTGCAGCGCCTTCAGGCTCCCCCCAAGGACAGTGGAGCTGGGATCCCAAATGCACACTGGCCTGCCCTGACTGAAGCCCAGGCGGCTGCAGTAACAGCTCTGGCCGGTGCCCCAGCGGGCATGGAATTTTTGCTATGGGGGGTAACAGGCGCCGGCAAAACTGAGGTTTATCTGCGTGCAGCCGCTGAGGCTCTGGAGGCGGGGCAGGCCACGCTTTTGCTCACACCGGAGATTGGATTAATTCCCCAGTTGCTCGACCGGGCACGCGAACGCTTCGGCAGCCGGGTGGTCGAGTTTCATAGCGGGCTTTCTGACGGTGCCCGAGTGGCAGCTTGGCGCCGCTGCCTGGAATCAGAGGCGGTGGTGGTCGTGGGTACTCGCTCAGCAATCTTTTTGCCTATGTCGAGGCTGGGCCTGATCGTGCTTGATGAGGAACACGACAGCTCCTACAAGCAGGACAGCCCAATGCCCTGTTACCACGCCCGCGATGTAGCTCGCCTACGGGCCCGACACAGCGGGGCGCGGCTGGTGCTCGGCAGTGCCACCCCATCGCTAGAGAGTTGGCTGAGGTGCCAATCCCCCAAACCAGCCACCCACCTCCTACGACTGCCGGAGCGGATTGGTTCGCGTCCCCTGCCTGCCGTACGGGTGATCGATATGCGCCACGAGCTCGCGGATGGTCACCGCCGCCTGATTAGCCGAGCCCTAATGGGGCGCTTAGAGAACTTGCAAGAAAAGGGCGAACAGGCAGTAGTACTGGTGCCCCGACGTGGCTACCGAGCATTCCTGAGCTGTCGCAGCTGCGGCGAAGCGGTGCTCTGCCCCCACTGCGATGTGGCCCTCACCGTGCACCGCTCTAAAGGGGGCAAGGAATGGCTGCGCTGCCACTGGTGCGACCACCGCGCAGAGCTGGGCAATCGCTGTGGACACTGCGGCTCTACGGCCTTTAAACCCTTTGGCGCTGGCACCCAGCGAGTAATGGAGCAGCTGGCAACAGAGCTTGAGGGTTTGCGCCTGCTGCGTTTCGACCGTGACACCACTAGGGGCCGCGACGGCCACCGCCGTCTGCTCGATCGCTTCGCCCAAGGGGAGGCCGACGTGTTGGTAGGCACCCAAATGCTGGCCAAGGGCATGGACCTGCCCCGCGTCACTCTGGCGGCAGTGCTGGCGGCGGACGGGCTTCTGCATCGACCCGATCTGCGCTCGTCCGAGCAGTGTCTGCAATTGCTGTTGCAGTTGGCGGGCCGGGCAGGCCGCGGCGAGAAGCCAGGCGAGGTGCTGGTGCAGACCTACTGCCCAGAACACCCTGTGATTCGTCACCTAGTTGACGGGCGCTACGAGCAGTTTTTGGCAGAGGAGCGCCAGATGCGCCGCCAGGGGGGGTTGGTGCCCTTCAGCCGGGCCTGCCTGCTGCGACTGAGCGGACCTAGTGCAAGCGGCACGGCAACCGCCGCCGCCGCCTTAGCCGAAAGGATCCGCAGCCAAGTGGAGGCCGCCGGATGGCTGTTGATCGGTCCCGCCCCGGCCCCGGTAGCCCGGGTAGCGGGCAAGAGTCGCTGGCAGCTTTTGCTGCATGGTCCCGCTGGCCAGCCCCTGCCCTTGCCAACTGAAAGCCTGCTGCGGGAGGGGCTGCCAGCGGGGCTGGGTCTGGCGATCGACCCCGACCCGCTCAGCCTTTAGGAACCATTTTTAAGCCGGTAGTTCCGGCAGGCCGAAGCCAAGCAGACGCCGCAAACGCTCCAGAGCCAGCACCAGCACCAGGGCCATGGCGATAAGTGCGCCACCAAGGCCAAGAGCACTCCAGCGCCAGCAGCTGAGCTGCAGGGTGTTGCTGGCGCCAAAGCGCAAGGGCCAGTGCAGGGCAGCACGTCCAGAGATCACCGCAGCGGACTCGGGACTTGCCAGGCGGACAGCCCCAGGGGCAACAGGGCCCAGATCGATGGCAGCGCTGAAGCCAGGCAGAGCAGTGAGCCCACGCAGGTCCACCGCCAGCTCAAGGCTTTGGCGCACCCCCAGCAGCCAATTGCGCTCCCGCAGCTGGAAGTGGGGCGGCGGCAGGGCCACACCGGCCAGATCGGCTGCCGCGCTGAGGTTTGCTGCCAGCAGGGCAAGGGCCTCGGGAGCTGCTAGAACCCGGCTCTCAAGGCGTTGGTTAAAGCCGCCAGCTCCAGCAAATGATTTCAGCTCTCTAGCTGGGTGAAATCCCTGGCTCTGCAAGGTGCGACCAAATTGACGCGCCCAGGGTTCTGGCTGGGGTCCCGGGCTCGATAGGCCATGGGCTACCTGCAGCCGCCCCGGCCCCTTAAAGGTCAACTCGCTATGGACCTCGGTGCAGCCGCCGAGCAGGAGCGTCACTAGTAACAGCAAAACTGCCAGCACAGCGAACCCAACCGGAGCCCTGGTTGGCCCCACCGGCGGCGGTGGTGGTGGTGGGGGTTTGATAGATCGACGTCCGCGGGCAAGCTGCTGCATCTGGCCTCCTACGGCCTCTGCCGATCCCAGATCGGGCAGGGTGATCGACCAATCGCGGGGGCGCTCAAGAGCTGGAGCCTCGAGAACGGTCAGTAGGTCTGTGGCCTGAGCCCGCAGGCTGGCATCACGGCAACGCTTAATAAGGCGGCAACACAAGATCGCCCGCGCGTTGTCTCCCCGCCCCATCCAGGCGGTGGCGAGCAACAGCTGGATCTCGGCGCCAATAACAGTTGCAGCAGGATGGTCAATGTTGAGGGGCTCCAACAGGCGTACAACTTGGCCGTAATCCCCCCGATCGAGGGCTAAATGGGCTGCAGCGAGCAGGTCTTCAGCCATGGCAAACGCGCTGGCTACCCACAACCATGGTGCCGATCCCAGTGTCGGTGAATACCTCCAGCAAAAGAGCGTGGGGTACCCGGCCATCGACGATGTGGGCCGATGCCACTCCCTGGGCTAGGGCACGGATGCAGCACTCGGTCTTCGGGGTCATGCCGCCTTGCACTATGCCGTCATGAATTAATTGGCGTGCATCCGCCAGCGTTAGTTGACGAATTAAAGATTCAGGATCGTGGCGATCTTGCAAGATCCCTGCCGTGTCAGTGAGCAAGATCAACTTCTCGGCCTGTAATGCCGCGGCCAGTTCACCGGCCACCGTATCGGCATTGATGTTGTGGGCTTGCCCCTCCTCGTCGGCGGCCACGCTCGAGATCACAGGGATGTAACCGGCATTAAGCAGAGGTAAAAGAACTGCCGGATTTACTGCCGCCACCTCTCCCACCAACCCATTGGCCCCGCCGGCGTAAGTACGGGCCCGCACCAAGGAGCCATCGCTGCCGCAAAGTCCCACGGCCCTGCCTCCCACCTGATTGAGGCCATTGACAATGTTTTTATTAACCCGTCCCACAAGCACCATCTCCACCACATCCATGGTTTCCGGAGTGGTGACTCTCAAACCGTCTCGGAATTCGGGCTCGATGTGGAGGCGATTGAGCCAGTCGTTAATCTCTGGTCCACCGCCATGAACAACCACCGGCTGCACACCCACCGATGCAAGGAGCACCACATCGCGGTAAACCGCTGCGCGAAGGTCCGCTTGTGCCATCGCCGCGCCACCGTATTTGACCACCACCCTGCGGCCCGCGAAACGCTGGATGTAAGGGAGGGCTTCACTTAGGACCGACACCCTCAGGGTGTCCTGACTAGTGATCAAGGTTTTGCTTCTCAAATGGGCAGCTGGATTCAACGGTCTTAGCTAGCGCTGGGCTCGGGCACCAGAGCCAGGCTGAATTCATCGAGTCGTTCGGGCTTTATGTCGGCACTCAAGCCAGGGCCAAAAAAGCGGCCAAGCCGATCCGCGCGGGCCTGCCAGCGGTCTATTGGCACGCCCTCGCAGCGAAAGCGCAGACGCAAGCCATAACGGCCATCGCAATCGAGCTCCTCAATACTCAGAAGCTGGGGTGGGGCATCCTCGTCCCAGAGCTTTAGGACCTCCAGGGAGCTTTCCAGATGGGCTTTCTGGCCATAGCGCCAGCGATCTACATCGGCCAGCAACTTGCGTAGGGGCTCGCTCTCAGGCAGGTCCCGCAATTGCTTGAAACTGGAGGCCGGCGTGAGTCGCTGAGGAGGAGGCAGCTCAGAGGATTTCAAGGCCAAACCACCTAAAAGGATTGGGATGCCATAGAAAATCGTGGGCAGGCTGAGATTGGGGATATCGGTGGCATAAGCGATCGAGCCGATCACAGTGAGGACAGCCCCCGCGATGGTCACGAGACTGCCTGGTGAGAGAAGTGCTTGCATACAGCCATCTTCCTTTATGCCCATGGAGAATGCATCTACAAGCATGCCCAGCGAGACTGGCACTGTCGAACTGATCAGCAACCTCAAAACCGATCGGCTCTGGCTGTTGCGCCAAATTGATGCTGGCCGTTGGCCCCAATGGCGCTTAGATCTAGCCGCGCTGGAGCGGGAGCTGGGCCAGCTGCTCGAGCAGTTGAGCGCAGCTGATACCAGCTCAGATGCCCAACCCTGAACGGGACCAAGCCCTAATCAAAAGGGGATGTCGTCATCGTCAGGAAGATCAGGCACCAGCGGAGATGTATTCCAAGTGGGGGGCTGGTCAGCTGCTGGTGCGACTGGAGCCAGAGGTTGGCTCGCTGCTGGGGCACGACGTTGAAGCGTTGGCGCAGGTGCAGCTGCTGGAATGCCAAGAGGAGCGCTAGGGGCTCCAGGGCCCATGCTGTGCAGTCGCGCCAAAGTGAATTCAGCGCGCTTTTCCTTGACACCGTCCTGACGGGTCAGGGTATTCATGCGCAGCCGGCCCTCGAGCATCAGCCGCTGGCCAACCTGTACCCGGTTCTGGAGCTCTTGCGCCAAATTGCCCCAGCCGACCACTTTCAATTGACCCGGGGGATCGTCGGGACGCAGGCCATCTATCTGGACGGTCATCTCCGCCACTGGAGTCTGGTTGTCCTGGGTGTATCGCACCTGGGGTGCTTCCAGCACCTCAACCTCGAGCAGACAGTGATTCACTCCCCGGTAACCATTGGTGAATCCCATCCTGATGCACCGACCTGAGATTCACCAGACCTCGCCCCGTCTGTGGCTGATCGCTGGCACCGGCGAAGGTCCTGTGGTGGCTGAACGGCTACTGCAGCGCGGCTGGCACCTAACAGTGAGCGTGGTTGGGGCAACAGCGGCCTTGGCCTATCCCCCCCATCCGGGGCTAACCCTTCGCGTCGGTGCCATTGATGGAGAGAAGGAGATAAGAGCAGAACTGGCCGCCGCCAAATCGGTGGGGTGGCCCTATCTGGTTGTAGTAGATGCCAGCCATCCCTTCGCCTGTCTGGTGAGTCGCCAGCTGGCCGCCACTTGCGAGCAGCTGGGCCAACGGCTGATACGGCTAGTGCGCCCCACCCTTCCTGGGGCGGCAAAGATCCTGCCGAGCCTGGAGCAGCTGAGCAGCCAGTCGCTGCAGGGCCACTGCCTGCTGCTGGCAATCGGTGCCCGCCAGCTAAAACATGCACTGGCCTGCAGCCCCGGCGCTAAACACTTCGCCCGGCTGCTGCCCAGCCCAAGTGCCTTACAGCTGGCCATGGCAGCTGGCCTGACGGCAGATCAGGTCGCCTGCCTCCGCCCAGGCTCGAAGCTGGAAGTGGAACGGGCCCTAATTCGCCGCTGGCGCATCACCACAGTATTGGCACGCCAGTCGGGAGGTGCTACCGAGCAACTCTGGAGAAAGCTCTGCGAAGGCCCCGGGCCGGAATTGTTGCTGATAGGCCGGCCAGCAGAACCTGCCGGAGCACAAGCCTTAAGTCAGGCTGATCTCCTGAGTGCTCTGGTGCTGCCGCAGTAAGGCTCAGCCCAGGTGCTGGGCTACGAGCTGCTTTAGCGAGCCCCGTGGACGGGGCCCCAGCTGGGTCACAACCTGACCAGCGCAAAGGGAGCCCAGCTTTCCGCAGGCGTCTATGGCCTGGCCCTGGGTGTAGGCATGCAGAAAGCCAGCGGCGTATAGATCGCCCGCCCCAGTGGTGTCAAGCAAGGGACCCAGCTGGAAAGGAGCAACGTTATGGGTGGCAGCACCATTGAGAACTACTGATCCCAGCTCGCTGCGGGTAAGAGCTGCCAACCTGCAGCGGCCCCGCACATGGTCGGCAGCCTCTTCAAAACTATTGGCCTCGTACAGGGTCGTTATCTCCATTTCGTTAGCAAACAGGATGTCGACATGGCCGTCCACAAGCTCCTGAAAGCTCTCGCGGTGACGCTCGACGCAAAAGGCATCCGACAGGCTCAAAGCCACCTCTCCGCCATTGTCTCGAGCTACCTCGGCCGCAGCGATAAAAGCCGCCTTCGCCTCGTCGTTATCCCAGAGGTAACCCTCTAGGTAGAGCACCTTGGCTTGGGCAACCATTTCAAGGTCGAGGTCGGCAGGATCTAGCCCCACCGAAGCTCCCAGGTATGTGCACATGGTGCGCTGGGCATCTGGTGTCACGAGAATCATGCAACGGGCCGTGGAGGGGCCCTCCGTGGCTGCAGGTGTATCGAAGCGAGCTCCGACCGAACGGATGTCGTGGGTGAAGATCCGCCCCAGCTGATCGTCGCGCACCCGACCGATAAAGCCCGCCCTGCCACCCAACTGGGCAACCCCAGCCAGGGTGTTCGCAGCGGAGCCGCCGGAGGTTTCAAGGCCAGGTCCAACTTCGGCGTAGAGACCTTCTGCCTGGGCCTCGTCCACTAGGGCCATGGTGCCCTTGGTGAGTCCAAAATGCTCGATCAGGTCGTCGTCAGCCTGCACTAGCACGTCGACTATGGCGTTGCCAATGCCGATGACGTCATAGGTCTTGTCCATCAGGTGCTGAGCAGGGCCCGTTTGGGACCGTGAATGGGATCTTCCACCACGATCGTCTGATCGCGGTTAGCTCCTAGGGAAACGATTGCTATCGGCACCTCCATCAGGTCGGCAAGAAAGCGCAGATAGCTCATCGCCGTTGCAGGTAGTTCCTCGAGGCTGCGGCACTCAGCAGTAGATGTTTGCCAGCCTGGCAAGGTTTCAAAGATTGGCTCGCAACGGGCGAAATCCTCCGAACTACTGGGGAAATACTCGATCCGTTCACCGTCGAGTTTGTAGGCAACGCATACCTGGATCTCATCGAGCTCATCGAGCACATCGAGCTTTGTAATGGCCAGGCAATCGAGGCCATTCACCTCCACCGCATAGCGACCGATCACCCCGTCAAACCAACCGCACCTTCGGCGGCGGCCAGTGGTAGTTCCGAACTCACCGCCCCGATTACAAAGGTGATCATTAAGGCTGCCCTGGAGCTCGGTGGGGAAGGGGCCCTCTCCAACCCGGGTGGTGTAAGCCTTGGCTACCCCGATCACCCGGTCGATCAAGGTGGGGCCCACACCTGCCCCGATGCAGGCACCACCACTCACCGGGTTAGAGGAGGTGACATAGGGATAGGTGCCGTGGTCAAGATCCAGAAGTGTCCCCTGGGCTCCCTCAAACAGAATATTTTGGCGGGCCCGAGCAGCGCTATGGATGGTGCGGGTGCAATCGACAACATGAGGCGCTAACCGCTTGCCGTAACCGACGTATTCATCCACAACGGCATCGAAATCCAGCGGCTCCAGGCCGTAAAGCTTCACCAGAATTTCGTTTTTTTCCGCAAGGGGGCCTGCGAGACGGTCCCGCAACCGATCCGCATCGAGAATGTCCAGAATGCGAATTCCATTTCGCTCAGATTTGTCTGCGTAGGTGGGACCGATACCCCGACCAGTTGTGCCGATGCGGCGATCGCCGCGGCGCTGCTCCATCGCCTGATCAAGCAGACGGTGGTAGGGCATGGTGACATGGGCCGTAGAAGCGAGCTTCAAGCCCCTTATGTCGATGCTGTAAGTGGCGAGCATGTCCAACTCACCAAGCATCACCTTCGGATCCACCACGGTGCCGGAGCCGATCAGGCAAATCGTTTCTGGGTAAAGAATCCCGGATGGGATTAAGTGCAGTTTCAGCACCTTGTCATCCACGACGATGGTGTGGCCTGCGTTCACCCCGCCTTGATACCGCACCACAACATCGGCTGAGCGGCTGAGAAGATCTGTGATCTTGCCCTTCCCCTCGTCACCCCACTGTGCACCGATGACGACAACGTTGGCCAAAGACACAGCGGCCATGAGCCGCTTCTGATCACAATTTGAGAGTTTCTCAGATCGGAGGGACCTTCGTCAAAGTTGGATGCTCAGATCGGAGCCTTAAGCACCGCGGGTAGCGTTGGTTTCGGCCTTTTTTAGTTCCTTGGCGATCCGGTCTTTAAGAGCCTCAGGCAGAGGACGATTGGGATAATTTGTGTAGTGACCAGCCAGGGAGTTGATGGCCGTCTGCATCGTCGTGAAAGAACCCAAGCCATTCACCGAGCTGCGGGGGCGGTAGCGGGCCATGTAGCCGTTTATCAGGCTGCGCGCTTCGATCTCGGCCTCGGCGCGAGCTGGATCGTCAGCTTCCAGGCTGACGGTGGTCAGCAAACTGTCAGCCACAGCAACAGTGTCCTCAACGTAGTTACCGGAAAGACCAGTAGTTGATGAGCTACAAGCAGTAAGCGTCAGGCTGATGCCCAGCACCAGGACTATGGCAAGGCGTGAAAAAAACTGCTGCAGCCGCTGGCGGAAGGAAGGAAGCGCAGCGGCCATGGGTGAAATGCGTATTTCGTGATCCTATAAGCCGCTTCAAGAAAGCATCAGACAGACAGGCCCATACGCTGAATAGCCAAGCTGGGCAGGAGGGCCTCAAGCAGCTCCGTAGCCGGCAGATCGCGCTTGCTACAGCTCGAGCGTTCCACCAACTCCACCATCCCGTCCGCCGCGCCGCGACCAACCACTACCCGCCAGGGAATACCAATCAGATCAGCATCCTTAAACTTCACGCCAGCCCGTTCACTGCGGTCATCTAGTAACACATCTACACCGGCTTCCTGTAGAGACCGATAGAGCTGCTCGGACAAACTGCTCTGCTCGGTTTCGGCCCAATTAGCCGCCACCACGATCACTTCGAAGGGAGCGATCGATACGGGCCAGCAGATGCCATTGCCATCGTGATGTTGTTCAACAGCAGCCTGGGCCAACCGGGAAACACCAATGCCGTAACAGCCCATCCACAGAGCTTCTTCCGTGCCAGCCTCATTAGTGAAACGAGCTTCAAGGGCCTCTGAATATTTGCGTCCGAGCTGAAAAATGTGGCCCACCTCAATGCCCCGACTGGCCTGGAGCTGCTGAGAAGGGTCGTGTTGGCATCGATCACCTGGCTGGGCGGCCCGCAGATCAAGGCTTTCCGGGCAGGGGCAAAGAGAACCCCAGGCCGCACCTATTAGATGGCTATCGAGGCTGTTGGCACCACACACAAAGGAGCTGAGCTCGGCGGCGGTGCTGTCAGCTAGTCGCAAAAAACGCTTGTTCCAGTGATCGGAACCGGCCAGTAGCCCATCGTCTAGATGGGGACCCGTAAACCCAAAGGGAAAGGGCAGCAGCCCTTCGCTGGCTACAGCCTCTTTGTCAATTGGGGAAATGTCCAATAACGCTCCGTGCTCCTCAGAGCAACGCGCCGTAACTGCATTGGTCAACTTGACTTCGTTGAGTTGTTGATCGCCTCGCAGACTCACCAGCAGGGGCTGGGCACTTTCATCTTCAAAACAGGCCAGCAAAACCAACACCTTTACGGTTTGGCAGGGCTCAATTCCATGGCCGGCGCAGAGATCATCAATAGTGCTTTGGCCTGGCGTGGCAAAAGGTTCGCCTTGACCCCTGGCTCTCGGTCCGCCCGGCAAGGCAATTGGCTCAGCTGCTAACGAAACCGCCCGTTCCTGGTTGGCGGCATAGGACCAATCGGAACTAGCCAGTATCAAATCCTCACCGGCTTCAGCCGTAACCATGAATTCCTGGCTGGCAGATCCACCGATCGCACCGCTGTCTGCCTCCACTGCAACGGCTCGCAAACCACAACGGGCGAAGATCCGTCTGTAGGCGCTATCCATTGATGCGTAGGTCTGCCGCAGGGACTCCTCATTCGCATGGAATGAGTAGGCATCCTTCATGATGAATTCACGACCACGCATCAAGCCAAACCGGGGACGAATCTCATCGCGGAATTTGCTCTGTATCTGATACAAATTGACGGGCAGCTGCCTATAAGAACGCAATAGGTCTGCAGCCAGATATGTGATTACCTCCTCATGGGTTGGTCCGAGTCCCATCTCACGCCCCTGACGATCCTCAAGATGAAACATGATCCCCTCCCCTGCCGTGTATCCAGCCCAACGGCCACTGCGCTGCCATAACTCCGCCGGCTGAAGTTGGGGCAACAGGGTTTCAAGGGCTCCGGTGCCGTCCATCTCTTCACGCACCACCCGGGAAACCTTCTGGAGCACGCGCCACATCAAGGGGAGATAGGCGTAAATCCCTGAGGCCACGCGGCGGATGTAGCCAGCACGAATCAGCAGCTTGTGAGAGGGAATATCAGCCTCCGACGGATCATCGCGGAGCGTCACCAGCATCAGGCGGGAGACGCGCATGGCAGGAGCTTTCAAAGAGGGCGGAACCTATCACCGACACCTAGACAGCGGAGCCGGCATGTGGGTGATCAATGCTGCTACCAGGCCACAAAACTCCTGCTAGGTTCGCTTTTGATCCCGTTAGTCCAATAGCCGTCTCATGCCAACCTATCCCAGTTCTACAAATGGATTGGGGGAAATCGGGCTACCTGCTGGTCTTGTCACCAACTCTGAACCTGGTGATACAACATCCGCCGAGATCGCTGAAGGCCTGATTGGCATCGATGAAGTCCAGAGAGCTCTTAACCGTTCTCGAGCATCTGTATACCGCTATACAAATACTGATCCTCGCAATCTCAATCCGCCTTTCAACCCCCGCAAGTTAAATTCGGAATACCGCAGCGATCAGAAGGATCCGCTGATGTTCCATCCAAACGAGGTTGCCCGTTTTGCCCGGGACGTGTTGCGGATTAAAGAAGTAACTGTTGAGGTGCTCAACTCACCCTCCACTGCCACCCAACAATTGTTGGGGGCGATCCTCGAAGAGCTCCGATCCATCCGCCTGCGTCTAGATCATCTAGATGGCCGACCAGCAGACCTGATTTCCTGAAGTAATTAATACGGCCAATGCTCACGCCAAGCCGCCTCAAACGGCATTGCCTATTGAAAGAAGCAATGCTCGTTTGTTCCCCAATCTCTGAGTCACAATGCCAGACTTGTGGAAATCCCTTTGAATTTCCGAGTGGAAATGGTGCCTTGTGCGCCCTTTCCTATTGCTATGGACTCAGTTCCGCGAGTTTCCCAAACCTCTTCCATTTCCCATCCTAGCGAAGCGCGCTCGCTAGAGCAGAAATTTGATAAGCAGGACGAAGATCCATTTAGTACAGGGCCACAAGCCCTTGCAGGCCTGCTGGGAAGTCTCATTGCTCTGGCAACGGCGGTGGTGCCACTAGCCATAGTTGTGGTTGGACGACCCTTCGGCTACACAGTTACAAACTTGGATAGTTCAGGGGCGGCGCTGCAGAAGAAAGCCCTCATATCCGAGAGCCTGAAAAACCCTGGCCGGATCTCCAAAACCGGCCGCGTTGACGAGAGCCGTTAGCCGCGATTCTCCAATTGGATGGAGGCCTTGGGTAAGAGGCGCCAGGTCTTGAGGATCAGTGTTGAGGCCACTAGCTCGTTGGAAACCCATCCAGGCAGCATCGACCTGGCTTTGCAGGGTTGATCGCTCCGGCGCCATCAAATCAACCAGCACGAGTTGCCCACCAGGCTCAAGGCTGCGGGCAAGAGCCGAAAGAAATGCAAGCTTGCTGCCATCGTCTGGCAAAGACTGCAAAACCAGCACTGACAGGGCGCCAGCAAAACATCCATCTGCGTTGAGGTCCTCGACGGTGGTTTGACGCCAGCTGATCGACTCGATACCCAGTCGCTGTTGGGAGGCAGCGAGCATCTCAGCGGAGGGATCGATTGCGGTGAGTTGCCAGTCCTGGCGCTGGGCCTTTGCCTCCACCAGCTCTGCGCCGGTGCCGCAGCCAGCAACCAGCACAGCTGCGCCATGGTTGCGGGCCCGGGGCGAAGCAGCCAGCAATGCAACCGCCAGGCGAGCCAGACTGGCGTATCCCGGAATCAGCTGCTGGACTATCAGGTCATAACCAAGGGGCAGGTCATAACCGAGTGGCGTTGACACAGCTCGCTCGCGATGATTCAAATGCTACGCATAGGGACGAGCGTGACCTAAGTTGGGCGGCGCCCATTCCCCCAGCTTGACCGTGCCCACCATCCGTTTTGAACAGGAAGGCCAGACGGTCGGTTGCATCGAAGGTGCCAATCTCCGCAAAGCCTCACTTGATGCGGGTATAAACCCTTACAAGGGGCTCAACAACGTCAACAACTGCGGCGGCATCGGACAATGCGGCACCTGCGTCATGGAAGTGATCGAAGGCATGCAAAACCTTTCTCCTCGCAGCGATGTTGAGGAGGTTTACCTCTCTGATCGTCCAGCCAATTTCCGCCTCAGCTGCCGCACCAGCGTCAACGGCGACGTCACCGTGCGCACCAAACCGACCAACGCCGTTGGCCAGGGATCAAACAGCCTGATTGGTGCCCTTAAGTCTTTAATCGGCATCAAGTAGCCGTTTGTCACTACAACTCGTAGCCCAGGATGAAGCTCTACAGCTATCCCCGCTGCAGTACCTGCCGAAAGGCAATCGCCTGGCTGACAGCCCGCAACCTAGTTGCCGAAACGCTGGACATCACTGAACAGCCTCCAAGCATCGCCGAACTTGAGCAGGCCATGGCTCAAATGGGGCGTCAACGTTTGTTCAACACAAGCGGACAGAGTTATCGGGCTTTGGGAGCTGCATCTGTGCAGGCCATGGACGACCAAACAGCCCTAGCAGCTCTAGCAACAGACGGCAAATTGATCAAGCGGCCCTTTCTGATCACCGATGACGGGCGCATTCTCACTGGCTTTAAGGAGCCAGAGTGGCTGGATCTTTTGGGCTAGCGGGGCTAGGGGCAGTCATCAACTGGTCGAGCTCCTGGATCAGGGCTTCAATCCCGGCCCTGTTGATCTGGCTTAGATAAGTGCCCTTGGCGCCGTCTATGAGGGCGCAAAGCAGTTCCTGGGAGCGCTCTAAGGCCGAGCCGCTCTCGAGTGCCGCGGCCAGCTCCTCCCAAAATCGGTCGATGAACCCCTGCAGTAATTCGAGTTGCACGTCATCGCGGCGAGAAAGCTGGTTGCCAGTGCTGCGGGAAAGCTCCAACAAGCTTTCAACCATGCCGCTTGCTAATTGGCGAGTGATTCCGGTCTCGACCTGGAGCAGCTGCTGCAACTGGCGCAACGGTGCTGGCACCACGGTGCGCTCGAGACTCTGACGCAGGCTGTACCCCAGCAAACCCTGCAGCTCCGGCGCAAGCTTCGGTGCCACCTGGCTCAGCAGCAGCGGCGCCCAGATCCTTACAAGCTCTACCAGCTCCCGCTCATTGCTGCTACTTGCCACGCTCTGATGGCTGCGCAAGGCTCGCAGACGCTGTGGCCAGCGCCGCGATCGAATTAAACCCTGGGTGCCATCGAGGATCTGCAGCGACAGCACCTCAAATAGCTCAACCGCAAGCAACGCCACCACACCCCGGCTCACAACGGCCCGCAGCGGCTCAAAATTGATTAGGCCGGAAGTCTGAAGGCGTTCAAGCACCGGTACTAGTCGCAACCAGCGCCAAAAGGGCAGCAGCAGTGATAGATCGCTCCAGCGGCGCAACAGTGCATCACCCCAGCTGAGCCCAGGTAGACGGCGCCGCAACCGGATCAGCCGCAAGAAAATGTCTAGAGCAAAGACGCTCTGAAATAGCAGCAGGTCGATGCGCCAAAAGTGGTCTGTGGGTCGGCCGTTTTCATCAATCGAGCGCCAGTAGTTGGTAGCCACCAGCGGGAGCACCTGGTCGTTCCAGAAGCGCCTCTCCTGGTTCCAGCCCCTAGTACGAATACGCTCTGGACTCAGCAACAGGCTGGAGGCCTGTCGAGCGGAATCCCGGTCCGCTCGCTGCCGCAAGAGATTTTTGATCTTCTCTACGGTTCCCGAGGCCTCAGAAGCCATGAAGGGATTGCTATCGATCAGCTGGACCGTGAGTTGGGCCTGACGATTCAGCTGGGCTAACTGGCTGGGCTGAAGTTCCTGACCGGTCGGCACGGTCAATAGGACTTTATCGAGTTGGCGAAATTGCTCTAGGTAGGCCTGGGTCTCCCGGCGGGGCTCAATGCCCTTGATCGGATCCACATGAGGGGTGATATCCGGGATAACGGTGAAGGGCACCACTAGGGGCACCGAAGGGATCGGGTAGAGGTTGCGCTGCAGCCAAAAGGTGCGCAATGGCACGTAGGTGATGTCGAAGGCCACCCACAGCAAATTGAAGCTGGCCCAACCCGCCACAAAGCGGTCCCAACGCAGCATCCAGCGGCCCACTGGCTCAGTCGATTTCAACTTGGTGCGGTCTTGCCATCGAGGGGACGCCATCGGCTTTGGCGGTGGTTGTTGTGCCTAATCTGACCTGTCTGGTTCGCTCAACCTGAGCAAAGGAGATCTGCTGCCTTGAGCCCTTCCAACAATCCAGAGAGTGGTCAGGTTGTTAATCAAGAGGACGGCAGTCGTTCCCCCTCCCTGATCCAGCCCGAACATGCACCCCAAGACGGCCCCTGGGCCTTCTGGCGCAGTGTGTTGGTCACATTGGCGGTGGCCTTAGGTATTCGCCAGTTTCTGGTGGAAGCTCGCTACATCCCCTCTGGTTCAATGCTGCCAGGGCTGCAGCTTCAGGATCGGTTGTTGGTGGAAAAGCTCAGCTACCGCAAGCGCGCGCCGCGACGCGGCGAAATCGTCGTGTTTCATTCGCCCCACCGCTTTGACCCCGTGCTGTCTGCAGGATCAAACCGCAATCCTCTGAGTTGCTTACTGGTGAATCTGCCGCTCCTGGGAAGCCTGCCCGGGTTTGGCAATCCTGCCTGCGACGCTTACATCAAGAGAGTTGTCGCCCTTCCCGGTGAGCGGGTTGTAGTGGATCCAAGAGGTCATGTGTTTATAGATGGCCAGCGTCTGGCAGAGCCCTATGTCCAGGGCGATTGCCCGGTAGATAGTCAGGGTATGGGTCCATGCCGAACCTTGAACGCCGTCGTTCCAGCAAGCCACGTGCTCACCCTGGGCGATAACCGTGCCAACAGCTGGGATGGACGCTTCTGGCCTGGGGGTGCGTTCCTACCCGAAAGAGAAATCATTGGTCGGGCCTTCTGGCGCTTTTACCCCTTCAACCAAACGGGTGCTCTGGGAGTCACAAGCTCCAGCGATCTACCGGCTGCAGACCGGTAGCCCGCACTGCCCCGCATAGGGACTGGCCCCAGCGAGGCTGATTAGCTGCCAGTGAAAAGGAGTCACCTCGCTCCCAATTCCAGGGGTGGTGGGGATCGAACAACAGCCAGCGGCGAGTTCCGTGGCTTAACTGCTCAGGGGGCAGCCCCAGCAACTTAGAGCCACCCCAGCTCAGGGCCTGCCAGAGCAACTCCACGCTCCAGCCACGGCGCTGCACCAACTCCTGCCACAACAGCGGCAACACCAGTCCATAGCGGGAGCCATGACCAGCCACTCCAGCCCGCCGCTGATCTAGTGGGAGAAGCTGCTCTTCCGCATCAAGAGGCAGATGGTGTACGGCCACGGCGGTAATTAGCCGCTGCTCTAAGCCAGCGATCAAGCCCAGGCGGTCAGCTGGAGTTCCAAGGCTGGGCCGCAGCCGCCAGCCCTCCTCAGTGGGGTGGAGATTGCCGCTGTCAGCTAGCAGGTGCCACCAGCTAACGCTGGCCAGGGGCCGCTTCGGGGCCTGGGCCAATAGCTCCACCCCTGCAGCTGTTGATAAGTTCATCAGCCGCAGCGCCGCCGAGGAACGAGCCTGAGCCAGGCTGAGCAGGCTTTGCAGCGGCAGGGTTTCGCTGGTCTCGGGATCAAGAAGCCAGCCCGCCCTCAAAGCATTAACCCCCTCGCGCACGAAGCCACCGCCGCTAATGCCGGCATCGCGCGGGGCCACCAACACGGGCCGGCTGCCCATCTCCCCGAGCAGCAGGCCCCGCTCCAGCAAAGCCAATGGTGGCTGCTGATCAGCGCAGGCCAAACCAATTGCGCCGGCGGAGATTTGATCAGCATGGGGGGCCAGCTCCTGATCGGCACCCTCCAGGCTGAAACTGCCCCAAAGAAGTAGTTTCATCGGCTCAGCCCACACCAGGCCAAACCGCTCCGGTCGATCGCGCCACGGAGTAGCCCAGGGCAGCAGGGCCACAGTGCCGTAGCCCCCAGCAGCAGCGGCTGCGGCCAGGCTGGCAAGATCTTCTGCTCGTCCGCCGAAGGGTTGCTCCAGCACGCTGTGGGGGTCAACCAGAGGCGGGGCAAGCAACCAAGAACGGGCGTCGGTAGGGCTGAGGCCAAGGGTCTCGGCCCGCTGACTGGCGCCATCTCCCCAGATGAGCAGCTCCCCACCACGGTCGATCAGCGCATCGGCGCTAACAATCGGCTGCCCAGGTCCTGCGAGCAGCTGAACCTGGTTAAGCCAGAGGGGGAGAGTCAAAATTCAAAGTGCACCGGCGGCTGTGCGATCCAACACACCTCCAAGATGCAGGGTGAGGTTCATGGCGGCCACAACAGGTCGGCCAGCTGGGCCATCGGGGTAATCAATCACTGTGACAGCGCCATTGCCCTGCTTGATAGTCCAGATGTCGGCGGGTTGCAGGCCCAGCAGCCCGCACAAGATGGTCTTGTTGACGGCGTCATGGGCCACCACAAGGGCAGTTTCATCATTCTGGAGGTTGGCGGCGATGCGAGCCCAGGTCGTTAAAGAACGGTCCCAAACCTCCTGGAGAGTCTCCCCTTCAGGCATCTGAACGGTGTGGGGCGCCCGCTTCCAATCGGCCAGAAGCTGGGGCCAACCTGCGGAGATCTCCTGTTCCAATCGACCCTCCCAGAGGCCGTGGCCGATCTCCACCAAGCCGGTGCTGCTGGTGAGGGGAACACCAAGATGGCTAGAGAGGATTGCCTCAGCCGTCTGGCGCGGTCTGGCCATGCAGCTGGTGTAGGCGCGATCGATGCTCACCGATGCAAGAAACCTGCCAGCGGCTTCGGCCTGGGAGCGCCCGTTGGCATTGAGGGGAATGTCGATCTGGCCCTGAAAACGACCTTCTCGGTTCCAGTCAGTTTCCCCGTGACGCACCAACAGTAGTCGGGCACCTGAGCTTTTAAGGGGCAGGGGCTCCCCAAGGTGGGCTACCCCATTAAGCGACTCCACCTGGACGCTGCCCTTGCTGAGATTGAGCACTGAGATTGAGCAGTTGTCGACCTGCAGCCGGCGAAAGCCACTAGGAGGCAGCTCCAGCAGGGCTAGTAATAGGCAGCGCAGGATGGCGTTATGGGCCACCACGAGCACGGTCTGGGGAATGGCCTGATCATCATCCAGGGCCGCAGTGTGACGATCAAATAGCAAATTACGGAACAGCTGGGCCTGAGCCATCAGCTCCTGCAAAGGCAAGTAAGCGCTGCCATCGGGGCGCTGCAGCTCAAGCAACTCCGGGGCCTGGCGCCATTGACGCTCCTGTTCGGGATAGCGCTCCCGCAACTCCTTTCGCAGCAGCCCGCTCCAGGGGGCCAGATCAATTTCCAGGAGTTCTTCCGCCTGTTCGGCAACCAGGCCCTGGCCATGCTCGGCCAGGAGCAGTCGGGCGGTTTCAGCGGCCCGCTGCAAAGGGGAGCAGTAGGCGGCGGCGCAGGTCAAATCACGCAGGGCCACTCCTGTGGCACAGGACTGGTTCTGGCCTATTTCCGTGAGGCTCGATAGGTCGTCGCGGCCCTGGATCCGATGCTCCACATTGAAGCTGCTAAGCCCGTGGCGCACCAACACAATCCGAAGGGGCACGGGCTCATCGCTACTCAAATTCCATCGTATGGGAGGGGTGCGGGCCAGAATCCCGAAACCAGTGCGCCCTGGAGGGCCTGCGTTTGAACGCCAGTCCCCCCCCGCAACCCCGCCAGAGCGCTGGATGGATCACCGGACTTGCCCTGCTGAGCCTTGTGCTCAGTGGCCTGCTTTGGATCACTGGCTTAGTGGCCAGCCTGCAACGCCCATCTGTGGGTAATTCCCTGGAGCTGCGCCAACTGGAGCTGACGGCCCTGGCAGCACCAGCACTGCCAGCTGGCCTCCGCCAAGCTCTCACCGGCTCCCAACCCCTCGAAGCCCTGCGCCTTGGTCTTCAGAAACAGTTAGACGGAAATTCCGTTCCGCCAGCACCGCAGCAAGACCTGCAGCTCGCCTTACTGAATCTTCAGGCGGGTCAGGGGAGCGCAGCTCGCCAGCGGCTGCAAGAACTCAATGAGCAGGTACCACCTGAACAGCGTGAGCTACTCAAGGCCCTGCTCGAACCATTGTCCAAACCAGCCACCCACGCATCGGAGCAAGCGGCACTGCAGCAACTACTTAAGAGCTGGGGCCTGTCTCCTCTAAGCAACCAACTGGCGTGCCAAGCCCTAAGCGAGCCCCAAGCCGCTTGTGAAGATCGCGGAGCCCAGCAGACAGCAGTGCTTCGCCTGCTGGGCTCCGCGGTATTGCCGGTGCTTCTGCTGCTTCTGGGCTCCTCTCTACTACTGCGTGAACTATGGCTGCGCTGGCGCGGCAAGGCAGCTCCGACCGCCCCACTAGTAGGGCCGACCCTCACCCTGGCGGAGGTAACGCTGCTGATCGCTGGCGGGTTTGTGGTGCTGGGCGAGCTGGTGATGCCCCTTGTGCTGGCTCCGTTGCTGCAGGGGCTACTTAAACCGTTGTCCAGCCAGCCGGCCCTGCAGCAGGGATTGCTGGTATTGGGGCTTTACAGCGGCCTGATGGCAGCGCCACTGATCTTGTTGTGGAGTCAGCTGAGATCCCTTGGAACTAGGCCCCAGGGGGGCTGGTTGCAGTGGCGCTGGCGGCCGCTGGCTAGCGCGCTGCGCCAAGCTTTGCTGCAGGTGTTGCTGGTGTTGCCGGTTGTGGCCCTTGTGGGATGGCTGCTGGAGCGTTTAGTTGGCGATCCCGGCGGTAGCAATCCCCTGCTTGAGCTCGTGCTGAACAGCGCCAATCCCCTCGCCCTGCTTTGCTTCGCCATCACGGCATTGGTGTTGGCACCCTTATTTGAGGAAACCCTGTTCCGGGGGGTACTACTGCCGGTGCTGGCCCAGCGCTGGGGGGGTATGGCGGCAGTGGTGGTGAGCGCCCTGCTCTTCGGCATCGCCCACCTCAGTCTGGGGGAACTGCCGCCTTTATTCGTGTTGGGGCTAGGGCTGGGCTGGCTCCGGCTGCAGAGCGGCCGGCTCGGGCCCAGCGTGCTGATGCACAGCATCTGGAATGGCCTCACCTTTGCCAATTTGTTGTTACTTGCTGGCTAAACGTCTGCCAGCTCTTGCTGCCTTGCACCAAGGATGGTTCAATCGCGCAGTGCATTGACCGTTCTTTTGGTTGCCTCCCTTTCGCCTCGGCAGGCTCCAAAGCTCAGCGTGACTGCAGTTACAAGTCCCAGTCGCAAGCTGCAGCAACGCACGCTGAAGCTGATCAAAGGTTCGCTCTCCGGGCGCAAACTTGAACGCCGCGCACCGTGGATATCCAACCTGCACCGGGCCACCGATGGCACCCTGGCTGGTCTGGGAATTTGCATGCTTGCCCTCAGTGCTCTAACCCTGCATTGGCAAAACCAATGGGGTGTGAGCTATCAGCAAATGGAATCGTCCCAGGTGTTGGAGCACAAGCTGCAGGAATCAGCTGCCCTGCTCGAACAGCATCACCTTGGCGCTGTGAAGCGTCCCGGCTGGCTGGTCCCCACCAGCAGCGAAAAACTCATTTACCTGCCGGCCCCGAGCGCGGCCTTACGAGTATCTGGCTTCTCACTTCTAAGCAACCTGCCCCTGCGCCAGATCCGAACAGGCTATTGATGGCAACAACTGAATGAACAGCAGCCATCAGCGAGGTCCGGTTCGGCCTCCTCGCAGCTCCCAGCAAAGAGTCGTGGCCATCCAAGCAGTACCCACTGGACGGCTACTGGCTGTTTACGGCTTGCTATGTGCGGGTCTGGTAGGCCTGGGGGCTCGGTTGGCCTGGCTCCAAGTGGTGGATGCCACCAACCTGCAGACCCGGGCCCATGCCATACAGACCCAAACCACCAAACCAATCGGCAAGCGGCGCACAATCGTCGATCGCAATGGCCGTCTAGTGGCTCTAGATGAGCAGCGCTTCACGCTTTGGGCCCATCCCCGCTACTTTAACTTCCCAGGCGACGACCCCCAAAAGATACGCACGGCAGATGAAGTGGCCGGCAAGCTTGCGGCCGTACTGGCCCAGCCCAAGGCAGCCCTATTGCAAACCATGGCCGGCCGGCCCAGCGGGGTGAAGCTGCGAACAGACCTCGACCCCGAAACTGCCGAACGGATAAGGCAATTGGGCATTAGTGGGCTCGATCTGGAGCCCTATCCACACCGGATCTATCCCCAAGGTGCCCTTTTTGCCAATGTAGTTGGCTTTCTAAACCTGGAACGCGTTCCCCAAGCCGGGCTGGAGCAAAGCCGCAACAGTGATCTCAAGCGCCAGGAGACGGTCCTACAGATGCGCCGCGGCGCTGATGGCACACCACTACCCGCCGGCCTCGCGGCTGGCTCACTCTACGGCGACGACCTGCGTCTACAGCTCACCCTTGACGCCCGTTTGCAACAGGTAGCCCTTCAGGCACTGGCAAAGCAGGTTAAGAAGTGGAACGCCAAGCGCGGCGCGGCATTGGTAATGGACGTACGCAATGGCGAAATGCTGGCGCTGGCCTCTACACCCACCTATGACCCCAATAGGTTCTGGACTTTTAATCCAGGGCTTTTCCGCGAATGGTCTGTGCAGGACCTCTACGAGCCTGGTTCCACCTTCAAGCCCATCAACCTGGCGGTGGCCTTGCAGGAAAAAGCTATTGAGGCCAATGGTCGCGTTGCCGACACCGGCCAGCTCAGCATCGGCGGATGGCCGATTTTTAACCACGACAAGCGGGCTAATGGACTAATTGATTTCCCTACCGTTTTGCAGGTGTCCAGCAACGTCGGCATGGTGAAGGCCATGGCCAAGGTGAAGCGCGATCGCTTTTGGCACTGGCTGCGCAAGATGGGGATTGACGAAACCCCTGACACCGATTTGCCCGGGGCGGTGGCCGGCGAGCTCAAGACGCGCAAGGACTTCACGGGCCAGGCGATCGAACCAGCTGTCGCTGCGTTTGGCCAGGGGTTTTCCCTTACCCCGCTGAAGTTGCTGCAACTGCACGCCATGCTGGCCAACGGCGGCCGCTTAGTTAGTCCGCACATCACCCGCGGACTGCGCTCCGGCGAAGCCCTAGCCAGCGCGCCAGGCGGTAATGGTCTTCAATTGCTTGATTCCGGCGTCACCCGCACGGTGATGGCCTGGATGGAATCGGTGGTAGAAAACAGCACCGTCCTAGGTATGAAAATTCCGGGCTACCGCATTGGCGGCAAGACCGGCACAGCCCAGAAGGCTGAAAGAGGTGTTTACATCCCAGGGGCACTGATCACAAGCTTTGTTGGCCACCTACCCATGAACAATCCTCGCTACGTGGTGCTGGTGGTGGTGGATGAGCCCAAGGGGGGCAATACCTTCGGTTCCACGGTGGCAGCGCCTGTAGCGCGCCAGATCATCGACGCTCTGCTGGTGCTGGAGCGCATCCCCCCTTCCCATCCCAAGGAGCTGGATAAAGCTTTAGCTAAACCACGCGCCTGAGCGCCTGTTGCCGTTCCCACAAGGAAGGGGATCGCCGCTGGTTAACCCGAAAACGCTGGCTACCGTAATCAGGATCCGGGTCGGTGCTCAGCCATCAGCCCCCCTCATCCAGCCAATGGCCAACCTGCTCGACCAACTCGCCGCCATGACCGTGGTGGTGGCCGACACCGGTGACATCGACGCGATCAAACAGTTCACACCCCGCGACGCCACCACCAACCCATCTCTGATCCTGGCGGCAGTCCAGATCCCCACATACCAAAATTTAATTGATATCTCCTTACAGGAATCGCGCCAAGCGATTGGTGCCGAGGCCAGCGCCGATGCGGTGGTGCGAGAAGCTCTTGATGAAATCTGCATCACCTTTGGCAAGGAGATCCTCAAGATCGTGCCTGGGCGGGTTTCCACTGAAGTGGATGCTCGCCTCAGTTACGACACCGAGGCAACGATCACCAAGGCCCGCAAATTGATAAGTCTCTATAACCAAGCAGGTATTAGCAACGACCGGGTACTTATCAAGGTGGCCTCCACCTGGGAGGGTATCCGCGCAGCTGAACAACTGGAAAGGGAGGGTATTCACTGCAACCTCACACTCCTGTTTGGCTTTGCCCAAGCCGTCGCCTGCGCGGAAGCCGGCATCACCCTGATCTCTCCTTTCGTGGGGCGAATACTCGATTGGTACAAAAAGAGCAGCGGCCGCGACGGCTATCCCGGCCCAGAAGATCCAGGTGTGATCTCCGTAACCCAAATCTTCAACTACTTCAAGACCTACGGCTACAAGACGGAGGTTATGGGGGCAAGCTTCCGCAACATTGAAGAGATCATCGAACTTGCCGGTTGCGACCTGCTGACAATTTCGCCGGCGCTGCTTGACCAGCTAAAGCACACCGATGGCGAACTAGAGCGCAAGCTCAACGCCTTAGCCCCCGCCCCCACCGGCGCCAAAATCCACATAGACGAAGATCTTTTCCGTCAGATGCTTGCGGCTGATCCAATGGCTGCAGAGAAGCTTGATGAAGGTATCGGTGGTTTCTGCAAGGCAATCGAAACCCTGGAGACCCAGCTAGCTCACCGCCTTGGAGAACTGGAAGGCGGAGCTTGATACCCGCTACGCGGACAAGGATGGGCGGCTTGCACCGGCGTCAAGGGAGATCTTGGGCTGCCCTCATAGGGACTCACTTAAATCAGTCTTAACAAGGTTGCGCCTAACTTAGATCAATTATTTAATTCAGGCCTAGTGAATGCCCTTCACACCATGAGCGCTTTTGCCAGTAATGGTGAGGTGATCATGTTTGAGACCGGAGAGCTGATTTTTAGGTCAGGGGAGGCTGGTGACTGCATGTTTGGACTACTTGAAGGGTTCGTCCAGCTCAGCTGGAATGGCGACCAGGGACATGAACAAATAAACCCAGGCGATGTGTTTGGGTCAGGGGCACTGGTGACCAGTGATCACCTCCGTTACGGCAATGCCAAGGCCCTAACCGACTGCAAGGTGCTGGTGATGAACCGTGAACAATTCCTGTTTGCAGTGCAGGAATCGCCGCTGTTTGCGATTGAGCTGCTGGGATCAATTGACCAACGGTTGCGCCAACTCAAGGAATGCACCAAGAACTGACTCGACCTTCAATTGCGCTTAAACAACAGACGCCTGATCACTCGCTGAGCGATGTCGCCGTAGCCCATCTCGCCGGAGAGAATCTGGGCGATTCTTTTAGGAGCGGTGGGGCGTTTAATTCCGAGTTGGTAGCCAACCCGCGGCACTCTGTAAAAAACTTGGGCTATACGCTTTCCCCAGGCCATCGAGGCACCCCACTCAGCCCGCATGCGATTGGTGTAACCAGTTAGGGCCTGACTTTCACCGGCCAACCATGGAATCAGAGCTTCGGCGGCTCTGCAGCCGCTGATAAGGGCAGGCCGTAGCCCCTCGGCCAGGAAGGGATCGCAGAGGGAAGCGGCATCGCCCACCACCACCAGACCTGCATTGGCACCCTGGCCGTGCAAGGGGTGGTGGCCATCCCAGATGCGTAGGCGGCCAGGCTGGCGTTCGCCAACATGCGCAGGCAGGCCTAGGCTAGGCAAGAGCTTGCTAAGCACCGCCTCGATATCGGCGGGGTCTCGGCCAATGAAGGTGCCCACTCCAATGCTGTAGCCCCCCTTACGGGGGAAAGTCCAGCAAAAGCCATGACGCACCAGCCCAAATTCAAAACGGGCTGTGCTGGGGTTGCTCACCTCGCAATCCACCTCTACGGACACCGTTTCGGCATAGCGGGGCTGGCTTGAACCAAGGCCATGGCGGGCCGCCAACAGGGAGCCTGAGCCATCAGCAATCACAACGGCCCTGGCCATTAGCTGCATCGGTTTGCCTTGCGGCCCGCGGGCATCCAGCTGCCAGTAATCGCCTTGGCGCTGCAGGCCTTCCACCTCCACCCCGGTGTGGAAAGTGGTCCCAGCGGTCTGAGCCTGCTCCACCAGATAAGCATCGAGCACGGAGCGGCGCACGATCCAGAAGGGCGAATCACCGGGCAGCAGCGCAGTAACTGGATCGCCTAGGCACCAAGTGAAGCGCACCTGATCAATCACCGAATCCACGGCAGGGCCCAGATCAAAGGGGAAAAGCCCCTGCATCGAAGCCGCCATGCCGCCACCGCACGGCTTGGATCGGGGGAAGCTGGCTCGCTCGAGCAGCAGCACCCCTAACCCCCCTATCGCTAGGTGGAAGGCAGCAGCAGCACCAGCGGCACCAGCGCCAACCACGACCACATCAGCCACGCCAACCGGCGAGGTGGTCACACCTTGAGGATGTCGGCTTCTTTTGTAGCAAGAAGCTTCTCAAGCTCAGCAATAAACTTATCGGTGAGCTTCTGCACTTTCTCCTGCTCGTCACGGCTCTGATCCTCGGAAAGATCACCGTCTTTTTCCTGCTTTTTTATCCTATCGATGGAGTCACGGCGCACATTACGTAGGGCAACCTTCCCCTCTTCGGCGTATTTAGCAGCCAATTTACAAAGATCTTTGCGGCGATCTTCGGTGAGGGGTGGGATGTTAATCCGGATCACCTTGCCGTCGTTGTTGCAGGTGAGGCCCAGGTCACTCATTGAGATTGCCTTTTCGATCAGGCCCATCGAACCAGCATCAAAGGGCTGGATTTGAATCGTCTGGGAATCTGGGGTAGAGATAGTGGCCAAAGATTTCAGAGGTGTTTCAGCGCCGTAATACTCCAGCGAAATCTTGTCGAGCAGAGAGGGATTAGCTCTACCCGTACGGATGGTGTTAAAGGTGCGCTGGGTCGATTCCAACGACTTGCGCATGTTGGCTTCTAAATCCATTGCTGGCGTCAGGGGTGAATACGGGTACCAATCGGGGCTCCAGCCACAGCGCGGCCAATATTGCCCGGGCCAAAGAGGTCAAAAACCACGATTGGAATGGAGTTGTCCTTGCAGAGGGAAATGGCGGTGCCGTCCATCACCTCCAGCTCGGAGCTGAGCACCTCCAGGAAGGAGAGACTCTCGAAGCGCACCGCATCAGCGTGCTTATTAGGGTCTTTGTTGTAGACCCCATCCACTTTGGTGGCCTTGAACACCACATCGGCACCGATTTCAGCAGCCCGCAGGGCTGCTGTGGTGTCGGTGGTGAAAAAGGGATTGCCGGTGCCGGCTGCGAAGATCACCACCCGGCCCTTTTCCATGTGGCGGATCGCCTTACGACGGATGTAGGGCTCGGCCACCTCCTGCATCGAGATGGCGCTCTGCACCCGGGTAGGCACACCAGCCCGCTCCAGGCCATCCTGGAGGGTGATGGCATTCATCACCGTTGCCAACATGCCGACGTAGTCGGCAGTGGCCCGATCCATGCCAGCGGCCGATCCCTTCAGGCCGCGAAAAATATTGCCCCCTCCCACCACAATCGCCAGCTGGGTGCCACCCGCAACGCAGGCAGCCACATCGGAGGCAATCGACTGCACGATCTCTGGATCGATGCCATAGCCCTGCTCACCCATCAGCGCTTCGCCACTGAGCTTGAGAAGAACGCGCTTGTAACCCATTGATACCCCTGATTTGCAGGAGCGTAGCAACGGCCTTGCGAACTGTCCTGCCGGCGTGGCAAGGCTCAGAACTCAATGCCCCGTTGAGCCTTGACCCCTTGCTCCCTGAAGGGGTGGCGCACCAACTTCATTTCGGTCACTAGGTCGGCCCGCTCCAGTAGCTGAGGCGGCGCGCCCCGGCCAGTGAGCGCCACATGGGTCAACTCCGGCCGAAGATCGAGTCCTGCTAGCACCTGGTCAATCCCCAGGTACCCCAGCTTGAGGGCGATGTTTACCTCATCGAGCACCACAAGCTTGCGACTGGCATCCGCGAGGTAGACCAGCGAGCGCTCCCAGGCCTGCTGCACCAGCTCCCGATCACGATCCCGGTCTTGGGTTTCCCAGGTAAAGCCCTCCCCCAGCGCATGCCAGTGCAGCGACTCCCCAAACAACTCGAGCGCTTTTGCCTCTCCGGGCTGCCAGCCTCCCTTGATGAACTGAACCACTGCCACCTGATCACCGTGACCCAAGGTGCGCAGCGCCAAGCCAAGGGCAGCTGTGGTCTTGCCCTTGCCATCGCCAGTAAAAACAAGCACCAGGCCCTTTTCCAGGTTGCGTTCACCCACCCGCTGCTGCTGCACCTCCTTGCGACGGGCCATGCGGCGGCGATAGCCATCCTGATCAGCCTCTGGCGCCAGGTCTCCGCCGGGACCCAGCTCTGCCGCGGCCGCATCAAGGCTTGCGACTTGATCGCTGGGGTGCTGATTCACGGGTTTACCGATGCTGTGATGCCACTCTGGCGTTGACGGGCTAAGGCCGCATCCACCGCCTGCTGTTGATCGCGCCGGGTGATCCAGTGGTGGTAGGTACGTGTATGGATGGCCACCGAGTGGCCCATCATCCGAGCTGCGACCGTATCCGGCAGGCCGATGTGAATGGTGCGAACTGCCCAGGCGTGGCGGAGGTCGTAGGGGGTGATCGGCAAGTCGTAGCGGCGAAACTGTTCAGCCACCCGACGGCCTACCTGCTGCAGGGTGGTGTAGCGCAAGTCAGTCGCCACCGCAGGCAGGGGGGGATTGGAGACCCCCAGCTGCTCCAAGCCGAAAAGCTCCACCCAATCGGGCTGGAACGGCCACACCTGATGTTCGCCTGTCTTAGAGGTGGGCAGCACCCGAATCACCCGATCACCACCAGGGGCAAGGGCCGAAAGATCGCAGAAGAACACCTCGTGATTACGCAAGCCGTAGGTGGCCATCAATCCGTAGACCAGACGCCAGGACGGATTAGGGATTTGCTCCGCCCACAACAAAATCTGAGGATCACCCGGAAGCCGCCGGAACTGGGCCGCATGCAAGCCATAACCAGCTGCTCTCTCGCTCCAGTTATCAGGCAGGTCGAGTTCTAGGTGGCGGGCCAGGGCGGCCAGAGCGGTGCCGCACTGTTGCCGGCTGCGGCTGCTGGCCGCATAGCTTTCAAGCGCAATCTCAAATAGGGCCCGCCCCAAGGGCAGTTCGCGCTCGGCCGCAACGGTCACCAGGCGGCGAAGGTAAGGCAGGTAGGCGCTCGTCCAGGTTGTGCGACAACCGGCAGGGTTTCGGCGGCGGCGGGGATCGGCAAAAAACGCTGCTTCAAAAGCAGCCAATCCCAGTGAATCGCCAGCTGCGGGCTGGGCAAGTGAGCTTGACCACGTAGGGGAAGAAAAAGGTAATGGCATCTGATCTGGTCGAGCGCCCCAGGCACTCCAAGCGAAGCGGCCTTGCTGCAGCTGCCGCAACACCTCTTTAAGCCGCTCCCTGGCCAGCTCAAGGCCAGCGCTATTGGCAGGCAGACTGAGGCTGATGCGCTGCACCGGGTGTCCGCCCGAGCCCCGACGACAGGGAAGGGGCCCGCGCAGGCCCAAACGTTGACCGCGCAGTTCTATGCGCAGGGAGACACCTGCTTGAGCCAGGGCCTGGTTTGCACGAGCGAGGCAGATTTGCAGGCTGGTTAAGGCTGCACTGGTTTCTGTTGCGCAGGCGTCTGTAACAGCCAGATCCAGCTCTACCGCTGCTTTTGGCATGGTCCCAGCACAGAGACTGACGTTTCAGTACAGATTTGAATGGTATCGATCCTCCGCCTTGGTCGCTAGGTGAGTAGCGGCAGAGTTACGCTTTTAATCCATAAGCTGCGCGCAAGGAAGGCATGGCCAAAGTTGGCGTGCTGCTGCTGAACCTCGGTGGGCCCGAGCGTATCCAGGACGTTGGGCCGTTTCTTTACAACCTATTTTCTGATCCGGAAATCATTCGGCTGCCCAATCCAGCCCTACAAAAACCGTTGGCCTGGCTTATTAGCAGTCTTCGTGCTGGCAAGTCCCAAGAGGCATACCGCTCCATTGGCGGGGGTTCTCCTCTTCGGCGTATTACCGAGCAGCAAGCCCGAGAACTGCAAAGCGAACTACGCTCCAGGGGCATCGAGGCCACTAGCTATGTAGCAATGCGCTACTGGCATCCATTCACAGAGTCAGCTGTGGCCGACATCAAGGCCGACGGGGTGGAGGAGGTGGTGGTGCTGCCTCTCTACCCACACTTCTCGATCAGCACCAGCGGATCCAGCTTCCGTGAGCTACAGCGCCTACGCCAAGCTGACAGTGGTTTTTCAAGGCTGCCGATCCGCTGCATTCGCAGTTATTACGACGACCCTGGCTATGTGGGGGCCATGGCTGGCCTGATTGCGCGCGAAATCCAGGCTTGTCCAGAGCCCTCAAAAGCTCATGTCTTTTTTAGTGCCCACGGGGTACCTAAAAGTTACGTGGAGGAAGCCGGCGATCCATACCAAAAAGAGATTCAAGCCTGCGCCCAGTTGATCATGGAGCGCCTTGGTCGCGATCTGGACTTCGCCAATCCATTCACCCTTGCTTACCAGAGCCGGGTAGGTCCTGTGGAGTGGCTTAGGCCCTACACCGATGACGCATTGGAGGATCTAGGTGCAGCTGGGGTAAAAGATTTGGTGGTGGTACCAATCAGCTTCGTAAGCGAACACATCGAAACCCTCGAAGAGATTGATATCGAATATCGGGAGATCGCGACTGAGGCGGGCATCACTAATTTTCGTCGAGTGCCTGCCCTAGACACGACCCCAGCCTTCATCAACGGTCTGGCCGATCTTGTGCAGCACGCCCTTGAGGGCCCCGAGGTGAACCTCGACCAGGCAGCAGAATTGCCTAGCAAGGTGAAGCTCTATCCCCAAGACAAGTGGGCTTGGGGCTGGAATAACAGCTCAGAAGTTTGGAATGGGCGCTTAGCGATGGTGGGATTCTCTGCTTTCTTGCTGGAGCTGCTTGGTGGGAAGGGACCCCTGCATGCGCTGGGCCTCCTCTGATCGCCGTCTATTTAATGACGGAGTGATAGCGGCAGGAGTCATATTTAGCGTCAGCATGCTGCTTTTGAGTCCAGCGGCACTGGCCCATAGTCGCTGGCAGATGGGGGTTTTCCCCGTCACCAGCTTCCTGGCCTACACCAGTCATTTCGGCACTCGCACCGGCCCCTGGGGTCGGGTGGAGCCCCATTACGGCCTGGACATAGCAGCGCCCATGGGATCGCTGATCCGCAGCTGGTGGGCTGGTTCAGTACGGGAGGTGATCAACGACGGAAGCTGCGGCTTGGGACTGGTGATTCGCACTGGCGATTACGAGCACATCTACTGCCATTTGTCCGGGCGGGTTTCTGGCGACATCTACACAAGTGGTCAAGTGCTCCTGCGCCAGGGCCAGAGCGTACGCACGGGCCAACTAATCGGCCATGTGGGCATGAGCGGCCGCACTACTGGTCCACACCTGCATTGGGGCATCCGCCATGGCGGCCGCTGGCTAGACCCAGCCCAGATCCTGCGAGCTATGGCCAACGGCAGGCGCCATCAACCTGGGCGGGCAGCGGCCCCGAAAGCGCCACCGGCAACTAAGGTTACTTTAATCCGTTAACCGCCAAGTTGATTGGCATGCAGCAGCCGTGACGCTGACGCCCCTCGCCTCTGCGGTCCAGTCCGCTACCACCACAACTAATGGTGATGACGTCCCTGCTGAAGCTTTTGCTTCTCAGCTAGTAAATGGCGGCTATGCCCTCATGGATGCCTTGCGTCTCCATGGAGTGCGCCACATCTTTGGCTACCCCGGCGGAGCAATCCTGCCGATATACGACGAACTGCACAAAGCAGAATCTCGTGGCTGGTTAAAGCACATCTTGGTGCGCCATGAGCAGGGAGGCGCCCATGCCGCCGATGCCTACGCCCGAGCTACCGGCGAAGTTGGCGTCTGCTTTGGAACCTCAGGCCCCGGGGCCACGAATTTGGTCACCGGCATCGCCACCGCTCAGATGGACTCGGTGCCGTTGGTGGTGATCACCGGGCAGGTGCCTCGGGCATCAATTGGCACTGACGCCTTCCAGGAAACCGACATCTTCGGCATAACCCTTCCAATCGTTAAGCACTCCTGGGTGGTGCGCAATCCCCGCGATATCGGCCGGATCGTGGCAGAAGCATTTTTGATTGCAGCCAGTGGCCGGCCAGGCCCGGTACTAATCGACGTGCCCAAGGACGTAGGCCTGGAGGAATTTGATTACACGCCGGTCGCTCCGGGTTCGGCAATTCCAGCAGGATTTAGGCTTCCACCCAGTCCAGATCCCGAGGCAGTTGCAGCGGCACTAGCCCTGATCCGCCAAGCCCGTCGCCCTCTGCTTTACGTAGGTGGCGGTGCCATCAGCAGCGGGGCCCATGGAGCAGTGAAACAGCTGGCCGAACGATTCCGGCTGCCAGTCACGACCACCTTGATGGGTAAGGGAGCTTTTGATGAGAAGCACCCCCAATCGGTGGGCATGCTCGGCATGCACGGCACTGCATATGCCAATTTCGCAGTCACAGAGTGCGATCTGCTGATTGCTACCGGTGCCCGTTTCGACGACCGGGTCACAGGCCGGCTTGATGGATTTGCCCCCCGGGCCCAGGTGATCCACATCGATATCGACGCGGCGGAAATGGGCAAAACCCGCTTACCTGATGTGGCGTTGGTAGCTGATGTCCAAGCAGCGCTAGCAGCACTTCTGGCTGCATCAACGCGGGACAGCTCGGAGGGCCGCACCGAGGCCTGGTTGCAGCGCATCGATAGCTGGAAACAGCACTATCCCCTTTTGGTACCAGACCCAGAGGGAGATATCTCCCCCCAGGAAGTGATTGTCGCCCTGAGGGAATTAGCACCAGATGCCTTCTATACGACAGATGTGGGCCAACACCAGATGTGGGCTGCTCAGTTTCTACACAATGGCCCCAGGCGCTGGATCAGCTCGGCCGGCCTTGGCACGATGGGTTTCGGCATGCCCGCAGCCATGGGCGTACAGACCGCTTTCCCGGATGAGCAAGTTATCTGTGTCGCCGGCGACGCCAGCATTCTTATGAATATTCAGGAGCTGGGCACTCTCAGCCAATACAACTTGCCGGTGAAGGTGGTGGTGATCAACAACGGCTGGCAGGGAATGGTGCGTCAGTGGCAGGAGAGCTTTTACGGAGAGCGCTACTCGGCTTCGGAAATGACCAATGGCATGCCAAATTTCGCGGCCCTCGCGGAAGCCTTCGGCGTTCGAGGCGTGCGCATCGATGAACGCGCCAACCTGCGCCAGCAACTCCAGGAAGGCCTTGACCATCCAGGTCCTGCCTTCATCGATGTGAAGGTGCGGCGCAATGAGAACTGCTATCCGATGGTGCCCCCTGGAGCCAGCAACGCCCAAATGGTGGGGCTGCCATCCCATCCAGAGCTTGCTATCGACACCAGCCGCGTATGCCATTCCTGCGGCAGCAGTACCGAAAGCGCCCATCTCTTCTGCCCCAGCTGCGGCGCCAAGCTTTGAGATGGCTAGCCGCATTGGTGGCGGTATTACTGGTGTGTCCTGGAGCTGCCTGGGCGGCCGAGGTACTGCAGGTGCGGGGGTCGACCCTGCTGCAACTCGGCGATCAAAACCGTAGCTACACGGTGCAACTGGCCTGTGTGGAGGTAGCTGAAGCACAGCAGGCTGAGGCAGTGGCATGGCTTCGCCAAGCCGTTCCTCGCCACACCCGCGTCAATCTGAGGCCGATGGGGCAAAACCACGGTGTGCTGTTGGCAAGGGTTCAGCCACTTGCGCCCGTGCGTGGCAGCACAAACCAAGCGGCAGATCTGGGCAACGGTTTAATCGCAGCTGGTCTGGCCCGATCCGATCTAAGCAGCAACTCCGACTGTGCCAACGTCGCAACCTGAACGAAGCTAATTATCTGCTCATGAGTCTGAATCGCACCGCCAAAGGCATCGTGTTGGTGCCCTCCCTACTGCTGGGAGGTGCCTTTCTAGCGGCTGGAGTATGGAGTGATGGGCCCGCGGCGAGTAATAAAACCCTGGCCCTTAGCTTAGGCGGATTGCTGATGGCGGCTGGGCTACTGGCCCAACTTCTACCTGAGAGCAAGCCGGAATCTTCTGACGCCGAATCCGACTGATCTCTTGACGAATAAGCAAACGATCTATTTCTTGGGCTGGGCTTTAGTGGCCTGGGCTGTGTACTGAGCGATCACTTCGTCCACAAATTTTTTGTCAGCGGCCGTGATCTTGGCGTAACAGCCCTGTTTAACCCGGCCCACAATCTGAACAATGCTGCCGTTCACAATCTGGGCAGCTTCAAGCTTGCCACTGCCAGCGATCTGACTGCCATGGCCAGCAGTAACGACATAGGTAATCGCTTTGGCATTTGAGATCACAGCGTTCTGCACAGCCAATTTCTGCTCGACCGCCAGTTCGCAAACGTTTACGGCGGCGGCAAGAGAAAGATCGTTCATGGTCTCAAGGCTGACGGGCTTGACCGCCGCTGCGGAGGACCCAGGCGACTGGGCGTAAGCAGGAACTCCCAGCACAAAGGTGGTGCTCAGGGCGGAAGCAACGATCCAGAAAAGAGAAAAGGGAGACACAGAAACTTGCGTTCTACGAAAAGCATCAGACCACTGTGCCATCCATTTCGAACTTGCAGCAAGGGTCATGTATGGCCTTGGCGGCAGTTGGCATGGAAATGATCCTGCGGCCAAGCACCCAGCTACTACCCCGACGCCGTGATCGCACTCCGCAAACACTCCCCTTCAGCCTATTCGCCGCAGTGGCGGGCCCTGGCTGGGGCGGATCTGGGCCGGTAGCTGTTGACTGGTGATTGTCTCCAGGCTAGTCATGTTGTAACTGGTGTAAGTCGTGCGTCCCGCGCCATCACCCTGGGGCCAGAAGGCATCGATCACGGTGAGGGTCTGCACTGGAGCTGTGCTGTCCTGCAGCCGGCGGCGCGGACCACTGCCCAGGGCGCCGAGGTTGAGCAAGTCCAGTTGGCCCACCCGGCCTGGGAAGAAAGCGTGATGGTGGCCGCTGATATAGGCATGGGCGCCAGTGCGCTCCAGCAACTGGCGCAGAGCCTCGCTCTGCTGCAACACCTCGCCAGGGCGATCCCGGCCTTGACCAACCGCCAGCAACGGCAGATGGCCCAGCACCAGACGTAGCCGTGCCGTTTGGGCCTCCGGGCTGCGCAGCTGGCGCTCGGCCCATGCCACCTGTTCGGCCTCCAGAACGGCTGAGGAGGCATCCCACACCAGCAAGAAGAGGTCTTGCTGGCGCACGCTGTAGGCGAAGGGAAACCGGCTTGCATCAACAAACTTCAGCCCCAGGGCGTGCTGCTGGCCGCGCCAATAACGCTCAGCCTCCTGGCGATCGAACTCAAATATGTAGTTTCCCGCAGAGCGGGCCGAAGAGGCATCGTGGTTGCCCATGGTGATCGCAACCGGCAGCCCGGAGCGCCTAAGCGGTGCCAGCAGCTGGCGGTGGAAGGAAGCCCACATGGCGCTGAGGTGTACCCGGCTGAGACCCTGCTTCTGACCAGCCACCATGTCGCCCCCGCAGAGCACCAAATCGGGTTTCCAGCTAGGGATCAGTTCAACGGCTCGCAGCACCTCCGGCAGATAGCTGGTGGAGCCATAACTGCTATTTAGATCGCTGATCGCCACCATGCGCAGGTCGCCCCGGGGCGGCAGCAGCGGTTTTACCCCACCCCTAGGAGCGGCAATGGCATCCGAACGCAGACCTGACGCCGCCCAAGTCGCGACTCCCAAGCCAGCCAAGCTGAGGAAGCCGCGTCGGGTGAGGTAGGCAGCAGGCCAGGCAACCATCTCCGGCGTGCTGCGCTGAAACATTCCCATGGTTAGCGCCTCGCTTAGGCCGACAAGCGCCAGAGCAAGGTGCCATGAGCCGTGGCTCTAAGCACACAAAGCGCCGCTAGGGCCATGCAAAGGGGACAGTGGGTTATCGACAAGGAACCGGTGCCGCATCGACCTCCACCCTGGCAGCTCAATCAGCTTTCAGGCGCAGGGGAGCCAATACTGCTGAAATAACGCCATGAATGAGCGCCTGAAATCGGTAGTGCTGCGCCTGAGCGAATTAAAACTCCCCCTCGACCACAGCGAAGCCGACCTGGCGGCGGCAGTGCTGAGGCGCCTACGACTCGCCCCCGATCAACTACTTGGATTGCGGCTGGTTAAACGCAGCGTTGATGCCCGCAAGAGCACAGCGATCAGCCTCGTTTACAGCCTGGATTTGGAATTGGGCCTTGATGAACGGGCCGAGGCCAAGCTCTTGCAGCGTTTTGCCCGCGACCCCCACCTGCGGCCCAGACCCGACACGACCTATCACCCCGTCGTAGGCCACGCCAACGATCGAAGGATGCGACCAGTTGTGGTGGGAGCTGGTCCATGCGGCTATTTCGCAGCCCTGCTGCTGGCCCAGATGGGGTTTCGTCCCCTATTGCTGGAACGAGGCAAGACGGTCAAGGAGCGCAGCGCCGACACCTTCGGCTTCTGGAAGGGCCGGGCGGACTTCAATCCCGAATCGAATGCCCAATTTGGCGAGGGTGGGGCCGGCACCTTCTCTGATGGCAAGCTCTACAGCCAGGTGAGCGAAGCCAAGCCTTACGTGCGCAAGGTGCTTGAAGAGCTAGTTGCCGCAGGCGCTAACCCCGACATACTCACCCTGCACCACCCCCACATCGGCACGTTCAAACTGGCCACGGTGGTGAGAGGGTTACGTCAGCGAATTGAGGCTCTAGGGGGCGAGGTGCGCTTCGAATGCCGGGTAGACGGCTTGGAGTTTAATCCAAAGGACGGCTCCATACAGGGCCTGCAGCTGCGTAACGGCGAACGAATTCCTGCTACCCAGGTGGTGCTTGCTCTCGGCCACAGCGCCCGGGACAGCTTTGAGATGTTGAAAAGCGCCGGTGTAGCAATGCAGCCCAAGCCTTTCGCAGTTGGACTACGCATCGAACACCCCCAGAGCCTGATTGATAAAGCCCGCTGGGGGAAGGCCGCCGGCCACCCTCGCCTGGGTCCAGCCGAATACAAGCTGGTGCATCACTGTAATGAGACAGCCAACTTGGGCCGAAGTGTCTACAGCTTCTGCATGTGCCCAGGGGGACTGGTAGTTGGGGCTACCTCAGAGCCAGGCAGGGTTGTGACAAATGGCATGAGCCAGCACACCCGAAACGAACGCAACGCCAACAGCGGCATCGTGGTGGGTATCGGGCTAGCCGATCTAACTCCGTACGGCGCAAGCGCCGATGATCCCCTCGCCGGCGTGGCTTTTCAGCGCCATTGGGAGGGTTGCGCCTTCGTTAACGGTGGCTCGAACTACCAAGCTCCTGCCCAGCGGGTTGGCGATTTCCTCGCGAACCGCCCCAGTCAGGGCAAAGGGGGAATTATTCCCTCATACCAACCAGGAGTCTGCTACGGGAGTTTGGCTGGCTGCCTACCGGAATTTGTGCTTACGGCTATTAGGGAGGCCTTGCCTGCCTTCAATAAGCGTATTCCAGGCTTCCTAATGGAGGATGCTCTACTCACCGGTATAGAAACCCGCACCTCCTCTCCAGTTCGTCTACCTAGAAACGAAATAACCCTGGAAAGCTGCAACATCCCAGGGTTATACCCAGCTGGCGAGGGGGCTGGGTACGCAGGTGGGATCCTTTCGGCAGCAATTGATGGCATCAAAGTGGCCGAAAAGGTAGCCCTAGCGATCACTCTTCCTCGTCCTCTGCCCCAAGAGGCACTAAACGAATCTGTTTGCGACCCAACTTGATTTCAAACTCATCGCCAGGCTTGAGATCAAGCATGCCCGTATAAGCCTTACCAACCATCAGATTGCCATTGAACTGGATCTTGGTGTTAAAGCTAAGCTTACGTCCGCCCTTTCCTGTTTTTGATGCACCACCAAGATCAACGCCTTTTGCATTCAAGAGGGCTTCGTAAAATGCTGTGAAGTTGAGCCGTTCTGAACCGTCTTTTTTATGGGAAACATAGCCACAAGCACGAACTAAGTCGGATTTGCTAACATCCCCGAGCTCTTTGACTTTAGCTAGAAGATCAGCATTGGTGAGCATGAAACTAAATATGCAACCTATGCATTATGGCGCATTAAGAGGCCCAACTGCAAGCAAAAAGTTTGGTTTGAATGCAAATCCAGCTACATACTGCGCCAAGATTCAAGCCTGAGAAACAATGCCGCTCCACTGAACCGCCTTCACCTGATCACGCCGCCAGGAGTGAAACAGCAGCGGTTCGCTCACTGTGCAAAGAGGACAACTGCCAATGCGCGCCGTTGGCACTCCAAGTAGTTCCAGTTGGAACCTGGCTGCAAGGCGGATATCAAGGCGGTCCCTCATAGGGTCTGGGTCGGCCTGCAAAGCGCCGCACTGACGCAATTGCTCAAGCAGCGCAGGCATCGACGAATCCTGATGGGAGGGATCTAGAGAAGCCGCAACCTGCTCAGAGACCTTCCGCTGCACCTGATTGGAGCCACCACCGATCGCTGGTCCGAGGGCAACCAGCAGCTCGGTCGGCCGACTACCGCCTTCCACCAGAAGTTGCACGGCGCGCTCGAGGATGCCACCTGCAACACCGCGCCAACCAGCGTGGCAAGCCACCACTCGGCCACTGGCGGGATCAGCAATCAGCACCGGGGTGCAGTCAGCGCCACAAACCCAGAGGCTTTGGCCGCCAGCATCACTGATAAGACCATCGGCCTCGGGGAAGGGATCGGCGCTGGCCTGACTGGCAGGCAAAACCACGGGGCTGTGAACCTGGCGCAGACGGTGAACACTTACCCCAGCGCTCACATAGGCCGCCAAAACCTCCGGCTTCCGCCCCTGCCACTGGCGTGTAAAAAACCCGTGCTCGAACGACTGGAGTAGGTCGCACTGCAGGTAGTAGCCACCGTAGGTGCCTATCCAGGTCCAACCAGGCAAAGAATTGAAGTCCCGATCGGGACGATCAAAAGGAGGATCAACCGCTTCGGCCATCGTGGGGCATCAAGCGTCGGGAAGGTCGCGCAGCAGCCAAAAGCCCTCAAAGCGCTGGTCTTCCTCCCTGGCTTGCACGGCTAGGAACTGAAGGCCTCCAGCCTGCTCTCGGGCATCAGCAAAAGCGGCAGTTGCTACCTCTGCCTCCTCAGTTGGCAAGTTGGCAAGTAACCAGCGATCCTCCAGGCCTGCTTCAAGCACCAGCTGCGGACCACTGATCTCAAGTCGTACTGGCTCAAGCCCAGCCAGCCAACCAGCCAGGGCTAGGGCCCTGGTGGCACTGAATAAGCGAATTCCAGGTACTTGCACCTCGGTAGACACCCTCTCTGGCAGGGGTACAAGCCCCGAAAAGCCAAGCTCCCACTCCGATGCAGTGGCCAAGGCAGCCAATGGCAAAGTGGCCCAGGCCCAGCTATCGCCCCGCGCCGCTTCCGGCAAGGGCACCGCAATCGGTCGCAAGGCCTGGGGGGGCGGGGCTAGTGGACCGGCCATGTAGCCGAGCTCCTGGGGATACACCAGGCGCTCCCGCTCTTGCAACCAGCTCACCAGGGCGTAGGTACGGCGGCTGAGCACCAACTCCAGCCCCAGCCCCTCCGCCGCCCGTTGCACCATGGTGCGCATCGAGGCACGCCAGCAGCGCAACCGCCTCGGCTGCCCAAAACCTTGCGCTGCAGCACCTGCCAACGCCGCCTCAAGAGCCTCCCTCAGCCAGATCGAATTGACGCTGGTAGCAGGGCAGTCTTGGGCCCAGCGGAATGATTCGCTCGCTGTTTCCTCAGCTCTGGACCCAGCGGGGGTGGAACAGATCAGCAGCTCCCAGCGCTTTTTACCATCAGCTTCGAGAATGGGACGGGAGTAGTAGTCGAGCTCCCAATCTGGAGCGGCCAGATTCATCCGGCCCCTTGTTCTTGTTGACGCAGCACGGAACGGGCCCGGTTGGCCCGCTCGGGGGCCTCAGCCATAACTTTGTCGCGATCGATCAGCAGTTCTCCTGGCTGTCCCTCAAGCAGAGCGGTATTAAGGGCGATGCGACCCCGACCCGGATCCAGCTCGGTGATCAGGGCCTTGACCCGATCTCCCTGGCCAAAAACCTCACGCAGGTCACGCAGCTGACCACCACTAATTGCCGATTGGTGCAACAAACCGCTGACTCCGCCTAGATCGACAAACAAGCCGTAGGGCTTAATTGCCACAACCTGGCCTTCGACAAGCTGTCCAACTTCCAGGTTTTGGAAAAGTGCTGCGGTGGCGGCTTTCTTCTCCGACAACACCAACTTGCGAGTCTCTGCGTTGACCTCTAAAAAAGCGGCCCCTAAGGTCTTACCCACCAAAGCCTCATGGTTTTCACCCTCCTGCAGCTGGGAACGAGGGATGAAGCCGCGTAAGCCCTCAAGTTCACAGGTGACACCACCGCGGTTGAAGCCATTCACTTTGACCTGAACAACCTTTCCCTCCTTCTCAAGGAGCCTCACCTTCTCCCAGCTCTGACGCAGGGCCAAGGCTCGGGCGCTGATGGTGACCATGCCATCCGCGTTTTGCTCGCCGGTGACGAGCACATCCACCACCAGATCCTTAGGAAAACTTTCCTTGAGATTCGTGATCACCCCCAGGCCGCATTCTTTCTTGGGCATGAAACCCGGCGCCTTGCCCCCGATGTCCACGTAGACGCCATCACTTTCGACGCCAATCACCGTGCCGCGCACCACCTCTCCAGTGGTGCCGTGGGGCTCGTGGTCGTCGAGAGCCGCCAGAAAGGCTTCTTCGTCAAAATCGAAGTCGTCGACGCTCCGCGCCGCGGGCTTGGTGCTGGGCTCTCCGGCAACAGCAGCCTTCGCAGCACGCTTCTGACTCTGGTCAGGGCCCAACAGATCGGCCATGGTGAGGCCCTCCATAGATCCCAGGTCAAACAACTCGTCATCGCTTCGGACGGGAGTGCGTGCAGGCGCAGCAACCCTGCTAGGGGAAGCGAAATGAGAAAGGGCCTCGGGAGCTGCGGCAACCGCAGGCTCAATTGAGGTTGGTGGCGGTGCAGGCTCGTCCTTACGGATCATCAACACCTGGGGC